>JAGWTW010000048.1 GCA_028868735.1 Hyphomicrobiales bacterium | reverse complement strand
GATCAGCGCCTCGCGAATCTTGCGCTCGATCGAGCGCTCGTTGCCGACGAGGAAGTTCTTGGCGACCTGCTGGGTGATGGTGGAGGCGCCCTGCACGTGCCGCTGGCCTTGCAACAGCACCATTACCGCGCGGACGATGCCTTCAGGGTCGACGCCGTTATGCGTGTAGAAGTTCTTGTCCTCGGCCGAAATGAAGGCGTGTTTCACCAGCGGAGGAATCGCGTTGGCAGGCAGATAGAGGCGCCGCTCGTGCGAATATTCGGCGAGAATCGATCCATCGCCGGCGTGGACGCGGGTCATGACCGGCGGCTCGTAATCGCGCAGCTGGGCAGTATCCGGCAGGTCCCTGCTGTAATTGTAGATGAGGCCGCCAGCAACCAGCGCGCCCAGCACGAAGAGAATCGCGCCGGTCGCAAAAACAAAGCCTAAAAAGCGGCCGATCATCCGCATATCGAAATCTCTGTCTCAGTCTCTCGGCCGCTCAACTCGCGCGGCGTTGGCTCAGGGGCCCGGAACCCGCAATCGTGGCCGCCGATCGCGGACGCATCCGAAATATTCCGGCCGTGGCGACACCCATATACGCATTGCGTCCCACGATCTACCGCGCGCTCCCTCTGGTGATGGCGCTTTGTGGTCAATTGAGGGCGCGTCGTGCGGCGACGCGCGGCAGCCGCGCTCTCAGTGCGGCGTCGCAGACGGCCGCGGGCCGTCAACGACGACGGCCGCGGTATGATCCTGCGCCCCTTGCGGCCGGGCGAAATAGCGTTCGATCGCCTCGGCGACACGCTCGGTGGCGCGCCGCCGCCATTCCGCCGCTGTCAGCTTGGCTATGTCCTGCGCGCTCGAGAGATATCCCAGCTCCAGCAGCACGGAGGGCACGTCGGGCGCTTTCAGAACGACAAAACCCGCCGAGCGCAGGGGGTTCTTGTTCAGATCGCCGGCCGCCTTCCACCGTGCGGCGAGATCGTAGGCGAAAACGTGGCTCATCGCGCGCGTCTCACGCCGCGTCAGGTCGGCGAGAATGTCGTTCACGTCGACGGCGTCTTCCGAATTGGCGAGGCCGCCGGCCTGGTCGGCGTTGTTTTCCTTGGCGGCGAGCCGCGCGGCCTCCGCATCGGAAGCGCGATCCGAGATCGTGTAGATCGTCGCCCCATGCACCGCGCCCTCGTAGAGCGTGTCGGCATGGATGGAGATGAAAAGCGAAGCGCCGCCGTCGCGCGCGATTTTCACCCGTTGCGACAAGGGGATGAAGACGTCGTCAGATCGCGTCATCATCGGCTTCACCCTGCCGCCCTTTTCGAGCCTCGCGGCCAGTTCGCGACCGAACTCGAGCACGATGGACTTCTCGTAGACCCCGTTCGGGCTGACCGCGCCCATGTCCACGCCGCCATGACCGGGGTCGATATAGACGGTTGGGAGAGACGATTTCGGCGGAACGGTCATTTCGCCCGCGTTTTCCGGCGCGGGCGCGGCCAGCAGCTGGACTGCGCGCGCGGCGCGTGCGGCGGCGCGGAAAGAATCGGGATCCGTCGCGGCCAGTTGAATCACGAGACGGGAAGCGCCGCCCGACGGCGTCGGTTCGCTCGCGGCCTTCACGATTCGCGCCGGCCCGGAGAGATCGATCACGATGCGCGACCGGCCGGGAGCGAATTGTCCGAACCGGAAAGAGGAAACGAGCGGCGGCGGCGTCTTGGCGTGTCTGGACAGTGACGCGAGACGGCCGACCGCCGGGTCCAGCAGGAAGCCGATTTCCGGCAGGTCGACGACGACGCGGTCCGGATCGGCCAGCACATAGGCCTTCGCCTCCACCGGCAGGTTGAGGTCGAACGCGATCCTCGCCTGATCGGGCGACCTTTCGACCGTCGCCGCAGTCGCAGCCGGGCCGCCGCTATAGGATTTGGCGGCTAGCCGCGCGCCGACAAGGCCGCCGGCCGCCGCCTGACCGGGAAACGCGAGGCACGCAGCTACGGCCACGCCCGCCAGCCGGAAGGCGAACGCCCTGATCCCCGATGGTCTCCCGAGAAGGTGCATCGAATCGCCCGTCGCCCCGCTAACCATCACGAGCGCGGCCAATTTTAAGCTGTAGGAGGGGCAAGGTTAACGCTTCGTATCGAAGCCGCAGCTTTTGCAAGCAATCTGTAACATTGCCGCCACAGGTTGTGCATGAAACTTGCCAAAGGCGAGTTTGTTTGCATATGTAAGACCGACTTTGGTCCGGAGGAGGCGCGCGATTGTGGGCCCGGGGACCGGAGCCGTTTCCCGAACAACGGGCGCGAGGTTCCATCGGCCCGCTCGGGACTTAATCCCTGGATCACGGCAGCGAAAGTCGATGATCCGTGTCGCCACGGCCGGTTATCGGCCCGAGAGAAATTCGCGTGACGCCAGCAACGGCTTCCTTTCCACGACGCCCAGGCCTAACGGCCTGCGTCTGCGTCGGGACGCCATTGGCCTGCGCGAGCGATCCCGGCGGCATCTGCGGCGCGCCGCAACTTCCAGGTTTCGATGACTTCGCCGTCCACGGCGGGTCGCGACGTAAATCACCCCAGTTCGTAATCCCTCAAACATCGCGCGTGACAGCTCCCGACCGGAGCCGCCAATCCCCGCCGCGGCAGCGTTTGCGCCTGCGCGGGACGACGGCGCCGCCGGGCGGAGCGCGCCAAAGAGTCTCCAATGGCAAACAAAATGCTGATCGACGCATCCCATCCGGAAGAAACCCGGGTGGTGGTGCTCAGAGGTAATCGCGTCGAAGAATTCGACTTCGAATCCGCTTCCAAGAAGCCCCTGAGGGGCAACATCTATCTCGCCAAGGTAACGCGGGTCGAACCGTCGCTGCAGGCGGCTTTCGTCGACTACGGCGGCAACCGGCACGGCTTTCTCGCTTTCTCGGAAATCCATCCGGACTACTACCAGATCCCCGTCGCCGACCGGCAGGCCCTCCTCGAGGAGGAGGCCGCCTCCCACGACGAGGAAGAGGAAGAACAGCGCCGTCCCCGTCGCAGCCGCCGCCGGCGCGGCCGCGACCACGACGCCGCGAAGCGCCAGTCGAACAACGACGAGGCGGTCACGGAAGCCGCGCCGTCCGAAAACGGCGGGGAGTCCGGCGAGCAAGCCCACGGCGAGATCGAAAGCGCTCCCGAAGCCGACGCGCATGCGCATGAGCAGCACGCGGACGCGGCGGCGGTAGCCGAAGCGCCCGAGCCGGACCACAGCCACGGCCACGACGAGATCGATGCGGCTCCGGCGCACGACGAGCCGCGCGAGCACGCCCATCTCGCGCCGTCGGCCGACGAGGCGCCCCATACGCTCGCGATCGACGCGCAGGGTTTTGCGACCATCGAGGAGAGCGATAACGCGGTCGATGGCGAAGAGCAGCCCGAAACGCCCGACCACGAGGCGAAGGCGCGCCGCATCGAACAGCGCGACGCCGAAAGCGACGACGAGGACGAGGACGAGGAAGAACACGTCGAGCAGATCGGCGGCGACGCGCTCGAGGAGATGCCGCGTCGTCAGCCGCGCTCGCGCCGCCAGTACAAGATCCAGGAAGTCATCAAACGCCGTCAGGTCCTGCTCGTCCAGGTCGTGAAGGAAGAGCGCGGCAACAAGGGCGCGGCGCTGACCACCTATCTGTCGCTCGCGGGCCGCTATTCGGTGCTGATGCCCAACACGGCGCGCGGCGGCGGCATTTCCCGCAAGATCACCGACGCTGGCGACCGCAAGCGCCTCAAGACCATTGCGCAGGACCTCGAGGTTCCCGAAGGCATGGGCGTGATCCTGCGCACCGCGGGCGCCTCGCGCACGCGGCAGGAGGTCAAGCGCGACTTCGAATATCTGATGCGCATGTGGGAAACCGTGCGCGAGACGACGCTGCGCTCGCAGGCGCCGATGCTCGTCTATGAAGAGGGTTCGCTCATCAAGCGCGCCATCCGCGATCTCTACAACAAGGACGTCGACGAAGTGATCGTCGCCGGTCCGAACGGCTATCGCGAGGCCAAGGACTTCATGCGGCTGCTGATGCCGAGCCACGCGAAGAACGTGAAGGTCTGGCGCGAACCGCAGGCGGTGTTCGTCAAATACGCAGTCGAATCGCAGCTCGACGCGATGTTCTCGCCGCAGGTGACGCTGAAGTCCGGCGGATATCTCGTCATCAACCAGACCGAAGCGCTGGTCGCGATCGATGTGAACTCTGGCCGTTCGACGCGCGAGCACAATATCGAGGACACGGCGCTGCGCACCAATCTGGAGGCGGCCGACGAGGTCGCGCGCCAGCTGCGCCTGCGCGATCTCGCGGGCCTCATCGTCGTCGACTTCATCGACATGGAGGAGCCGCGCAACAACCGGTCCGTCGAGCGTCGCCTCAAGGAAGCGCTGAAGAACGATCGCGCGCGCATCCAGGTCGGCCGCATCTCGCATTTCGGCCTGCTCGAAATGTCGCGCCAGCGCATCCGCACCGGCGTGCTCGAAGGCTCGACCGTCGCCTGCCCGCATTGCGCGGGCGCAGGCACGGTGCGTTCGACCTCTTCCATCGCACTGCATGTTCTGCGCGTGCTGGAGGAAGCGCTGATCAAGAGCGCCTCGCACAACATCATCGTCAAGACGCGCACGCATGTCGCGCTCTACATCCTCAATCAGAAGCGCGGGCACCTGCGCGAGATCGAGCGCCGCTTCGGCGTCGAGATCTACGTCGTCGCCGACGAGACGCTGACAGGCGCGACCTATCACGCGCTCGAGCGCGGCGAGCCTGCGACCGGCACGCCCGAACCCGTCGAGATCGACCCTGCCCTGCTCGTCGAGGAGGAGGAAATCGACGAGACGGTCGAGGAAGTCGAGGACGACGAGACCGAAGACCAGGCCGAGACCGAAAGCGACAGCGAGGACGAAGGCGCCGATGCCGAAGCCGAAGGAGAAGCATCGGAAGGTCATCGTCGCGAGCAACGCGGCGAGGACGACGACGGCGCGCGGCGTCGACGCCGGCGCCGCAGGCGCCGCGGTCGCGGCGAGCGCGAAGGCGGATCGATTTCGGCCGACGCCCCGCAACCGTCCGACGACGGGCTCGCCTATGTCGCGGAAGCCAACGGCGATTTCCCACGCGAGTTGCCGCCGCCGCGGTCCGAGAACGGTTTCTGGGCGCGCGAGAACTCCGACCAGCCCGAGCCGTTTCATGCGTCCGTTGCGCAAAGCGCGTCGGAGCCGGCGGACATGACGCATCCCGTGGCGGCCCCGGAGATGGAGCCTGCGCATCAGGCCGAAGCCTCCGCGCCCGTCCCGGCGCCCGCGCCCGCCCTGGCGGCCGAACCCGCGCCCTCCGGGCCGGTCGAACCGCCGGTCCAGCCCGTCGCCGAAGCGCCGCGTGCGCCGGAGCCGCCGCCTGCCCGCCTCGCCCCGCGCGAGGACGCCGGCCGCGTCATCACGGAAGCCGACCCCAGCGCGCCCAAGAAGGGCGGCTGGTGGCAGCGCGCCAAGGCGAGCATCACCGGGAACTGAACGTGAAAGGGCTGCGCCGCACGCGCGGGGCGGCCCCTCTCAGCGCTGCGCGACCAGCAGGCCGGCGAGCACTTTTTCGACGATCATCTCGTCCGCCGGGGCGAGCCTGTCGAGCATGAGCATGGCGAGACCATGCGCGATCGACCAGGCTTGCAGCGCGAATATGTCGGGATCGACGCCGCCCGGCGCGAACGCGGCCGCGTTGCGCCCGAGCAAAGCAGCCGCCTCCGACTGGCGGGAGGCGGCCGTCGGCCGCGAAAACATCAGCCGGAACAGCGCGGGGTTTTCGAGCGCGAAGCGCACGTAGGCGGCGCCGGAGGCCAGAAACCCCGCAGACTGCCCCTGCCCGGCCGCCGCGGACGCGGCCGCCTGGCGCTGGCCGAGCCGGCGAAACCCCTCTTCCGAGACCGCCGACTGCAGGGCGTCTTTGTCCGGGAAATGCCGGTAAACGGCCGTGGCGCTCACGCCGACGTTGCCCGCGACCACGCGAAGCGAAAGGTCGCTCGCGCCGCCCGCCGTCAGCAGGCGGATGCCCTCCGCCACCAGCGCGGCGCGCAGATCCCCGTGGTGATAGCGCGCTTCCCGCGAATCCCTGTTGCTCATGTTGACACCGTTATCATTCTTGTTATGTTAACGCCATCAACATACGGGAGCCACTGAAATGGGGAACGCCGCCGAGACGCTCGCGCCCGCGCAGAACGCCTACCTCACCGCCATACACGAGCCGATGAAGCAAGAGCTGACGATCGACGAGCTCGATGTGGCGGGCGCGATCCCGCGCGAACTCAACGGGCGCTATCTGCGCATCGGGCCGAACCCTGCCGCGCCCGACCCCAAGGGCTACCACTGGTTTTCCGGCGACGGCATGGTGCATGGGCTGGCGCTGCGCGACGGCAAGGCGCTCTGGTACCGCAACCGCTGGATCCGCTCGCAGGCCGTGGCCGCTGCGACCGGCTTGCCGGCGGCGCCGGGCCCGCGCCACATATTCGATACGGTGAACACCAATGTGCTGGGCATCGCCGGACGCACCTGGGCGCTGGTCGAAGCCGGCAGCTATCCCGTGGCGATGAGCGACACGCTGGACGAT
The DNA here is from genome assembly GCA_028868735.1 of Hyphomicrobiales bacterium. GTDB lineage: Bacteria > Pseudomonadota > Alphaproteobacteria > Rhizobiales > Beijerinckiaceae > JAJXWB01. The sequence goes on along the minus strand of JAGWTW010000048.1, from coordinate 20,917 downwards.
CAGGCCTACGAGCCGTTCGGCGACACGCTCGCCGGCAGCTTCACCGCTCATCCGCACCGGGACCCGGCGACCGGCGAATTCCACGGCGTCTGCTACGAAGGGCCCGACATGACGACGATCCGCCATGTCGTCGTGTCAACCGATGGCCGCGCGATCCGCGAATTGCCGATCAAGGTCGAGCATGGCCCCTCGATCCACGATTGCGCGATCACGAAGCGCTTCGTCGTGATCCTCGATCTGCCCGTCACCTTCTCGTTGCAGGCGCTCGCCGCCGGCCAGCGCTTCCCCTACCGTTGGAACCCCGCCCACAAGGCGCGCGTCGGCCTGCTGCCGCGCGACGGCGGCGCGGAGGACATCGTCTGGATCGATTGTCCGCCGGTCTACATCTTCCACGTCGCGAACGCTTTCGACGACGCGAACGGCGATGTCGTGCTCGACTCCTGCGTCTACGAGACGATGTTCGCGGAAGCCACCGGCGGCCCGAACGGCAGAAGCCTCGGCCTGCAGCGGTGGACGATCGACCCCAGGGCGAAAACCATCGCCGTCCGCACGATCGACGCGACGCCGCAGGAATTTCCGAGGCCCGACGAAAGGTCGTTCGGCCAGCCCTATCGCTACGCATTCACAATGGCGCTTCCCGTGGGCGATTTCGCAATCTCCAACACGCGCCTGTTCCGCCACGACCTCGCGACGGGCAAGCGCGAAACGCATGATTTCGGTCCCCGTCGCCATCCCGGCGAGTTCGTCTTCGTGCCGCGCGCCGAGGGCGCCGCGGAGGGCGACGGCTGGATGGTCGGGCTCGTCGTCGACATGAACGACGAAACGACCGAACTCGCCATCATCGACGCCATGAATTTCGAAGCAGCGCCGGTGGCGCGCATACGCATTCCGCACCGGGTGCCGCCGGGGTTCCACGGCAATTGGATCGCGGCGCGCAGCGCATAGCGCTGGCCGACAGCTGCGCTCTATAGTGCGCCCTCGGGCCGCCGACACAGAAGCGGCGGCCTGCGGAGGCCTGGCGCATGCTGTCGCGATTCGACGATTATCCGATCCACCAGACGCCGGAGCCGATCGCGCATCCCGCGACGACGGACCGCAATGTCTACGACCGCTACTGGTTCAACGGCTATTCGGCCGACGGCGCCTATTATTTCGGGATCGCGCTCGGCCTCTATCCCGCGCGCGGGGTGATGGACTGCGCATTCAGTCTCGTTCGCGCGGGCCAGCAGACGTCGTTCCACGCCTCGCGGCGGGTGCCCGCAGATCGCGACGAATTGCAGGTCGGCCCGTTTCGCATCGAGGTGATCGAACCGATGCGCAAACTGCGCGTGACGCTCGCGCCGAACGAGACGAAGCTTTCCTGCAATCTCCTGTTCGAGCCGACGACAGCCTGCATCGAGGAGGACAGACAGGTTCTCAGGCGCGAGAAACGCGTCTTCATGGACGTGACGCGCTTCACGCAATTCGGATGCTGGAGCGGCGAAATTCGCTGCGGCGACGACAGGATCGACGTCTTGCGCGAAAATTCGTTCGCAACGCGCGACCGCTCGTGGGGCGTGCGGCCGGTCGGCGAGCCGGAAACCGGGGGCGCGCCGGCGAAAGCCGCGCCGCAGATCTTCTTTCTCTGGGCGCCGATGCATTGGGACGACACCTGCACGCATGTCGGCTTCTTCGAGGATTCGAGCGGGCGCCAATGGCATGGCGAAGGCAAGATCGCGCCGCGCTATACGCGCGCCGAGCTCATTCCCGGCGTCGAGGATCCGGCGCTGCAACGCATGACGGGCGCAGCGCACAAGCTCGTCTATGCGCCCGGCACGCGCCGCGCCAAATCCGGCGAAATCTTCATGATGGACGCAACCGGCGAACGCACCGCGATTGCCTTCGAGCCCTTGCTGACGTTTCGCATGAAGGGCCTCGGCTACGGGCATCCGCAATGGCGCCACGGCCTGTGGAAAGGCGAACTCGCGATCGAGGGCGAGCAATGGGCGTGCGATGCGCTCGATCCGCTCGCGCCGGACAATATCCACATCCAGCAACTCGTCCGCGCGCGCATGGGCGACAAGACCGGCGTCGGGATCGTCGAGCAACTCTGCCTCGGTCCGCATGCGCCGTCCGGCTTTACGGCCATGCTCGACGGAGCGAAGTGAATGCGCGACCTTGCGGCGCGGCTCGCAGACTATCTCGGCGCAAGGATCGGCCGTCCGGCGAAGGTTTCCGGCCTCGATCGCATCCCCGGCGGGGCGTCGCGCGAAACCTATCGTTTCGTTCTCGAAGACCCATCGGCCGGCGCGCGAAAAATGATCCTGCGGCTCGATCCCGAGACGAGCCTGATCGAAACGCATCGCCGCATCGAATTCGCGGCGATCCGCGCCTTCATGGGAACCGAGGCGCCGGTTCCCGACGCGCTGTGGATCGAGGAGGACGTCGGGCCGCTCGGCGGCGCGTTCTTCGTCATGGCCGAAATCGAAGGCGGCGAAACGAGCCCGATGAAGCTGACGCAGCCGCCCTTTGCGGCGCATCTCGCGGAAACGGGGCGCCAGAAATGGACGATCCTCGGCGCCATCGCCCGCCGCGATCCGCAGACGAACGGCTTCGCCGCGCTTTTCGCGCCGTTGCGCGAGGACGAATGCTGGCGGCGCGAGCTCGATCATTGGGAGCGCGTGCTCGACGCGGACGAGCTCGAACCGCAACCGATCCAGCGCGCGGCGATCCGCTGGATGCGGCGCAATCCGCCGCCGCCGGCGCAACGCCTGTCGATCGTTCACGGCGATTATCGCACCGGCAATCTGCTGGTCGCGCCCGGCGGTCGGATCATCGGCGTGCTCGACTGGGAGATGGCTCATCTCGGCGACCCGCTCGAGGATCTCGCCTGGAGCGTCAACCGCGTCTGGAATTTCGCGCGCGACGAACGCGCCGGCGGCATGTTGCCGAAAGACGAAGCCATAGCGATCTGGGAAAGGGCGAGCGGCCTCGCGGTCGATCGCACCGCATTGCGCTGGTGGGAATTGCTGGCGAGCCTTAAGGGCCAGGCGATCTGGATTTCCGCGGCGAAGGAATTCCAGACGGGCGCGGCGCGGGACTCCATGATGGCGATCGCCGCATGGATGCAAACCAACAGCCAGGACCGCGTCACGCTTGACCTGCTCGGGCGCCTCGGCCCGAAGGGAGCCTGACATGCGGCCGGACGTCGACGCCTACTTTCGCGAACTCGGGCGCACGCTGCTCGAAGAATTCATGCCACGCCTGCCGACCGCGTTCGAACAGGGCGCGGCCATGCGTTACGCGATGCTCACGCAGGCGGCGGCAGAGGAGTTCAACCGCGCCGCCGCGCGCCGTGTCGAGGAGAACGGCGCAGTGCGCGCGCTCTTCGTCCAGGCGATCCCGTTGGTCGAAAATGATGGTCTGCGCGAGCGCCTGCGGTCCGCCGCGGCGACTTCCGATCGAAGCCTGCTGGTGCGCGACCTCGACGACAGCAACGGCCGGCTGCGCGCGTTGCTGATCGAACTTCACGCGGCGGTCGAAGCGCAGACCGGCGCAGCCGCACGAAAGTTGGAAGACACGATCTGGGCGGAGCTATCGGCCTCGACCGGACGGCGCGCTCTGTCGCTCGGTCGATTTTGACGCAGGACGACGTGAGATTTTGCACGACGCGCGACGCGCTTCCGGCGCATGATGACGACCGGAGGCTTCACATGAAACGCGCCGCGCTGCTTGCGCTCGTCCTTCTCGCACCCCTTCCCGCGCATGCGGGGCCGGACTGCGCCTACGTGCAGGGGCCGCCCTCGCCGCAGGCCCAGCAACTCATCGCCTCGGCGCGGAACGAAACGCCGTTCGGCCTCGTGCTCAAGTTGCGCGCGTTGACGGAGAAGGAGCCGGGCAACGCCGCGCTCTGGGGCTGGCGCGCCTTCGCCGAACAACAGACCGGCGAGACGAAGTCGGCGCTCGAGTCGCTCGGCAAGACCCTCGATCTCAATCCTTGCGACGACAAGGCGCGCATGCGCCGCGCGGAGATCGAACAGAAGCTCGGCATGTTGCGCGAAGCCTATTTCGACTATTCGAAACTGATCGAACGTAAGCCGGACGACGCCAGGGCCTACCAATTGCGCGGCGACCTTCTGCAGAGCGTGGCGGAATTCTCCGCCGCCCTGTCCGATTTCGACGCGGCGCTCGCCAAGGGACCGCCGAACGACGATCTTCTGCTCAATCGCGGCGGGCTCATGCAGGAACTCGGGCGCTACCGAGAAGCGATCGCCGATTACGAAAAGATTCTCGGTAGGGAGCCGGACAATGTCGACGCGCTGGCGGCGCGCGGCTATTCGCGTTTCTTTCTTCAGGATTTCGTCGGCGCAGCAAGCGACCTGGCCAGCGCCGCGGGCGTCAACGACAACGCCTTCGTCTGGCGGTTCCTGGCTCTGGCGCGAACGGGATCGGCAAGCGCTCTCGCCGACTTCCAGCGCGACGCGGCGGGACATGCGGACTGGGTGAAGGCGACCGCCGAACATCTCGCGGCGCCGGAAACGGACGATAATTTCCTCGAGCGCTACCCTCGAGCCGAGTTGCGCTGCTATCTGGAATTCTACATCGGCGAATTCGCGCTTTCGAAAGGCGACCCGACGCGCGCGAAAAGATTGTTCCTCGAAGCGTCGGACGATTGCCCGAAAGACCCGCGCGAGACGCAGGGCTCGCTCCGCGAATATGTCGGCGCGACGGAGGAATTGAAACGGATGCAATAAGGGCGCGGGATCAGCTCGTTTTCAATTCGCCCCGAGCGCCGATCGCACGCGCCATTTCGACGAACTCACTCGGCATCATGATGATCGTCATCGAATTTTGCTCAGCGCCGACCTCGGTGATCATCTGCATGCGTCGTAATTCGAGGCCAGCCGGGCTCGCCATGATCGTTTCTGCGGCCTGCTTCAAAAGTCCCGCCGCATCTAGTTCCGCCTCCGCCTTAATCTGTCGCGCGCGTTTCTCGCGAAGCGCTTCGGCCTCCTGCGCCATGGCGCGCTGCATTGTCTCTGGAATCTCGACGTTCTTCATTTGCACGCGTTCGACCTTGACCCCCCACGGTTCGGTGACCTTGTCGATCATGGATTGAAGCGCGTCGGAAATCGTATCCTGCTCTTTCAGCACATCGTCGAGCGTGTGCTGGCCGATGATGCTACGCAGCGCGGTGATTGCGACCTGCGTGACGGATGCGCCGACGTCGCGCACCTCAATAAGCGAATGCGCCGGATCCACGATGCGCCGCCAGATCACGGCGTTGATCTTGATCGGCACATTGTCGCGCGTGATCGTTTCCTGCTGGTCGACCTCGGTCGTGATCGTTCGCAAATCGACGTTGGCGCGCCATTCGATCAACGGCAGCAGCAGATAGACCCCGGGTCCCGCCGTACGCGAATAACGTCCGAGCCGAAAGACAACCGCGCGTTCGTACTGGTTCGCGATCCGTATGCTGAGGGCAAGCAGCAAACCAACCAGAACGATGCAGGCGACGAGCAGCGGGTAATTCGCTATCAAATAGAATAAAAAATTCATGACGGCCTCCCCAATGCGGAGTCAGCCTGGCTGCGCACCGGCCGCCAGCCATTTCTCCATGCGCGCGACAGCCTCCGCTATATCCGATTCCGACCCGGCATAGGAGAAGCGCATCGTGCGATGGCCGCGCGCACGGTCGAAATCGCGGCCGGTGGTCGCGGCGACGCCGGCCTCCTCGAGCAGGCGACGCGAAAAATCGAGCGAATCGTTGGTGAAGCGTCCGACGTCGGCGTAAATGTAGAAGGCGCCGTCGGGGGGCTGGAACTCGGTCAGGCCCATTTTCGGCAGCGCGCGCGTCAAGAGCGCCCGATTGCGCGCGTAGCCGGCCTTGACGATTTCCAGTTCGTCCCGCGCCTCGAACGCGGCTTCCGCCGCGACCTGGCTGAGATAGGGAACGGAGATCGCCAGCGATTGCTGCAGGCGCTCGAACGCGCGCTCCATTTGCTCCGGCACGACGAGCCAGCCGATCCGCCAGCCGGTCATGCAATAATATTTCGAGAAGGAGTTCACGACGATCGCGTTCGGCGAATAGCGCAGAGCGGTTTGCGCCGGACGCTCGTATGTGAGGCCGTGATAGATCTCGTCCGAGATGAAGGCGACGCCGAGGCGGTCGCAGGTCTCGCAGATCTCGCGCAAGGCCTCGTCGCTCATCATCACGCCCGACGGATTGGCCGGGCTCATGAGCAGCACGCCCTTCAACGGCTTTTCGCGATGCGCCTTCTCGATCATGTCGGCGGTCACGACCCAGCGGTCGGCGGCGTTCGTCTCCAGCGGCGCGGGGACGCAGCCGAAGGCTTCGAGAATATTGAGATAGGCGGGGTAGCCGGGCGCGGCGACGGCGATGCGGTCGCCAGCGTCGAACAGGCCGAGGAAGCTCAGGATGAAGCCGCCCGAAGACCCGGTCGTCACGACGATGCGCGCCGGCGACACGTCGATCCCGTAGGTCTCGCCGTAATGGCGCGCGATCCTCGCGCGCAGGGACGCGCGTCCCAGAGCGTCCGTATAGCCGACACGGCCGCCCTGGAGCGCGGCCGCCGCCGCCTCGCGGACCGCGCGCGGCGGCGGCGCGCCCGGCTCGCCCACTTCCAGGTGCATGATCGTGCGGCCCTGGCCTTCCAGAACGCCTGCCTCGCGCAGGACGTCCATCGCCATGAACGGCTCGACGGCGCTGCGGCGGGAGGGGCGAAGCGGGGGAAATGTCGTCATGCGCGCCTCATATCAGGGGCGTCGCCGCCGCGAAACGGGCGCCCCTTTCCGGCCGCTTTTCCGTCCGATAGGACGTTTCGCCAACGACCTTTCGTTCGCCGAACCGATACCGATGAGCAGACGACGTTCAACCAGCGCCCTTGCAACCGCCGTCGTGGCGGCGCTGGCGGTTGCGCCCAAGCCGGCGGCGGCCGATCCCACGATCATTCGCGACGCGGAAATCGAACAATTGCTGCGCGACTACACCGCGCCGATTTTTCGTGCGGCCGGGATCAGCTCCAGGGGCGCGCAGGTCATCCTGGTCGGCGACCGCAGCTTCAACGCCTTCGTGGCGGACGGGCAGAAGATTTTCGTCAACGTCGGCGCCCTGCTCGAAACCAAGACGCCGAACGAGATGATCGGCGTGCTCGCGCACGAATGCGGGCACATCGCCGGCGGCCATCTCGTGCGCATGCGGCAGGAACTCGCAAATGCGCAAATTCTTTCGATCGCGGGCATGCTGGCGAGCGCCGGCGCCGTCGCCGCGCAGGCGGTCACCTCGCGTGGCGGCGCGAGGCCTGGCGGCGTCGGCATGGATCAGGCCGGCATGGCCGGCGTGCTCACCGGCCCGCAGGAGCTCGTCCGCCGGTCGCTGCTGTCCTACCAGCGCGCCCAGGAATCGGCGGCCGACAGCGCGGGCGTGAAATTCCTGACGGCGACGCATCAATCGGCGAAGGGAATGCTCAAGGTTCTCCAGCATTTCGCCAACGATTCCCTGTTCATCTCCTCGTCGATCGACCCTTACCTCATCACCCACCCGCTGCCGACCGAGCGCATTTCCAATCTCGAGCAGATCGCCAAAGCGAGCCCCTATTTCGACGTCAAGGATTCGCCTGAATTGCAGATGCGGCACGATCTGATGCGCGCCAAGCTCCTCGGCTTCGTCGGCGATCCGGCCGAGGTCTTACGCCGCTATCCCATGAGCGATTCGTCGCTGCCGGCGCGTTACGCGCGCGCGATTTCGGATTACCGTTTCGGCAAGCTCGATCAGGCGCTGGCCGAAATCGACGGGCTGATCGCCAGCAAGCCCGGCGACCCCTATTTCTACGAACTCAAGGGCCAGGCGCTGCTCGAAGGCGGCCGTGCGGAAGCTTCGCTGCCCCTGCTCCGCAAGGCGTCCGCGATGGCGCCGAAGGGCGCGCCGATCCGCGTGCTGCTCGGCCATGCGCTCGTCAGCGCCGGCGGCAAGGCGAACGACGCCGAGGCCGTTCGCGTGCTGGCGCGGACGACGCAGGACGATCCGGACTCGGCCGAAGGGTTCCAATATCTCGCGATGGCCTACAATCGCGAGGGCGACATACCACGCTCGCAGCTCGCTTCGGCGCAGGCTTTCTTCATATCCGGCAAGTATGTGGAGGCGCGCACGCAGGCAAAGCGCGCGCAGGATCAGTTCAAGCAGGGGTCGCCCGGCTGGCTGAAAGCCGACGACATCCTCAACTACCGGCCGCCGGAACCGGACTGACGGGGCCGCAGGCATCACGCGCACGTGATCGGCCGGCGTCCATGACAAGTTAACCTGCGGGCGCTAGAACCAGCCGATATCTGGCTGAAACGTCCCAAGACATGCGGAGTTCGTCGATGAAATTCCTCTCCCGTGCGGCGACCGCCTGCGCGCTGCTCGCAAGCCTCGCCGTGAGTGCGCCCGCCGCGCGCGCGGACGATTTCTCCGCCGCCCAGAAGGCGCAGATCGGCGACATCATTCGCGATTACCTCCTGAAGAACCCGGAGGTTCTGCGCGACGCGATGATGGAGTTCGACCGCCGGCAGAAGGCGGCCGAATCCGCGCAGCGCGAGCAGGCGCTCGATACGCTCGCGCCCAAGATCTACAATTCCAGGTTCCAGAGCGTCATCGGCAATCCCCAGGGCAAGATCACGCTGGTCGAGTTCTTCGACTACAATTGCGGCTATTGCAAAAAATCGCTGCCGGACCTCGTCAGGCTGACCAAGGAAAATTCGGATCTGCGTGTGGTCCTGAAAGACTTCCCCGTCCTCGGACCGGGCTCGGTCGAAGCCGCCCAGGTCGCAAGCGCCGTCCGCAACCAGCTTCAGGGCGAGAAGTTCTGGGAGTTCCATCAACGTCTGCTGATGACGCACGGCCAGGTCGGCAAGGCGCAGGCGATCGCCGCTGCCCGCGAATCCGGCGTCGATCTCGACCGTCTCGACAAGGACATGAAGAGCGCCGACATCCGCAACGGCATCGCCGAGACGATGCAGGTGGCCGACCAATTGTCGCTGACGGGCACGCCCTCCTGGGTCCTCGGCAAGGAGGTCGTCATCGGCGCGGTCGGCTATGACGAATTGCACGACAAGCTCGACAACATGAAGAAGTGCGGCAAGACAGCCTGCGGTTGAATTTTCGTTTGGCGCAGCGCCGTTTCGAACAGGGCGCGGTCCACAGGCCGCGCCTTGTTTGCATTGCGGCAAACCCTTTCCCTGCCCTGCCAACCCGGTTAGAAAGACGGCCCGGGTCCAGATTCCCGGCCCTGTCCTGAACGGCGGCAGGACGGCCCTCGAGGCCGTCTCGCCGGTCGATTTGAGCGAGACGATGGCCAAGAAGACGACAAGCCGCTCCGCCCCCGCCAAAGCCGCCCCCGCGCCGAGAATCGCAGCCAAGGGCGTCGACGCCGGACTCGTCCGCGAGCTCGCCGGCCTCCTGTCCGAAACCGACCTGTCCGAAATCGAGGTCGAAAAGGGCGATCTGCGGATCCGGGTCGCGCGCGAATTGCGGCAGGTTTCGGTTATGGCGCCAAGTGCGCCGCCCGTCGTCGTCAACGCTGCGCCCGCGACGCCCGCGCGCCAGGCCGCGCCGGCGGAAGCCGCCGCCAAGCCCGCCGAGCATCCCGGCGCCCTCAAGTCGCCGATGGTCGGCACCGCCTATCGCCGTCCGAGCCCGGAGGCCGCGCCGTTCGTCGACATCGGCTCGGTCGTGAAGGCGGGCGACCGCGTGCTGCTGGTCGAGGCGATGAAGACCTTCAACGAGATCGTCGCGACGCACGGCGGCACGGTGACGGCCATACTCGTGGAAGACGGCCAGCCCGTCGAATACGGCCAGCCGCTCGCCATTATCGAATAAGCCATGTTCGACAAGATCCTGATCGCGAACCGCGGCGAAATCGCCCTTCGGATTCTCCGCGCAGCGAAAGAACTCGGGATCGCCACCGTCGCGGTCTATTCGACGGCCGACGCCGACGCGATGCACGTGCGGCTCGCCGACGAATCCGTCTGCATCGGACCGCCGCCCGCGCGCGAGTCCTATCTCAACATTCCGGCGCTGCTCGCGGCTTGCGAGATCACCGGCGCCGACGCCATACATCCGGGCTACGGCTTTCTTTCCGAGAACGCGCGCTTTGCGGAAATCCTCGCCGAACACAGCATCGCCTTCATCGGCCCGAAGGCCGAGCACATCCGCATCATGGGCGACAAGATCGAGGCCAAGCGCACCGCGCGCCGCCTCGGCATTCCCTGCGTACCGGGTTCCGAAGGCGGTGTATCCGACGAAGCCGAAGCGTTGAAGATCGCGCGCGAGATCGGCTTTCCGGTGCTCGTGAAGGCGGCCGCCGGCGGCGGAGGACGCGGCATGAAGGTCGCGCGCACCGAAAGCGAGCTCGCGCACGCGATCTCGTCCGCCAAGATCGAGGCGAAGACCGCCTTCGGCGACGATGCCGTCTATCTCGAAAAATATCTCGAAAAGCCCCGCCACATCGAAGTGCAGATCCTCGGCGACGGCAAAGGCGGCGCGATCCATCTCGGCGAACGCGACTGTTCGCTGCAGCGCCGCCACCAGAAGGTGCTGGAGGAAAGCCCTTCGCCGGCGCTCAACGACGCGCAGCGCGCTGAGATCGGCGAAATCTGCGCCAATGCGATGCGCGGCCTGCAATACGCCGGGGCGGGAACGATCGAATTTCTCTACGAGGACGGCCGTTTCTATTTCATCGAGATGAACACGCGAATCCAGGTCGAGCATCCCGTGACGGAAATGATCACGGGGCTCGATCTCGTGAATGCGCAGATCAGGATCGCGGCCGGCTCGCCCGTCTCGATGATCCAGGAGGACGTGAAATTCTTCGGCCACGCGATCGAGTGCCGCGTGAACGCCGAACACCCTTCGACCTTCCGTCCCTCGCCCGGCCGCATTTCTTATTATCATCCGCCCGGCGGCGTCGGCGTGCGCGTCGACAGCGCCGTCTATCAGGGCTACACGATCCCGCCGAATTACGACTCGCTCGTCGGCAAGCTGATCGTGCATGGGCGCACGCGCAACGAGGCGCTGATGCGCCTGCGCCGCGCGCTCGATGAATTCATCGTCGACGGCATAGATACGACGCTGCCTCTGTTCCGCACGCTCGTGCGCAATCCCGACGTGCAGAACGGTCTCTACGACATCCACTGGCTCGAGCAATTCCTCGCGACCGGCGGCATGGACGTCAATGGTTGACCACGCGGGCGCGCCGGCGTGAACGCCCTTGCGATCGCCGCCGCCGCGGGCCTCGTCGGCGGCTCGATGAATGCGATCGCGGGCGGCGGTTCGTTCTTGACCTTGCCGGCGCTCGTCGCGGCAGGCGTCCCCTCCATCAACGCCAACGCCACGAGCACTGTCGGCCTCGTGCCGAGCGCGCTCGCCAGCGCCTACGCCTACCGCCACGACTTTCGCGGTTTCGACGGCGTCTCGATGCGCACGATGGCGATCATATCCGTCATCGGCGGCGCCTGCGGCGCACTGTTGCTCATGTATACCCCGCAGAGCGTGTTCGATGCGCTGGTGCCCTGGCTGCTTCTGTTCGGCACGATCGTGTTCGCCTTCGGCCGCCAGGCGGGCGAGGCGCTGCGCAAACGCGTCCACATCACGCCCGGCGCAGTGATCGCATTCCAGTTCGTCCTCGGCGTTTACGGCGGATATTTCGGCGGCGCGGTCGGCATCATGATGATGGCGACCTGGAGTCTTCTCACCACCGCAAGCCTCGCCGAGATGCAGCCGACCCGCAACCTCCTGAACGCCGCGATGAACGCGACCGCTTCGGTGTTCTTCATCGTCGGCGGACTCGTCTACTGGCCGCAGATGCTCGCCCTGCTCGTCGGCGCGACGATCGGCGGCTATTTCGCCGCGCGTTTCGCGCGACGTCTCGATCCGGCCAAGGCGCGCATCGCGGTCTCCTGCCTCAACGCGGTCATCACCGCGCTCATGTTCTGGAAGACGTTCGGATAGGCGCGACCGCACAATAAAACCGCGAGAAGTGACCCTCTTCACAAAACGTCACAAATCTCGGAGAAGCCAATTCGCGCAACGCAACGCCACCCATAATCCACTGAAATCATTGAATAAATCGCCACAGCATCGCAAACGCGGCGCGCGGTCGCAGCTGTCGAACCTGCATTTTTAGACTTTGACGCGGCATTCGAACGCACGGGTTAACCGAGCGACAACATATTTGCCACCATCTAGTCGCATCCGGACCGCTGGCGCATTGGCGGTCGGGGCGTTACTATGGAGCGTAAGATGAAATCCGTGTTCACGCGTTTTCTGAAGGATGAAGCCGGCGCGACGTCAATCGAATATTCGCTGATCGCCGCCCTCATCGGCGTCGTCATCATCACCGCCGTCACGAAGCTCGGCACGAACCTCTCGCAGAAGTTCCAGAACATCGCTAACAACGTGACCTAGCGCTCACGCGCTGACCGCCTGCAGAAGCGCGAGCGGCAAGTCGCGCTGACGCGGAATGCGCGGACTGAGTCCTTTCTAGAAAAGACCTATTCCCACAGCAGCGATTCCGGCGCGCTCCAGCGTTGGAAATGATGGCGGCAGGATCATCGAATATCGATCCTGCCGCCACTTCTTTTTTCAGGTCAATTCAACACGCGCGAATATCGCGACGTGGATCCCCTCACCGCGGCGGCGAGCCCGGCGCCTTCAGGTCCAGCGCGTTCGTCAGGTCTGCCGTCGCAGCGTCGCGTGAAGACAGCGGCTCCAGGCCGTAACGCGTCTCGATCAGCTTCAGGATCGACGTCGTGTCGTATTGCGTGTGATCTACAAATCCGCGCTTTGCAAAAGGCGAGATGATCAATGCCGGGACGCGCACGCCTGGCCCCCACCTGTCGATCTTCGGCGGCGCGACATGATCCCACTGGCCGCCGTTTTCGTCGTAGGTCACGATGATGACCGTGTCCTTCCACAGCGGCGAACGTTCGATCATGCGGATGAGTTCGCGCGTATGGTGTTCGCCGGAGGCGACGTTCGTGTAGCCTGGATGTTCGTTCTCTTCGCCGATCGGCTTCCAGAACACGACGGACGGCAAACGGCCCTTGTGAATGCCTGCGACGAAATCGGCCTCGTCTTTCAAATGCTCCTTGGCGCCCTTCGTGCCGAGCGCGGTCGTCTTGAAATAGGCGAACGCCTGATGATGGAACTGGAAGTCGTGGTCTGGCCTGCCGGCGATGGCGTCGTTCCACCCGCCGGAATACCAGGCCCAGCTGATCCCTTTCGCAGACAGACGGTCGCCGATGTTCGGCACGTCCTGAGGCGGCACGAGAAAGGACGCGTCGGTCATGGCCTTCGGGAACGGCCCGCCGCGCGCAAAAAGCGTATTGACGGCGAAGCCGTCGGGCGTGACCGCGCCGTCCTTTTCGAGCCCGCCCTTGTCGTCCAGCTTCGCGACGAGCCGCTCAGGCGCATCCTTGAATGTCGGCGTGCAGGCGCAGACGAGCCAGAAATGGTTGAGGAACGAGCCGCCGAACGCGGCATGAAAAAAATTATCGGCGAGTACGTATTTTTGCGCATAGTCCCACAGCGGCATTTTCGACCCGTCGAAATAGGCCATGGTGAGCGAGCCTGAATCGGTCCAGGCGACGAACTTGTCCATGCGGCCGTCGTCGATCTGCAATTGCTCCTGATAGAACTTGTGCACGAGGTCGCCGGTGGTCTGATTGAGCCCGACGTAGGGTTCGGCGCGGAAGGGGCCGTTCGGCAAATCGGCGGGGAAGCGGGAATCGGCGGGCGCGGGTCCTTTCGCGCCTGGGGCCTTCGCCATCGTGTTCAGAACGGGCGGCAGCTTGTCGTAGGGCTTGCCGTCCCTGTCGACCTGCGTCTTCGACGCGACGCTCGCATTGGCGATCCCGTTCGCGCCGGGAAACGAGCCGTAGAGATTGTCGAAGCTCCGGTTCTCCAGATAGAGCACGACGATATGCCTGATCCTGTCGAGGCCGGGGACCGGTTTCGGCGCGGGCGCCGCGAGTGCAGGCGCAAGCGCAGTCGAGGCAAGCAAGGCGGCAGCCGTGTAAAATGCGCGCATGAATTCGATCTCCCCGAGCGAGACGCCGATCGCTTCGCCTAGCCTCCGGTCGTGACATTTTCTTAACACAGGCGCGGCCGTTGCAGCAGCCTTGACCCGAGGCGGCCGCGCGCCCACTTTCGCCCGATGGCGCGCATGACCGAACGGCCCGAGATCACGCCGGACATCGTCCTGCGGGCCTATTCGGTCGGCCTGTTTCCGATGGCGGAGAACGAGACCGACGACCGTTTGTTCTGGGTCGATCCGGAGGAGCGCGGCGTCTTTCCGCTCGATGGGCTCGTCGTGTCGCGCAGCCTCGCGAAGGTCGTCCGGTCGGACCGTTTCGACATTTCGGTCGACCGCGACTTTCCCGCTGTCATCGAAGGCTGCGCACACAGCGGTTCGGAACGCGACCGTACCTGGATCAACGCGCGCATTCGCTCGATCTACGGCGAATTGTTCAGCGCGGGATTCGTGCACACGGTCGAATGCAGGCGCAACGGAAAGCTCGTCGGCGGCCTGTATGGCGTCGTCCTCGGCGCGGCCTTCTTCGGCGAAAGCATGTTCCATCTCGAGCGCGACGCATCAAAGGTTGCGCTCGTCCATCTCGTCGCGCGTCTGCGCGCCGGCGGATTTCTCCTGCTCGACACGCAATTCGTGACGCCGCATCTGGCGTCGCTCGGCGCGGTCGCGGTGCCGCGTCCGCAATATCGCGGCATGCTGTCGCGCGCCGTCGTCGCGCCTGCGAATTTCTACGCGTGGCCGAGGGACGAACGCGTGAGCGGCGCGCAAGCGCTCGCGCTGCTTCGCAGCGCGGCGTGACACTTCCCGCAAATGCGCTAATTTCGATGTCGCCCGTCGCCGACGGGCCGTGAGCCGCAATGCGGAATACCGCACGGCTCTAGCTAGCGGGAGGAAACTTTATGAGAGCAGCTTCGCTCGTGCTCGCCAGCATTCTGGCGGGCGGAATGATCGCGTCCGGCGCTTGGGCGCAAAACGGCCCGGGCGTCACAAACAAGGAGATCAAGATCGGAAACATCATGCCCTACAGCGGACCGGCTTCCGCCTATGGCGTGATCGGCCGGACCGAGGCCGCCTATTTCAAGATGATCAACGAGAAGGGCGGCATTAACGGACGCAAGATCGACTTCATCAGCTACGACGACGGCTATTCGCCGCCAAAGACGGTGGAGCAGGCCCGCAAGCTCGTGGAAGACGACAATGTGCTGCTGATATTCAACCCGCTCGGCACGCCCCCGAATTCGGCGATCCAAAAATACATGAACGACAAGAAGGTCCCGCAACTCTTCGTCGCCACCGGAGCGACCAAATGGGACGACCCGAAGCACTTCCCGTGGACTATGGGCTGGCAGCCCAGCTATTTCGCGGAAGCAAAGATTTACGCGCAGTACATTCTCAAGAACAAGCCCGGCGCGAAGATCGCGATCCTCTACCAGAACGATGATTACGGTAAGGACTACCTCAACGGCTTCATGGCAGGGCTCAACGGCAAGATCAAACCGGTCATCACCCTCTCGTACGACGTCACCGATCCGACCATCGACTCGCAGATGTCGCGTCTGCAGGCTTCGGGCGCCGATACGTTCTTCAACATCACGACGCCGAAATTCGCGGCGATGGCGATCAAGAAGGCGGCCGAAATCAACTGGAAGCCGTTGCAGTTCCTCAACAACGTCTCGGCATCGGTCGGGGCTGTGCTGAAGCCCGCAGGTTTCGACGCATCGCAAGGCGTCATTTCGACCGCTTATTTCAAGGACCCGCAAGATCCGACCTGGAAGGACGACGCGGGCATGAAAGGCTGGAACGCCTTCATCGACAAATACATGCCGGGCGCGGACAAGACGAACGCCAATCTCGTCTACGCCTACATCGTCTCACAAGGCCTGGTGGACGTCCTGAACAAGTGCGGCAATGATCTTTCCCGCGCGAATGTGATGAAGCAGGCGGCGAACCTCAAGGGCCTGAAGATCGACATGCTGCTGCCGGGCATAACGGTCGACACGTCCCCGACGGACTTCGCGCCGATCCAGCAGGAACAGCTCGAAGTCTTCAAGGGCGACCGCTGGAATCTGTTCGGCGAAATCTACAATGCCGCGGAACCGGCGACGAACTGATTTCGCCCCGCGTCAGGCTGTGCGGAGAACTCCGCGCAGCCATTTTGCGAAGGACCAGATCGTCTCCTCGTCGACGTAACCGGGCGCGACGAGCCAATAAAGGGCGACGCAGACCGCGACCCCTGCGACACAGGCCGAGACAGCCGTCGCCAGGCGCAATTGTTTCATGCCGGTCGAACGACGTCCGAACAATAAAGCGCAGCCAAGCCCCACGGCGAGGCCGACCAGCGCTTCCGTGCGCGAGTGCCCGCCGATTTCGAACCTGCTCACCGCGATCACGAGCACCAGCGCGCCGAAAGCAGCCGCCGCAAGCCGCGCGATCAATGCGTCGCTCGATGCGACCAACATCAGCGCAATCGAACCATAGAGGAAGGCGGACATGGCGGAATGCCCGCTCGGACTGCGCAGCGGGCCGCCGGTCCAGACGACCATCAATACGACCTTCAAGACGACGATGATCGCAAGGCAGAGCGCGAAGAGCGCGATCAGGTTTCTGGCGTTTCGTTTTTCGCCGGCCACCCAGAGCGCGGTCGCGAGCCCGCAGGTCGCCGGCCCGATCAATGCGGCGTCGCCGAATTCGGTGATGCTGCGCAGGACGTCCTGAATTTCGCCGACGGTCGCCATCGCGCCGGCCTATTCGTCGCCGTAGCCCTCGGCCGGGTCCCGCGATTCCTGATCGTCGGGCGCGCCGTCCTCCGCCGCCGTTTCGGGCTCGGGCGCCGGGTCTTGCGCCCCTGCGCTTTCTTCGCCGACCACGTCGAGTCCATCCTCGGCATGCGCGAGCAACGGAAGCTCCTCGCTCGTGTCGTCGCCGAGCGGGTCCTCGTCCGCGCGCAAATCCTCGCTGTCGTTGGGCTGCGGCACGCCGAAGCCCGCAGGCAGGCGTCCGTCGAACAGGCCGGCGCCCTTCAGCTCTTCGAGACCCGGCAGATCGGCGATCTGCTCCAGTCCGAAGTGGACGAGGAACTTGTCCGTCGTCCCGTAGGTGATCGGACGGCCGACCACCTTGCGCCGCCCGCGCAGGCGGACCCAGCCCGTTTCCAGGAGAACGTCGAGCGTGCCCTTGGAGATGGCGACGCCGCGGACGTCCTCGATCTCGGCGCGCGTCACCGGCTGATGATAGGCGATGATGGCGAGCGTCTCGACGGCGGCGCGCGTGAGCTTGCGCTGCTGCGTCTCTTCGCGGCGCAGGAGCCAGCCGAGATCCTCGGCGGTCCGGAAATACCAGCGGGAGCCGGCGCGCGCGAGATTGACGCCGCGCGTCGCATAATCGGCGCGCAGGGCCGCGAGCGCCTCGTCTATTTCAGCGCCCTCCGGCAGACGTTCGGCCAGCGCCTTTTCCTCGAGCGGCTCCGGCGACGCGAACAGCAGCGCCTCGACGATGCGCTTGGCTTCGGCGAGCGCGGCCATCCGCGCCTCCTCGTTAGCGGCGTCCTCTTCCTCGACGAACGGAAACGCCCTCGCGGCCTCGCCCATTTCAGCTCCCTACTCTCCAGACGCCGACAGCATCGGCGCCTCGTCCTGTTTCCGCCGGACCCAGATCGGCGCGAAGGCGCGATCCTGGCGCAAGTCGAGACGGCCCTCGCGCACCAGTTCGAGCGACGCGACGAAGGATGAAGCCCGAACGGTTCGAGCCACTTCCGGCGTGGCGCAATATTGCAAGAGGTAGTCGTCGAGCACGGTCCATTCCGCCGCGATGCCCGTCAACCGCTCCAACGCCTCGCGCGCCTCGGCGAGCGACCAGACCGTCCGTTGCTTCAGCGTGACTTTCGCGAGCGCCTGCTTCTGGCGCTGGCGGGCGTAGGCCGACAGCAGATCGTAGATCGTCGCGCTCCACTGCGGCGTGGCGACCGTCTCGATCCCCTCGCCGCCGCCCCGCAAGGCCATGTCGCGGCCGATGCGCGCGCGATTGACCAGTTGTTCGGCGGCCGTGCGGATCGCTTCCAGGCGGCGCAGACGTTCGGCCAGCGCGGCGGCGAGATCGGCGGCGGCCGGTTCGTCAGCCTTGGGCGGCTCGGGCAGCAGCAAGCGCGACTTGAGATAGGCGAGCCACGCGGCCATGACGAGATAGTCGGCCGCGAGCTCCAGGCGCACGCGGCGGGCTTCGTCGATGAAGGCGAGATATTGCTCGGCGAGCGCGAGCACGGAAATGCGGGCGAGGTCGACCTTCTGACGGCGCGCAAGCTCGAGCAGGAGATCGAGCGGACCTTCGAACCCGTCGACATCGACGAGGAACGCCTGCTCGGTCTCCCCTCGGTCGACCGCTTCCATTTCGAAGGGAAGTTCCTTCGCCATCCGAATCACTCACCGCGCCCGATACTAGGACTTGTGCGCCGGGAATGTGACCGCTCTAGGTCTTGGTCGCAAGCGTTGCTTCGAGTTTGGCGCGGGCTTCCACAGGATCGAAGCCCTTCCGGCTCGCGGAGATCCGCGCGAGCGCCTTCGCCGCCCGCTCGGCGGGCTTGCCGGAGAGTTCGGGCGCGGCTGCGGCGACGCCGCCGGCCTCCCCAAGGTCGCCGTTGCAATGAAGCGCGACATCAACCCCGGCGGCGAACATCGCCTCAGCCCGGTCGCGGAACGAGCCCGTGAGCGCCTTCATGGACAGGTCGTCGCTCATCAACAGGCCGTCGAAGCCGATATATCCCCTGACGATCTCCGAAACGACGACCGGCGACAGCGTGCCCGGGCGATCCGGGTCGATCGCCTTGAACACCACATGCGCCGTCATGGCGGCGGGAAGATCGGCGTTGGCGCGGAATGGCGCGAAGTCGGTCCGTTCCAGTTCGTCGCGCGCGGTTTCGACGACCGGCAGTTCGAGATGGCTGTCGGCGCGGGCGCGGCCGTGGCCCGGCACATGCTTGAAGACAGGGCAGACCCCACCGGCCATCAAGCCTTCGGCGGCGACCCGTCCGAGCCGGGCCACCGTCTCGGGATCGCTTCCATAGGCCCGGTCGCCGATGACGGAATGGCCGCCCTCGACGGGAACGTCGAGCACGGGAAGGCAATCGACGTTGACGCCGACTTCGGCGAGGTCATGCGCGATGAGGCGTGCGGCGAGGAACACCGCGCGCGACGCCTCGTCCGGCGCCGAGCCGGCGGCGGCGAGCCTTGCCGCCGAAGGGTAGGCCTGCCAGTGATTGGCCGCCATCCGCTGCACACGTCCGCCTTCCTGATCGATGAGCACGGCCGCGTCGTCGCGCCCGACGATGTCGCGAAACCGCGAGGTCAGAGCGCGCATCTGCTCGCGGTCGACGACGTTGCGCTTGAAGAGGATCAGGCCCCAGGGGTTGGACTCTCGGATGAAGGCTTCTTCATCCCCGGTCAGCTCGGCCCCAGAACAGCCGCAGATGAAGGCGCGCACGGCGAATTCGTCGCGCGGTCAGTGCGCGACGAAACAGGCGCCGCCTGCCGCCTTGATGCGTTCGCAGACGCTCACGGCCGCCTCGCGGCTCAGACCCGCGACCCGGACTCGCCAGACCGCCTTGTCTGAGGCTTTCTGAACGGAAGGACGCCGGCCGCCGAGCGCACTGGAATATTTCTCGCCGAACCGTTGCGCCAGCGCGCGGGCTTCGCTTTCCGATCCCGGCGCGGCGAGCTGGACCGCGAAGGCGCCGTGCGCATTCGCCGCCGGCTTGGCGGGCGCAGCGTCCCCGGCGTCGTCCCGCGGCTCGGCCGCGGCGACTTCCTTCGGCTTCGCGGCGGCCTTTGCGGCTTCCGCCTTCTGTTTCGAATTTTCGGCCTTGGGCGCGGCGTGCGACGCCGTCGGAGCCGCGGCGCGCGCATCGGATTTCGGCGTCGCGCTCTTGGCGGGCGTCGAAGCCGCGGGCCGCGGCGTCGGCACAGGCGCGGCCGGTGTCTTCGCCTCGCCCGAAATGATGCTCCCGTCGGCGCGGACTGCGACCGTCTTCACCTTTTTCGGTTCCGGGAAGATCGCAGCCGGAGGGGCGGCGGCCTCGGCGCGCGCGGGCGGCTTCGGTATCGCGGGCGCAGAACCCGCCTCGCCCGACAGCGGGATCACGCGCGGCGACTTCTCGGCCGCATTCACGTCCATCGGTGCTTCGTCGCGCGACGTCACCGTCTTGACCTGCGGCGTCGTGGCCGACTTGTCGAGCATGGTCGATTGCTGGCCGGGCACGTCGTTCGAGGCTCCGGCGTCCGCCGGCTGAACCTTGGTCGGGCCGGAAGCGGCCTTGATGATCGAGACGCCGGCCGGCGCATTGGACCCGCCGCGCCAGGCGAGGCTCACACCGATCATCGCCACGCCAGCGGCGATGACGCCGGCAGTCAGGTACAGCGGCTTGCGCGAACGGACGCGCGGCGGCGGCGGCAGATCGGAATCGGGCGCCACGTATTTGTCCTCGCCCCAATCCTCGAATTCGGAGGAGGCGCGATAATCCGCGGGCGCGGGCGCCTCGACCGGCGGCGCTTCGTCGAGTTCGTCGTTGAATCGCGCGTCGTCGTACGTCGCTTCGTGCCGTGGGACGTCGGGGGCGCGACGGACAAGCGCGCTGATGTCGGGAAGGCCGCCTTCTTCAAACGGCGCCTTTGCGGCCGGCTGATGCTGGGCGGCTTTTTGCGACGAGTCCTTGAAAATCGCAGCAAAAGGGTCGGCCGCCTGCCGGCCTTCGCCCGCTACGAGCCGCGCCAGATCGGCGAGCGGATCGTTCGTGTGCGCCGCCGGCTCCGGGCCGCGCAGACGCCGCTCGAATTCCTCGATATCGATGGGCTGACGACGTT
>JAGWTW010000047.1 GCA_028868735.1 Hyphomicrobiales bacterium | reverse complement strand
TAACGAATCGCAATTGATCGAAGCGGCTAGCTGCGCTGCAGTCTCGGAAACAGCGTGAGCGCATTCTCTCGCGCGATCCTTGCGCGTTGCCGCTCATCCATCGGAAAGGCGTCGAGCATCGAGGTGAAGGCGCCGGCGCGCACGGCGTTCGCGTAGGGCAGGTCGCTGCCGAAGAGAATGCGCGACGGATCGGCGAAGGCGAACAGGCTCGGCAGCGATGTCGGCGACGCTGCGACGGCCGTGTCCATGTAGAACCGCTTCAGGCGCTGCATGCCGAGCGCGACATTGCCATCGGGCGCGCAGGCGCGCGCGATGCGATAGGCGGCGAAGGGAATGAAGCCGCCGGCGTGCGAGAGGATGAACCGCAGGTTCGGATAGGATTCGAGCCAGCCCGCCTTGCAGATGCTCACCGCCGTTCGCACCGTGTCGAGCAGGAAGTCCGCGACATAGGCCGGCACGCCCGGCGCGAGGTCGGCCGGCAGCGCGCCGGGATGCAGGAAAACGACCGCTCCGCGGGCATTCAAGGCTTGCATGAGCGGCTCCAGCGAAGGATCTCCCATGTAGACGCCGTCCGTATTCGTCATCAGGACGATTCCGTCGGCCTTCAGATCGTCGAATGCGTGGTGCGCCTCCGCGATCGAGGCTTCGACGTCGGGCAGGCAGAGCGTGGCGAAAAATCCGAAGCGGCGCGTATCGCGGGCGACAATCTCCGCCGTCTCGACATTGACCCTTCGCGCCATCTCGCGCGCCTCGACGGCGTCGCCGACATAGGCGCCGGGCGTCGAGACCGAAAAGATCGCCGTTTCTATCGCATGGGACTCCATGAATTCGAGCGCGCTCTGCGGCGTCCATTGCGGTATCGGCATGCCGCCTGCGTCGTAGCCGCGCTTTTCGAGCCACTGGCGGTAAAAGGGTGGGACGATATGATGGTGGGTGTCGATCCTGTGCATGATCACTTTCCCTAGCTGCGTGATTTCGCGAAGCGCGCGCGGGTACGCTCGGGATCGAGCCCGACCAGCGCCCAAAGGCCGCCGAAAATCAGGATCGCGCTGGTCAGCCAGAGCGCATGCGTGTAGCCGACGAGCGGCGTCGCGCCAGCCTGTTCGACCACCCAACCCGTCAGGACAGGCGAGATCAGCGCCGAGATCGTGATGACGGAATAGGTGACAAGCAGCGCCGTTCCGCGCTGGGCCGCGGGCGCCGTCTCGCCGACGATCGTCGGCCCGATGATGAAGGCGAGCGTCGGCAGGGTGAACCCGAGCGATAAAAGTACAATCTTCGGCGTGGGCGAGGTGACGAAGGTCGCCGCCGCCAGCGCTGCGCCCGCAACGATAACGCAAGCCGCAAGCACCATGCCGCGCGCAAGACGCGAGCCAAAGCCTGCGTGCAGAAGGCGATGCGAAATCCAGGCAATCGCGAGCTGCAACGGAATTTGCGCGCCCAGGATCACCGAGACGAGCCAGCCGGTGTCGCGCGGCGTGTAGCCGAGTCCCATTTGCAGGTAGGGCGCGAGCCAGGTGATCGAAAGACCGGTCAGCCAATAGGCGCAGGTCGCGACGACGAGATTGGCGATAATCGTTCGATCGCTCCAGAACGCGCCCCATGGAACGCGGCTCTCGTCTGACGTACCGCCGTTCTCGGCGCCGACGAGCGGACCGTCCGCGCCGAAAGCGAGCCAGGTCGCGAGCCAGACGAGCCCGAACGCCGCGCAGGCTCCAAAGCCCGCGCGCCATCCGAACGACTGGATAACGCCGGTGAGAAGCGGCGATCCGATCAGGAACCCCATGCCGACGCCGGCAAGTTGCACCGAGGTCGGCAGGCTGCGCTTCTCGCTGGTGAACCAGCCGTAGAGCGCGTGGTAGGCGGACGGCGTCGCCGGACCTTCGCCGACGCCGAGCAGGATGCGGCCCGCAAACAGCGCAGTCACGGAACCGCCGAACGCCACCGGCGCCTGCGCGACCGTCCAGATCGCGACCAGCGCGGCAAGCAGCCATTTAGGGCTCGCCCGCTGGACGATGAACAAGCCGACGATCACGCCCGAAACCGCATAAAGCAGAAAGAAACTGGAGCCGATCTTGCCGAACTGCGACGGCGTCAATCCGAACTCCTTCATGATCGGGACTGCCGCCAGGCCGATCACAAGCTTGTCGATGAAATTGACCATCGAAAAGAAGAAAAGCAACGCGGCGATGCTCCATGCGCGCGCGCCATTCGCGGTTTTGGCCTCCATGCGCTTCCCCGTCCTGAGCGGCAGGTCTTTGCGCCCGCCGTAGCCCGAGATTGACAGACCAAGCGCCAACACTGAAATTTATATTTTCAATTGTCCGTATCACGGATGTGAATATGACGTCGTACGACCTCAACCTCGTGCCCGTGTTCGACGCGCTGCTTCGGCATCGCAGCGTTTCGGCTGCGGCTGGCGAATTGCATCTCACCCAGCCGGCCGTTTCGAACGCGTTGCGCAGGTTGAGGCACCTCACGCGCGACGAATTGTTCGTGCGGACGCGACGAGGCATGGAGCCAACCGCATACGCCATGTCCGCTGCGTCGTCGCTCGGCGAAGGGTTGCGCCTCATTCGCGACGGGCTCGAACGCTCCGCGTCATTCGAACCGCAAACAGCGACGCGCGCCTTTCGCATTCTCATGACCGACGCCGGCGAGATGGTCTTCCTGCCGCGATTGATGTCGCGATTGCGCGAGGCGGCGCCGTCGCTGTGTATCGAGGTGCGGCAATTGCCGATCGAGCGCTATCTCGAAGCGCTCGAAACCGGGCAGGCCGATCTGGCGATCGGAAATCTGCGGACAACGAGAGGCGCGATCGTCACGCGCCGTATTTTTCAGGACAGCTACAAGGTGGTGTGCCGGCGACGTCATGGGCTTGTTCGCGCGGCCGGAAGAAGCCGCGTCGCGCCATTCGACATGCTGATGGCGGCAGAACATATCCTCGTGCGCCCTCCGAACGTGCCGGATTCGCCAGTCGAACGCACGCTGCGTCGAAACGGCTGGAAGCGTCGCGTCGCGCTCGAGGTTCCGCATTATCTTGTGCTCGGGCGCATCATCGGCGAGGCCGATCTCGTCGCGATCACGCCGAGCCTCGTTGCGCGCGAGCTTGCGCGCCATGCCGATATCGTATCGCTCGCTCCGCCTTTCGAGATTCCGCCCGTCGTGATCCGGCTCGGCTGGCATCAGCGCCAGCAGCAGGACGGAGGCAGCGTCTGGCTTCGGAACCTGATCGCCGAGCTGTTGGCGCGCCCCTGAGTTTCAGGCCGCCGCTCGGGTCTTCCGCGCCTGACCGGCGAACGCGCCCGGCGACCGGCCGAGAACGCCGGGGCTGAGCGCTTCCGCCGCTTCCGCGCCCGCCACCACAACCGCCTCGACGCCGGCGCCCATAGTTGCGCCGCCGGCGACGACGAGATTTCTCACCGGCGACTTCGCGCCCTTCAAACGTCCTTTCGCCGACGGTCCGTAAATCGTTCCCGCGCTCGCCCAGTCGTAGCGGGCGTAAGTCACCGGGCTCGCATCGGTGCGATAAACGATGTGATCGCGCAAGCCCGGCAACACCGCCTCCGCGGCGGCGATCATTTCGTCGCCGATGGCCAGCTTGCGCTTCCTGTATTCGTCGGACCGACGCCAGGCCTTGTAATCGTCGCCGCCGTCGCTGGGGAACCATGATTGAGCCTCCTCGTAGGGCACGAGGCGGATGAGATTGAGAATTGCATGCCCTGCCGGCGCAGCGGATGGATCGACGAGCGACATGGCCGCAATGCCGACACGCGCGCCATCTTCGACATGAGTTGCGGGCTTGATGTCGGGCGAATAATCGACGCCGAGCTGCACGGTGAAAGCCGAGCACGCGGGCGGCGCCGTCTCCAGCCGGGTGCGAAAATCGGCCGGCGTGTGCTGCGGATCGACAAGCTCCAGAAACGTGCGACGCAAGTCGGCGTTCGACACGACGGCTTTCGCGCGAATGGTTCGGCCGTCGCGCAATTCGACGCCGCAGGCCGTGTCGTTTTCGACGATGATCTTCTTGACCGGCGATTTCAGATGGACGGCGCCGCCGCGCTCCTCGATCGCTTCGACGAGCACCTCCGAGAAACGGCCGGAGCCGCCGACTGGATAGAAGCCGCCTTTGAAGTAATAGCCGAAAATCGGGACCATATCGGCGCAGGTGAGCTGATCCGTTCCGTCGCCGAGATAGCCGGAGAGCGAATTGACGAGGCTTTTGACGCGAGGATCGGAGACATGGCTTGCGACAAGCTCGTCGAACGGTCGACCCATCCATTTGAATGCCGCCGGATGTTTTTTCGGGAAGGCGAGCATGTCGTCAATGTTCTCGGGCATGCCGGGAATGCCGCTGCGCCCGGCGCTCGTTGCGTACATGTCTTCGAAGATCGCGTGGATTTCCTCGAACAGCGCCATGACGCCCGCCGCGCTGTCGGGAAATTTCGCGCCGAGGTCGCGCGCATATTGGCGCCAGTCGCGTGGCGGATCGATCCGGCCGTCCTTGGTCACATAGGAATGGTCGACGCGCTTCCAGTCGATGCGGTCGGCGACGCCGAGGCGCGTGAGCAGCCCATGTATCGCGCCACCGTTCCAGACGCCGGAGAAATCGTGCGGGCCGGCGTCGAAGCGATAAAGGACCGGTTTGCCCCGGTAATGCGCCTTGCGCGGATAGTGATGACAATAGCCGCCGGGCAGAACATGCTGATCGAAAACGGCGACGCGATGGCCGGCGTCCGCGAGAAAGGCCGCAGCCGTGAGGCCGCCGACGCCGGCGCCGACGATCGCCACGTCGCAATCGGCGGTCTGATCCGGAATGCGGTCGAATGCGGGCGCTGGCCAGCTGTATGTCTCGCGTGACGCGCGCAGCTTTTTCAGCGCGATGCGGATAGCGAGTTTCGGGCCGAAGATCGAAAGCGCTGCGCCGGTCGCGACGATGAGCGTCGCGACGAGACCGGGCGCGGCGAGAAAGCGCGCGAGAGCCAGCGCAAGAAAGAGCGCGCCCCAGAGCGCCGACAAAGCCGCGTTTATGAGAAAGAACTGCGGCGCATGCGCGCTGTCCGGATAGGCGGCGCGCGAATAGTCCGCTGTCCAGGGGCGACGGATCGCGACGCTGGCCAATGCGACGATGCCCTGGCCTGCGAAGGAAAGCCAGAGCGCATTCGCGGCGACCGTTGCGGGCGCGAATAGCCAGGCGGCGCCCAGCGTCAGAAAGATCGCGAGGGATCCGAGTTCGAATACGAAAAACTCGCGTCGCCACAGGCGCCAGGCCTCGAGCATGACGATCAATGCGAGTCCGGCGCCGATCGCCGCGCCGGTCGCGCCGCGCGCCAGCAGCGCGTAGAAGACCAGGAACGGGACGAGCGTGAATTTGACGGTGAGGAAGGTTTTCAATCGAGCCCCCCGAGGTTCGCTTCAATTTGTCTGCAGGACCGCGCTCGGCGCCCGCCGGTAAAGACGGACGAGCGCGAGCGCCCAGCCTGCGAAATAGCCGGCGGTCGCGCCGGAGACGGCGTAGCTCGCGAGCATGCCGAACGCATTCGGATCGAGACGCATCGCGCTCGTCGCGGCGACGGCGTATTGCAGGACGAAGACGCCGACGTTGCGCAGGAGCGGCGTCGCGCTGCCCGGCCGCACGATCGCGCCGCGCGTGCGATCGACGGACAGGATGCGCGGACCGTGCGTCCAGGCGAGCGCGGCGAAGGCGGACGCGGCGACGAGCCAGACGAGCGGCGGCAGCGGATGATCCTGCCAGACGAGAAGACGCCGCAGGCCGAGAACGAAGAATATCGCCGGCACGATCAGCGCGCGCCGCAGTGTTTGCGTGCGCTCGCGCAACGCCTGGACGCCCTGCCAGACGATCCAGGCGAACAGCGGCCATACCCAGAGCGGCGTGTGAGAGGCGATGTCGGTCAGCGCGCGCATGATCGAGCCCACAAAAAAAGCGCCGGCCTTGCGGGCCGGCGCTCTTGTCGAATGATCAGGCCTGCGGGGCCACAGGCGGCTCGGGCGTCTGCGGCGGCTGCTGGGGCCGCGCGCTGCGCTCGGCCATGAAGCGCTCGAACTCTTCGCGATCACGGGCGCGGCGCAACTTGTCGAGGTGTTCGGCGAATTCGCGCTCGGCCTGCACCAGCTTTTGGCGCTCTTCCTCGAGGCGGGCGAGCTCGGCGGACCGCCAATCGTCGAAGGCGCTGTTGCCGGTCGGGCGCGGACCCATTCCGAAATTGCCCATGCCGAAGCCGGGGCGCCAGTCGCGATTGGCCCATTCGGCCGGGTCCGCCCGGCGGGCGCGGGCCATGCAGCGGTTGCGCATTTCGGAGGTCCTTTCCTGCACGAAATCGACGAGGTCCTGGTCGGCGCGGCCTTCGCGCCGTTGCCAGATCTTGAGGAAGAGAATGGCCAGGCCGATCGGCCAGAAGACGATGAATCCGAGGATCATCGCCAGCAGCTCGACGGGCCGCCAGCGGCCGCAGCGCCGGCCCCTGCGGCCGTAGGCCTGCGGGTCGCCCGAACCGTCGATAGTCCCTTGGTAGACACTCATGTTCAGCTCCATCGGCCTGACCCTTGTTGGTCGCCGATATAAATGTAATTTACATTTACATTGGAGCGCCGGCAAGGGGCGGCCAGATGAATTTTTGGAAAGGTGGGATTTTCAGCATCGCCGCCGACGCGAACGGCCAAATCTGCTAACGCGCCGCGCGCGTGAGGCGTCTTGCCGCGTTAGCAGAGCCGGACGTTTCCGACCCTGCCTCTTGCGTTGCGGCGGCCCTCGCGGATTTCGAACAGGCGCGGCGTGTTCAATGCGCGCCGTTCACCTTCTCGCTGGCGCGCGCCGCGACGATGGCCTCGGCGTGCTTGCCGACGACTTCCGCGAGATGGTCGAACCTGAACGTGAAGGAGCCGACGCCCGAGGTCGCCGAGCGCAGGTCGACGATGAGGCCGCCCATGTCCGCTTCCGGTATCTGCGCTTCTAGCACGTCCCATCCCTCCCAGCCCGGCCGCCCGTCATAGCCGAGAATCTGGCCGCGTCGCCCCGAGACGATCGCGGTCGCGCGCGACATGGCTTCCGACGGAACGGCGATCGAGACGGCGAGGATCGGCTCGAGCAGGACCGGCGCGCCTTTTTCGAGCGCTTCGCTCATCCCGACGCGCGCGGCGGTGCGGAAGGCCATGTCGGAGGAATCGACCGTGTGATAGGAGCCGTCGACGAGCGTGGCCGCCACGTCGACCACCGTGAAGCCGAGCGGACCATGTGTGCATGCGTCGCGGCAGCCGGCCTCCACGGACGAGAAATATTGCCGTGGCACCGAGCCGCCGTGCACCTTCTCCTCGAAGGCGAAGCCGTCGCCGCGGCCGAGCGGACGTACGTCGAGGACGACGTCGCCGAATTGTCCGTGGCCGCCCGATTGCTTCTTGTGGCGTCCGCGCACCTGGCTCGGATGGCGGATCGTCTCGCGATAGGCGACGGCGCTTTTCTTCGCTTCGACCGTGACGCCGAAGCGCGCGGCGAGCCGTTCGAGCGCGACGCGCAGATGCATCTCGCCCTGGCCCGACAGTTTCATCTCGCCGGACTGCTGATCCTGCGTGAAGACGAGCGAGGGGTCTTCCTCCGTCAGTTTCGCCATGGCGGCTGCGAGCTTCACCTCGTCCTTGCGATCCTTGATAGCGAGCGCGAGCGAATGAACGGGCGGCGGCGCAGCCGCGCGGCCCGTGACCTGCTGCGGCTTGCCGTTCTTGGCGTCGCCGATCGTCTCGCCGGTTGCGATGTGATCGAGACGGCCGAAGGCGAGCGTGTCGCCGTCCTCCGCTTTCGGTTGCTTGGCTGTGGCCGAGCCGATCATGCGCGAGAGCGAGGCGATGCGGTCCTCGCCGCCATTTGCGCCGACGACCGTCGCGCCGTCCGCGAAGGCGCCGCGCAGGGCGCGCACGACCGACAGCTTGCCGCCGTGGGCGGTATGAATGGTGCGCATCACCTGCCCGATCGCAGGGCCGGTTTCCGCAATGCCGAGGCGCGCGCGCGTCTGTACGATGTTCGGCGCTTCGTGCCTCAGCGCTTTCATCAGGCGTGTTACGCCATTGCCGCGTTCAGCCGCGCCGATCAGCAACGGGACGACATGTCCGTCGCGCAATTCGCGTGCGAGATCGTCGAACACCTGATCGCGCGGCGGCTCGATATCGGACAGCAATTCCTCCATGAGAGCATCGTCGTAGTCCGCGAGCTTTTCGAGCATGGAATAACGCGCTTCCTTTTCGCGCGGCAGATCGCCGGCGGGAACGTCGATCACGGTGGAGGGCGTATGCTCGCGATAGACGAAGGCGCGTTCGAGCGCGAGATCGATGAAGCCGGTGGCGATGCCGTTCTGCCAGATCGGAATCTGGCGCAGCAGCAGCGGCGCGCGCGAGGCGGGCTGCAATACGCCGAGCGTTTCGTGGACGCGCTGGGTCGCGATGTCGATCTTGTTGAGGAAGAGCAGGCGCGGAACGCCGAGCTCCTCGAGTTCGCGCAAGATGAGCTGTAGGGCGGGAATTTTGCGGGCGTCGGCTTCGCACACCACGACGGCGGCGTCGCACAAGGGAAGAACGTCGCGCATTTCGTTCGAAAATTCGATCGAACCTGGACAATCGACGAAGGTGTAGCGATCGCCTAGATATTCGGTCGTGGCGATGTTCGCCTCCACGCTCATGGCGTGCGCGCGCGCCTCCGCGCTCGAATCGCCGACAGCCGAACCGTCGCGTACGGAGCCTTGGCGCGAAAGCGCGCCAGTGCGCGCTAGAATGCTTTCGAGGAGCGTCGTCTTGCCGCTCTGGAAGGGACCGACCAGCGCGATCAGCCGCGGTCCCGTCGCTCGTCTGCCATTGGCGGGTGTATTGGTCATTCGTACGCTCCCGTTCGCTGACGGCGCCGGGAGCTGCGGCGCCCCGCGCCGTCGGAAACAATCGTTTCACCGACGCGGGGCGATGGCAAGACGTCCGGGCCGCGCGAAACGTCGCGCCGCCACGATTTCGCCGCTGGCTTATTTCTTCTTGTGGCGACGCACGTGCGGCTTGGCCGGCTGCGTCGGCGGCACGTATTCGAGCGCTACGTCGGTCACGCCAGCGGCGACATCGACGCCGACCTGAGCCTGCACCGAGAAGGGCTGGAGGCTGATCGTGCGGTTGGATCCGCCCACGAGCGCATTTGCGCCGACGCCAACAGCCGCCGTCGCATTGGCGCCGACGCCGCCATATTCGCCCGCCAGCGCACCGGGCGCGACGCCGGTGGTCGGCGCCAGCACGCCCCAATCGAGGGTTCCGGGCCCAGTCGCGCCGATCGCCACGCCGATGCGGCGGATCGTGCCCACGTAATGTTCAACCTGTCCGTTGTCGTCGCGATAGAAATAGCAGTCGAGCGCCTTGCTCGACGTGATGATCAAACCAACGCCTCCGGAGACGTCGCATTCAAGGGCGCCGACCCGGGTCGTCTGCTGCGCCGACGCTGCGCCGGCGGAGAGGCCGACCGCGAGCATCGCGGCGCCGAATGCAGCGGCACAATTGAAATATCTCATGACATTCTCCTTCATCCCGGGCTCATGCGCGTTGACCGGGCGCCCAGTCTGCCCCACAGCCAATATAGCGGCGCTTCAGCGTCGCAGAAGAGCGCATAAGGCCGCGCCGCCAGCCCAGGCGGCGCCATATCGCACATCGCGGAATCAAGGGATCGGCTCGGCTTGCGGCGAACCGAAACAATCAGGTCAGGCTTGCGCAGAAACGCTGGATACGGGCGCAGGCGTCCTCGAGAACCGCGTTGGACGTCGAGTAGGAGATGCGGAAATTCGGCGCCGTACCGAAGGCCGAGCCCTGAACGGTCGCAACGCTTTCGGATTCCAGAAGCGCGGTCACGAAGTCCTGGTCCGTTTCGAGGACTTTGCCGTCTGGCGTCTTGCGGCCGATCGCCTGGGCGCAGGAGGGAAAGACGTAGAACGCGCCCTCCGGGCTCGGGCATTTGAGATATTTGGCCTGGTTGAGCATGGAGACGACGAGATCGCGGCGGGTCTGAAAAGCCTTGCGCGAGGCCGCGACGAAATCCTGCGGACCGTTCAGCGCCTCCACCGAGGCCCATTGCGCGATCGTGCATGCCCCGGAAGTCTGCTGGCTCTGGATCTTGTCCATCGCGCGAATGAGCAATTCGGGCCCCGCCGCGTAGCCGATGCGCCAGCCCGTCATGGCGTAGGCTTTCGAGACGCCGTTCATCGTCAGCGTGCGGTCGTAGAGCGATGGTTCGATCTCCGCCGGCGTGACGAAGGTGAAATCGCCGAAAACGAGATGCTCGTACATGTCGTCTGGAAGCACCCAGACATGTGGATGTCTGACAAGAACGTCCGTCAGCTTCTTCAGTTCCTCCCGCGTGTAGGCGGCGCCGGAAGGGTTGGAGGGCGAGTTGAGCAGCACCCACTTCGTCCGGGGCGTGATCGCGGCTTCCAGTGCGTCCGGCTGCAGCTTGAAGCCATGCTCCATCTTCGTCTGCACGACGACCGCCTTGCCGCCGCACAGCGCGACCATCTCCGGGTAGCTCACCCAATACGGCGCCGAGATGATCACCTCATCGCCTGGATTGAGCGTCGCCATGAAGGCGTTGAAGAGGATCTGCTTGCCGCCAGTGCCGACGATCACCTGGTTCGGCTTGTAGTCGAGATTGTTCTCGCGCTTGAACTTGCCGCAGATCGCCTCGCGCAGCGGCACGATGCCGGCCACGGGCGGGTACTTGGTCTGCCCGCGGCGGATCGCGTCGATCGCGGCTTCCTTGATGTTGTCGGGGGTGTCGAAGTCCGGTTCGCCGACCGACAGGTCGATCACGGCGCGCCCCTGCGCTTTCAGGTCGCGCGCCTTCTGCGTCACCGCGATGGTGGCGGACGGCTTCACGCGGGAAAGGGCATCGGCGAGAAACGCCATGATTTTGGTTCTCCTGTTCATGAACCCGCAGCGCGGGCGGCGCACCATAGAGTTTTTCGTCGCCACACGAAACCTTGGAGCGCCATCCGCCGTTGTTTGGATAGTCGGCAGGCCCTGAATCACAAGCCGGTGATCGGCCTTGTTTTGCAGCGCGCGCCGCACGACATCGGGGGAACGGATCGCCGCGTCGCGCGTTTAGTGTCCGGTCGGGATGAGCGGAATCGCACATCCCCGCTCCCGGGGCCTTAGTAATCGTTGCGCTCAGAAGACCGGAGAACCGGTCCTTCGCGTGTTGGGAGAGCAGTCATGTCGGTCGTAGATCACTTCCACAAGACGCCAGATGCGGGATTTTCTCGGTCCTGGGACGCCGAATCCGCCCGTCGTCAGTTCAATGTTTCGCTGGCTCTCATCGCCGCGCTCGCTTTCGCCGCGGGCCTTCTGGCCTATTCGCTGCGCATAGGTCCGGCGCCCATTTCTGCGCCCCACGCCCTCGTCCAAGCGGATACGGGGACCGGAGCCTTCGGGACGCTCGTCCGGCCGTAGGCCTATCAGCTTCTTCCTGCGCGTTCTTGGCCGCGCAGATGAACCCGGGACGCCTGGCGTCCCGGGTTTTTTCTTGCGTCAGCGCCCCAGCGGTCAGCGAGGCGCCGCCGTGCAGATCGGCGCGCCGGCCAGCGGGTCGGATTTCCGAAGTAGAGCGGCCAGCAAACCAAGCGGCTCATCGAAGACCGACGCCTTTTTCGTGTCCGCCCGGCCGACGACATGCACAATGCCCATCATGCCCCGGTCCTCGTGTTCGAGAATGTGGCAATGGTAGACGAAGTCGCCGATCTGTTCTGACCGATTGAACGGCACCCGCAGCGTAATGCGCGCGGGATGACAATACGGATTGCCTACCGTGCCGTCGCAACCGGGTCCCGTGGCGCAGTCGACCGTCGGAAGTCCGGGCGGCGTGTCGATGCAGGCGCCACGGGGGATCGGCACGCTGTCATGGGCGGCGGCGGAAAGTGCGGAATTGCCGTTCCCGGTCGATGCGTGGGCGTTGAAGAAGTCCTTGATGTGGATATCGACGAACCCATTGGCGGCGTCCGAGAAACCGCCGTTCTCGTTCGCGCACCGGATCGCGTCTGCGTCGTCCTTGTAACTCCAGCCCCTGCACGGAAAATCGAAATAGGCCGGATTGCCCAGCCATTCCCGGCTGTTGTCCGTCGGGCCGGCAGCCACGAAAAACCGTGTTTGATGAAGGTGGAAGTTGTGAATTTCGTTGGTCCAGTTTTCGATCACCCAGGTCTCGACGAATCCTGCGTCCGGATCGGGCGTGACGCAGATATTCCCGAATTCCGGGAAATTGCCGAAGGCCGGCACGAAATTGTCCGGCGCGCCCTGCGTGAATCGCTTGGTCATCAGCGGATCGATCACGTCTCGCGCGACATTCGCCATATCCGCCAGACTTTGCGACGCGGAACTGCGGCGGAAGTAACGGGCTGTCTGCGAGTCGCCAGCGTTTCGAACGCCGGCCAATACGCCAAAAAGATCCTTGGCCTTCCAGCCGTCCGTCGCGTCGCCATAAGCGTTGTTCTTCACGAATTGGACAAGACGCTCTCGCCCGGCGAGCGGATCGCATGCCGCGATCCGGTCTATGCGGGTCTTGCTGGGCACGCTTTTCACGGTCGATTTGCGCGCGGGCGCCACAGCGGTCGCCAGCTTCGGGCCGGACACGTTGGCGACGGCAGAGGCCGCAGACGCCTGCTGCGGGGCGATCTTGGCGCAGTCGAAGGCGTCCGGCGGCGCCTTTGCGTCTTCCGGATGGATGGTCGCCAGAATTGTCCGCGGCCAGGAATCGCCGCCGGTGGAA
This sequence comes from Hyphomicrobiales bacterium, assembly GCA_028868735.1. Lineage (GTDB taxonomy): Bacteria > Pseudomonadota > Alphaproteobacteria > Rhizobiales > Beijerinckiaceae > JAJXWB01. The sequence continues at coordinate 14,927 of JAGWTW010000047.1, read as the reverse complement.
ACGCCTTCCTGAACCAGAGCCCAGTCAAAATCGTGGAGGTCGGACACGAAAATCTCGATCCGGGCGCCCGGCATCAACACGATTTCCTTTTCGGTCCTTTCGGTTGGCGCGGTCGTGTCGTTCGGCACCGCGGCCCCGTCCTTCGACAAGACGTCGAAATATTTGCGGCAAAGCCCGGGAGGATTCGGTCCGATCGCCTTTTGCGCTTGCGCCAGGGGCAGGATCGACAGGTGATAGGACACCGTGGGCGAACTATTGGCGATCCGCCAGACCTCTCCGGCCGCCGGTTTGCGCGCGAACTCGATCAGCGGGTTCTGCACGCCGTTGACGGTGAAAATCCAGCGCATCCCGTTGTACGCATTGTTGGCGTCCCGGCTTTCACATTCTCCGTTCGGCCAGAAGCTCATCACATCCCCGTTGGGGAACGAGTTGGGGGTCGCGCAAAGGGTGGATGAGATCTTTGCGGAAAAATCATACTGGCCATCTGTGCCGTTGAATGCGATCTGAGCATCCTTGAGCATCATGAAACGCATCGACGGCTCGGGCATCGCCGGGTCGCACGGCGATCCCGGAACATAGTCGCAGAGCTTGCCGACCGTCAGGAGCCCTGTCGTCCCGCCGCTCAATTGTCCGGCGCTGTAGCCGTGGGGATGCGGATGAAACCAGAACAGACCGCTCGGGTGCTTGTGGTCCTGGAGCGCTTGATCCTGGGTTGCCGGTTTTGACGGAATCTTGATCTCGTAACGCAGGCTCGGGTCGATGTCGCCATGCGAGTGCGCCTGTACGGACGTCTCGAAACCGGTGGCGCAGGGGTTGACCGCGCCGCGACGCGAAGCGAGATCGAATATCGTGTCCCCTAGTTTCTCCCCCGATTTGCTCGGCGACACCAGGAGGCCGTGCGTGTGGTTGTTCGAGGCCTCGCATGGCGCGCCGCCGAACGGCGCGACATCGGGCACAGACTGCGCCGCGATGGGGCGGGCGAGATAATTGATCGAACTCCGGAAGGAGGCCGCGAGAACGTCGTCCTGGAGAAGCTGGAGCCTTGCCCCTGCATAACCCCAGGCGCGGACAAACGCGGCGCTGCCCAGATCGGCGTCCGAGATCACGCACTGCCTTCCGCTCGGCGCGGGTTCGAACAGATAGGCGGCCGCTTCCTCGCCCGGTCGCAGGTGCGTCACCGGCGTGTTCCGAACGAAGTAATTGCCGATCATCACGTCGGTGAGCGAAACGTTCATATCGATCGGCAGACGCCCTGCCGGCGTCCGCCCCGTCGCCCCGATCCTTTCGCGCCGCTCGATCGAGATCAGAGGACGATACGGATGTTGCGTCGCGGCGTTCGCGGCATACATATCCCACGGCGCGACGCACGTCGGCGGTCGCGGCCGGATCGATTGAGCCGAAGCGCAGGGCGCAAGCAAAGCCGACATCAAAACCGAGACGGCCGCTGGCGCAACGATCGCAAACCAATTGTTCGCTCTTGAAAATGTCATATCTCCACCCCCATGGAGTCAAAAGCAGGGTATGGTAACATCGTCTCCGTCGCGCGCAAACGCCAATTCCCTGTTCGCGCATGCTCCATTTCCGCTCGACCAGCGTCTTTCGACGATCGTAAGCTCACCATGAAAAAAGCGCCCCGCAAGACCATCCGCGCCAAAGCCTCGCGGCCCGACGTGACGCCGCTCGACGAACATTTGTCCGCTCTCCTCAATCCTGCCTTGACGCCGGAGAAGGCCCCCGCGCGCGGTTTCGGCGAAGCGCCGCAGGCGAGCTTCGCGACCGGCGGGGGCCTGACCGGCGCGACGGCGACCGTTGAATCGCTGAAGCAATTGCTCGAGCTCGGCGATCCGAACATCCGCGAGAAGAAGCCATGGACGCCGCACCGGCCGGAGCGTCCGGAAAAATCGGAAGGCGGCGTCAAATTCAAGATCGTGTCTGACTATCAACCGAAGGGCGATCAACCGCATGCGATCGATGAACTCGTCGCCGGCGTCGCCCAGCACGAGCGCGATCAGGTGCTGCTCGGCGTCACGGGTTCGGGCAAGACGTTCACGATGGCGCAAGTCATCGAACGAACGCAAAGACCTGCCTTGATACTCGCGCCGAACAAGACTCTGGCCGCGCAACTTTACGGTGAGTTCAAGTCTTTTTTTCCCGACAATTCGGTCGAGTATTTCGTTTCGTATTACGACTATTATCAACCCGAGGCCTATGTGCCGCGGACTGACACCTATATCGAGAAGGAATCGTCGATCAACGAACAGATCGACCGCATGCGGCACGCGGCGACGCGGGCTTTGCTGGAGCGCGACGACGTCATCATCGTCGCCTCCGTCTCCTGCATCTACGGCATCGGCTCGGTCGAGACCTACACGGCCATGACCTTCGCGGTCGCGGTCGGCGAGAAGCTCGACCAGCGCCAGCTCATCGCCGATCTCGTCGCGCTCCAGTACAAGCGCACGTCCGGCGATTTCTCCCGCGGCACGTTCCGCGTGCGCGGCGACACGATCGAAGTCTTTCCCGCGCACTACGAAGACCGCGCGTGGCGCATCGGTTTCTTCGGCGACGAGGTCGAGGGCATCCACGAATTCGACCCGCTGACGGGCAAGAAAACCTCGGAGCTCGCGCAGGTAAAGATCTACGCCAATTCGCACTACGTCACGCCGCGCCCGACGCTCATCCAGGCGATCGACGGCATCAAGGCCGAGCTCAAGCAGCGCCTGCCGGAGCTCTACAATTCCGGCCGCCTGCTCGAGGCGCAGCGGCTCGAGCAACGTACGATGTTCGACCTCGAAATGCTGGAGGCGACCGGCTCCTGCGCCGGCATCGAGAATTATTCGCGCTATCTCACGGGACGGCGCCCCGGCGAGCCGCCGCCGACGCTGTTCGAATATCTGCCCGACAATGCGCTCGTCTTCACCGACGAGAGCCACGTCACCGTCCCGCAGATCGGCGGCATGTATCGCGGCGACTTCCGGCGCAAGGCGACGCTCGCCGAATACGGTTTCCGTCTGCCCTCCTGCATGGACAACAGGCCGCTGCGCTTCGAGGAATGGGAGGCGATGCGCCCGCAGACGGTCCACGTCTCGGCGACGCCCGGCTCCTGGGAGATGGAGAAGACCGGCGGCGTGTTCGTCGAACAGGTGATCCGCCCGACCGGCCTGATCGACCCGCCGGTGGAGGTGCGCCCCGCGCGCAGCCAGGTCGACGACCTCCTCGGCGAGGTGCGCGAGACCAGCGCGAAAGGCTATCGCACGCTCGTCACCGTGCTGACGAAGCGCATGGCCGAGGACCTCACCGAATATCTGCACGAGCACGGGGTTCGCGTGCGCTACATGCACTCGGACATCGACACGATCGAGCGCATCGAGATCATCCGCGACCTGCGCCTCGGCGCCTTCGACGTCCTCGTCGGCATCAACCTGCTGCGTGAGGGTCTCGACATTCCCGAATGCGGCTTCGTCGCCATTCTCGACGCCGACAAGGAAGGTTTTTTGCGCTCGGAAACGTCGCTTGTTCAAACGATCGGTCGCGCCGCGCGCAACGTGGACGGCAAGGTGATCCTCTATGCGGACAACATCACCGGCTCGATGCAGCGCGCCATGGCCGAGACGGAAAGGCGCCGCGAAAAGCAGCTCGCCTACAACGAGGAGCACGGCATCACGCCGGCCTCGATCAAGCGCGGCATCGCCGACATTCTGGGCTCGGTCTACGAGCAGGACCATGTGACGGTCGATTCCGGCCTGGCCGCGCAGCCGCTGGTCGGCCACAACCTCAAGGCCACGCTCGGCGATCTGGAAAAGCGGATGCGCGCGGCCGCCGCCAATCTCGAATTCGAGGAAGCCGCGCGCCTGCGCGACGAGATCAAGCGGCTGGAGGCGGTGGAGCTGACCATCGCGGACGACCCGCTGGCGCGGCAGGCCGAGGTCGAGGACGAGGCCGGCCGGTTCGCGGGCAAGCGGAAGTACGGCAGCGCCGCGAACCTGCCCGCTGCGCCTTCTCCCCGCATTCGCAAATCGGGTGTTCCCGATTTGCGCATTGATGCTGAAGTCGGCAACAGCCGACTTCAGTCTGGAGAAGGTGGGCGAAGCCCGGATGAGGGGCCTGGCGACTTACCCCCGACCCGCGCCCGAAAACCAACCGATTCCGACATGGGCCCGCACAATTTCGGCGGCGGCGAAGCAAGGCCGCTGCCGCGCTCGACGGCCGGCAAGGGCGGCACGCGGGCGTGGCGGGGGAAGAGGGGGTAGGCGGAACCCTCTCCCCGCAATGCGGGGAGAGGGCAGGGTGAGGGGCCGGGGGCGTTCCGGAAATCTCTCGACGTCCCCCTGCCCCTCATCTGTCCTTCGGACATCTTCTCCCCGCAGGCGGGAAGAAGAGATATACTTGCGAGATGCGGGGCCTTCGCATTCTTGAAACCAGACGTTCGCGGTCGCTTCGCGCCGCGCAACCCTCCGCCGAGTCCCGCCTGTGGTCGCGCCTGCGCAACCGCCGTCTCGCCGGATTCAAGTTCGTGCGGCAGGCGCCCGTCGGTCCCTATTTCGCGGACTTCTGCTGCCGCGAGGAAAAACTGATCGTCGAGGCGGACGGCGCGACGCATTCGACTGATGCCGAACGTGCGCACGACGCGCGGCGGGATGCGTTCCTGACGCGTGAAGGGTTTCGCGTGCTGCGGGCGAACAATGTCGAGGTCTACGAAAATCTCGACGGCGTGCTGGAGACGATTCTGGCGGCGCTGGAGCGGCGGGAGACGTGGTGAGCGCCACCCTCTCCCCGCTCGCGGGGAGAGGGCAGGGTGAGGGGCGAGGGGATGATCGGCAAATTGGCCGGCGCTCACCCGGCCCCTCATCCGGGCTTCGCCCACCTTCTCCCCGTTGAAACGGGGAGAAGGGACAACCGCCCCACTCTCCCGCCTGTCATTCCCGACGCTCGCGCATTCGCGAGCGATCGGGAATCCGGAGCAGCAGTGCAAAAGCAGTCATGGCCGGGCTTGTCCCGGCCATCTACGCCAACCCGTTCTGGCTGGTGTGGAAAGTATCAACAATACTGGCCGGACATCCGCTGCTCACGTCGGCGTGGATGCCCGGCACAAGGCCGGGCATGACGCGGAAAGGGAGGCCGCAACCTCCCAGCACTGCCGCGCTCGACCCCCGGCCGCGGCGGCACGCCGGCGTGGCGGGGGAGGAGGGGGTAGGAGCGCGGGTCGCGCCGCCCGTCTTCTCCCCGCGCGCGGGGAGAAGGGAAGCGCGCGACGCTAAGCTCCCGACAGCGCCGCCTTCACCGCGGCGCTCGCTTTGGCGAAATCCATCTGGCCCGTGTATTTCGCCTTCAGCGCGCCGACCACCTTGCCCATGTCCTTCATGGAGGCGGCGCCGGTTTCTGATATGGCCGTCTTGATGGCGGCGGCGACGGCGGCCTCGTCCATCTGCTTCGGCAGGTAGGAGGCGATGACCTCGATCTCGCCCTTTTCCTGCGCGGCGAGTTCGGGCCGGTTGTTCTTCTCGTAGATCTCCAGCGATTCCTGCCGGCTTTTGATCATCTTCTGCAGGAGCGCGAGAATGTCCTCGTCGCTCACGCTCTTGCCCTCGCCGCGCGCGGCGATGTCGCGGTCCTTGAGCGCGGCGGTAATGAGGCGGATGGCGTCGACGCGCTTGCGGTCGCCGGCCTTCATGGCCTCTTTGAGATCGGCTGTGAATCTTTCACGCATGATGTGTCCTGTCGGCCTGCGCGGGGTTGACCCTGCGGGGGCGCTCCCATAGGTTCCCGGCGAATTCGAACCCCTCGAAAAACCGCGTCAGACGAGCCCGCCGGAAGCCGGTCCGGGCGTTTTGGCGCGGGTCGAGAAGAGGGCAAGGGTGTAGAGCGCCGATGACGTCTGATCAAGCCGAAACCAGGCACGCCGCGCCGCAGGGCTGGGCACCGCGCAATCCGACCGCGCTGCTCGTGCTGGCGGACGGCACGGTGATCCAGGGCTTCGGCCTCGGCGCCGACGGCGCGGCCGACGGCGAGGTCTGTTTCAACACGGCGATGACGGGCTACGAGGAAATCCTCACCGATCCCTCCTACGCCGGGCAGATCGTCACCTTCACCTTTCCGCACATCGGCAATGTCGGCACGAACGAGGAGGACATCGAGACCGTCAACATGGCGGCCTCGTCGGGCGTGCGCGGCTGCGTGGCGCAGGCGCCGATCACCGACCCCTCCAATTTCCGCGCGACGAAACATTTCGACGCCTGGCTGAAGGCGCGCGGGATCGTCGGGATCTGCGGGCTCGACACGCGCGCGCTCACCGCGCTCATCCGCGAGAAGGGCATGCCCAACGCCGTGATCGCGCATGCGCCGGACGGCGTGTTCGATCTGCCCGCGCTCAAGCGGCGCGCGGCGGCGATCCCGTCGATGGACGGGCTCGATCTCGTGCCGGGCGTCACCGCGTCGCAATCCTACGGCTGGGACGAGACGAGCTGGACGCTCGACACGGGCTACGGCCGGCAGGACAAGCCCGTCCGCAAGGTTGTGGCGATCGACTATGGCGTGAAGCGCAACATCCTGCGGCTGCTCGCCGACGCCGGATGCTCGGTCACGGTCGTGCCGGCGACGACGAGCGCCGACGACATTCTCGCCATGAAGCCGGACGGCGTGTTCCTGTCGAACGGGCCTGGCGATCCGGCCGCGACCGGCGCCTATTCCGTGCCGGTCATCCGCAGGCTGCTGGATGAAAAAGTGCCGACCTTCGGCATCTGCCTCGGCCACCAGATGATGGCGCTCGCCGTCGGCGCCAAGACGAAGAAGATGAGGCAGGGCCACCACGGCGCCAACCATCCGGTCATGGACTACACGACCGGCAAGGTCGAGATCGTCTCGATGAACCACGGTTTCGCGGTGGACGTCGACACGCTGCCGGCAAACGCGAAGGAGACGCACCGCTCGCTGTTCGACGGCTCCAATTGCGGCATCGCGCTGACGGATCGGCCGGCCTTTTCGGTGCAGCACCATCCCGAAGCCTCGCCGGGCCCGCAGGATTCGCATTACCTGTTCACGCGGTTCGTCGAGTTGATGGACGCGGCCAAGGGTTAGGCCGGGCATGACCTGGCGCGATTTCTTCGACCGCGATCATTCGATCTACGTCAACGCGCGCCACAAGCTTCTGCATGCGGAGATCGTCGCGAAGGGCGTTTGCGCGCACATTCCCTCGCCCGACGCGCGCGTGCTCGACTACGGGTGCGGCGAGGCGCTGGGCGCGCGTTACGTGGCGGCGCGCTGCGGCGCGCTCTGCCTGTTCGACACGGCGCCGAGCGTGCGCGCGAAACTCGCGGCCTCGACGGTCGCGCTCTCCAATGTCCGCATTCTCGACGAAGCCGGCTTCGACGCGCTGCCCGACGCTTCGCTCGACATGATCGCCATTGTCTCGGTGCTGCAATATGTCGGCGAAGCCGAGCTTGCGCGCATGTTCGACAATTTTCGCGCGAAGCTGAAAGCGGGCGGCCTGCTGGTCGTCGGCGACGTCGTGCCGCCCGATCTCTCGCCGCTCGAGGACGCGCGCGCGCTCCTGGATTTCGGCTGGCGCGGCGGCTTTCTGATCGCCGCCGTCGGCGGCCTCGCGCGCACGGCCCTGTCCGACTACCGGAGCCTGCGCGAAAAATACGGGCTGTCGACTTACAGCGAGCCGGAAATGCGCGCGCTGCTCGCCGAACACGGCTTTTCCTGCGATCGCGCGCCTGCAAACATCGGCCACAACCAGAAACGCATGACGTTTCTGGCGCGCAAGACGGCTCTGGACGCTTCATAACCCGGACCATCGTCGTCTGGACGGCGCGGCCTTTTGTCTTTAACTCTTCGTCAACCATTCGGGGAACCGCCGCATTTTGCGTCCGACACGCGCCTCGCTTCATCTCCTCCCGGCCGCCGTACTCGCGCTCGGCCTGGCGGGCTGCGTGGATACGGCGAATCAGGCGCGGGTCGACGCCGGCGCCGCCGCGCCGCAGAAGATCGTCCGGCGCGACGGCGTCAGCCCGCGCGGCGCGACCATGGCGCTCGCCAGCGTCGAGGGCGCGCCGCAACCGGTCGCCGACGCCTTCACCAGCGATTTCGCGGCCGTCGCCCCGTCGCTCGACCTCACGACGCGCGATCAGAAGACCGCGGCCTATCTCGTGCGCGCCTATATTTCCGCTTATCCGGGCGACCAGGGCGGCACGCGGTTCTCCTATGTGCTGGACGTGTTCGACCGGCGAAAGGTGCGCGTCGCGCGGATCACGGACGACGTGCCGGTCAAGGCGACCACCGCCGACCCGTGGCAGCTCGCCGACGTGAAAGTCGTGCAGACCCTGGCCGACCGCTCGGCCGGCGACCTGGCGGACGCGCTCACCAACACGTCCGAGGCCGTCGCCGGCAGCGCAGTCGCGAGCGCCGCGGCCCCCGCGCGCGACGGGTCGCAGGTCGCAGCTTCCGCCGCCGGCGCGTCGGTCGCCCCGCCGCGCGTCGCAGCCGGCGCCGCGCAGGCTGCCCGCCTCGGATTTGCAGACGCGCGGTGACCGCGCCACATGTTTGCGTTCAAGCCTGTGGATTTCCTGACAATTCCGTTTACGAAAGCGCCGTCGTCACACCCGCGTCGTATTGTTCGGGACTGAACCGGCTGCTATGACGCGCCGCAACGAGGCTGGCATTTCGGGTCGGGTCATGGCGGGCATGAAGATTCTGGCGGGCAATTCCAACCGCCCGCTCACCGAAGCGATCGCCGCCTATCTCGGCACGCCGCTCACGCAATGTTCGGTGCGGCGTTTCGCGGACATGGAAATCTTCGTCGAGATCGACGAGAACGTGCGCGGGCAGGACACGTTCATCGTCCAGTCGACGTCGCTTCCCGCCAACGATCATCTGATGGAAGTGCTGATCATGGCCGATGCGCTGCGTCGCTCGTCGGCGCGGCGCATAACGGCCGTTCTCCCCTATTTCGGCTATGCGCGGCAGGATCGCAAATCAGGCTCCCGCACGCCGATCTCGGCCAAGCTCGTCGCCAACCTCATCACGCGCGCCGGCGCCGACCGCGTGTTGACGGTCGATCTGCACGCCGCGCAGATCCAGGGCTTCTTCGACATTCCGACCGACAATCTGTTCGCGGCGCCGGTGATGGTGCGCGACATCAAGGCGCGCAACAAAAACCTGTCGAACGTCATGGTGATCTCTCCCGACGTCGGCGGCGTGGTGCGCGCACGCGCGCTCGCCAAGCGCATCAACGCGCCGCTCGCCATCGTCGACAAGCGCCGCGAACGCGCGGGCGAATCGGAAGTGATGAACATCATCGGCGACGTCGAGGGCAAGAGCTGCATTCTCGTCGACGATATCGTCGATTCCGGCGGCACGCTCTGCAACGCCGCCGACGCGCTGCTCGCCAAGGGCGCGAGCGACGTCTCCGCCTACATAACGCACGGCGTGCTGTCGGGCGGCGCGGTGGCGCGCATTTCCGCCTCCAAGCTCAAAGAACTGGTGATCACAGACACGATCCTGCCGACCGAGGCCGTGCGGCTCGCCAGGAACATCCGCGTCATCACCATCGCCGATCTGATCGGCGAGGCCATCGCCCGCACGGCGAAGGAAGAAAGCGTGTCGAGCCTGTTCGACTGACATTTGCTTTTCGCGCTTCGTCGCTCCTTCAACGCTTCCGTGGGGGTGACATGCAGGGACGATCCGTGGCCGATTTCGCGCCCCTCGATTTGCCGTCCGACCTTCGCTCCCGGCGCATCAGCGTCGCAACCGGACTGAACATGCACGTTCTGGAGGCGGGCGAGCCTTCGAACCCGCTGGTCCTGCTGCTCCACGGGTTTCCGGAACTCGCTTATTCCTGGCGAAAAATCATGAAGCCGCTGGCCGAGGCCGGCTTCCATGTCGTCGCGCCCGACCAGCGCGGCTATGGTCGGACCACGGGTTGGGACGATCGCTTCGAGGGCGATCTTCGGTCCTTCTCGCTCTCCGCCATAGCGACGGACGCGCTGTCGCTCGTGCAGGCGCTGGGATGCGCGAGCGTCCACGCGATCGTCGGGCACGATTTCGGATCGCCTGTCGCGGGATGGTGCGCGCTGACGCGCCCGGATGTGTTTCGATCCTGCGTCATGATGAGCGCGCCTTTCCGCCCGGCGCCGCCGATCGGCGCAAGCGCGGCCGGGCCTCCCAAATTCATTCGTGACCTTGCAGCGCTGGATCGGCCCCGGAAGCATTACGTCTGGTACTATTCGACGCCCGACGCGGATGGCGACATGCGCAATTGCCCGCAGGGCCTCCGCGATTTCCTGCGCGCTTATTTCCACGTGAAGAGCGGCGACTGGGCAGGCAACGAGGTCTTCCCGCTGGCCGCCATGTCGGCCGCCGAACTGGCCAAGCTGCCGACCTATTACGTCATGGATCGCGATGCGGGCATGGCCGAAACCGTTGCGCCCTTCATGCCGACGCCGGCGCAGATCGCATCCTGTTCGTGGCTGAGCGAGGCGGATCTGGCCGTCTACGCCGGCGAATTCGGTCGAACTGGGTTTCAAGGCGGACTGAACTGGTATCGCTGCACGACCGTGCCGGGCATGCAGGCGGACATGGAGCTGTTCTCCGGCCGAAAACTGGACGTTCCTTCTATGTTCATCGGCGGCGCGCGCGACTGGGGGATCCATCAAACGGCTGGCGCATTGCAGGCGATGGAAAAGGCTTGCGCGCGCTTTCGCGGCGCGTTTCTCGTGCCGGGCGCGGGACATTGGGTTCAGCAGGAAGCCCCGGAACAGGTCGTCGCGCATCTTCGGCGCTTCTTGACCGAAGAAAGCCGATAGCGTCCGCGGCGGCGGCGTCGCCCGCAGCGCGATGGCTTCATGATACACCCGTAAGCGTCACAGCCGTGGATAGCGGGGAAAATCCTCGTGCTCCCGCGCTGCGCCGGAACAAGCGTCATGAAGGCGCGTTGGACTGCGTGCCGCCGGGAGATCGCAAGATGAAACAATTTCTCGTCATGAGCGCGACCGCATTTTTCGTCGCATCGCCCGCATTGGCGCAGAGCCCGCCGCCGGCCAACGACTTCATCGCCCAGACGATCCAGGGCGACAACGCCGAGATCGCAATGGGCAAGCTCGCGCAGGCGCGCGGCGGATCCAAGGGCGTGCGCGACTACGCCAAGATGCTGGTGCGCGACCATGAGAAAAATCTGGGCGAGGCGCGCAAACTCGCGCGCGCCATGAAGGTCAAGGCGCCGTCGGGCGTTCCCGACGGGGCCAGGCAGGAACAGGCCAAGCTCACGAAGTTGCAGGGCGCCGACTTCGACAAGGAATTCGCCGCCGCCATGGTCGACGACCATCAGAAGGACATTGCGGCGTTCCAGCAGGAAGCGAATGAAGCGACCGATCCGAAGGTCAAGGATTTCGCGACGAAATCGCTGCCGACGCTGCAGAAGCATCTCGGTGCGGCGCAGAAGCTGCAAAAATCCTGACTTCGACGCTCAATCTCGGTCCGGCGCGCCGCCCGGAAACAAATGGCGATAGGGCCGGGCGTCGTCAATCGTCCGGGCGACCGAGGCGCGCGCGAGCAAATCTTCCCTGAGCTTTCGCGCGCGCGCATACTCCGCCGGAATCGGCTGCACCCAGTCCGCATAGAAAAGCGCGGGGGCGGCGGTGCAATCTGCGAGCGTGAATTCGTCGCCCGCTGTCCAACGTCTGCCCTTCATCCGATCGTCGAGCCAGCCGTAGGCGAGGGACAGTTGGGCGCGCGCCGCGTCCATTCCGAACGCGTCCCGCGCGTCGGGCGGACGCAGCCGGTCGCCGACCTGCGCCTGGACGGGCGTCATGACGTAATTGTCCAAGAAGCGGTCCATGAAACGGACCTCGAGCGCCGCCAGTGGGTCGGCAGGCACGAGAGGGCGGGGGCCGGGACGGACAAGGTCCAGATATTCGACGATCACGCTCGACTCTATGAGCGTGCGCGCGCCGTCGACCAGGACCGGGAATTTCCTGAGCGGCCACAGGCGCTCCAGCCGGGCGCCCGCCTCCGGTTCGTCGACCCGGCGGAACGCGAAGTCGACGCCGCGCTCGTGGAGCGCGATCAGGACCTTCTGGCTGTAGGACGAGAAAGGGTGGGCGAAGAGTTCGAGCGGCATCGCGCCGATATAGCGCGTCGGCCGAACGAGTTCAGGCTCATTTGCCAGGCCGGGACCTTTCCCTTATAAGCCGCCGCGCGTCCGTTTCCGACACCCCTGGAGGCGAGGACGCGACAAATCAGCATTGAAGGACTGAACCATGGCCGAGACGAAAAAGCTCGCGGCCTCGGTCCGCAGCGGGACAGGCAAGGGGGCCGCCCGCAGCGTACGCCGAGAAGGCCGCATTCCCGCAGTGATTTACGGCGGCGGCGAAGCGCCCCAGCCGATCTCGCTCGATCGCAAGACCGCGACCCAGCTCATCTACGCCGGACGCTTCCTGACCACGATCTTCGAACTCGACGTCGAGGGCCGCAAGGAGCGCGTCATTCCGCGCGACTATCAGCTTGACGTGATCAAGGATCAGCCGCTGCACGTCGATTTCCTGCGCCTGAAGGCGGGTTCGCGCCTGCGCGTCGAGGTTCCCGTGCACTTCGTCAACGTCGAGACCTGCCCCGGCGTCAAGCGCGGCGGCACGCTGAACATCGTGCGCCACACGGTCGAAATGCTCGTGCCGGCGGATGCGATCCCGGAATTCATCACCGGCGATCTCGCGGGTTTCGACATCAACGATTCGCTGCATATTTCCGCGTTCAAGCTGCCCGAAGGCTGCACGCCGACGATCCGCGACCGCGATTTCACCGTCGCGACCATCGCGCCGCCGACGAAGGCCGAGGAAGCGCCTGCAGCAGCGCCTGCCGCCGCGGCGGCGGGCGCAGCCCCGGCAGCCGCAGCGGCGCCGGCCAAGGACGAGAAGAAAAAGTAAGACGGGGATCGTCAGGTCCGTCGAGATTGTTCGCCCTCGCCGCCGCAGGCTGCGAGGGCGCATTTCTTTGAAGAGGTGGGACGGCGATGCTTCTCTTTGTCGGGCTCGGCAATCCCGGCCGCCAGCACGCCCGCAACCGTCACAACATCGGTTTCATGGCGATCGAGGAGATCGCCCGCCAGCACGGCTTCGCGCCCTTTCGCACGCGCTTTCAGGGACGGGTGAGCGAGGGCCGGTTCGGTTCGGACCGGGCGATCCTGTTGTTGCCGGAAACCTACATGAACGAGTCCGGCCGCTCGGTGCAGGAGGCGGCGCGCTTCTACAAGCTCGAACTCGCCGACGTCGTCGTCTTCCACGACGAACTCGATCTGGCTCCCGGCAAGTGCCGCGTGAAAGTCGGCGGCGGGGCTGCGGGCCACAACGGCTTGCGCTCGATCGACCAGCACTTGGGCCAGACCTACAAGCGGGTGCGGCTCGGCATCGGCCATCCCGGCGACAAGGCGCTCGTGCATTCCTATGTGCTGAACGATTTCGCGAAATCGGAAGAGGGCTGGGTTTCGGCGCTTTGCGACGCCGTCGCGCGCAACGCGGGGCTGCTCGCGCGCGGCGAGGACGCGAGCTTCCAGAACAGGACGCATCTTGCGATGGAGGCGGCGGGCTTTTCGGAGCCGAAGAGGGTCGGCGAGAAGTAGCTCTCAGATGCCCGCGAAAACCACGCCGCAGCGGCCGAGCGCGGCGAAAGCCGCGCGCGCGTCGACGCCGGCCTTGGCGAGGGCGCCGAGCTGACGCGGCGCCTTGGCGAGCCCGCGCAATACGCGCAGGACGTCGACGCCGCCATCCGGCTTCAGGGCATTGGCCGCGACGGCCGGCAGCGTGCGGTGGGCGGGGTCAGAGACGACGCGCACGATCGAGAAGGGCAGTCCGTGGCTCGCCGCCCAGCGCGCCGCGACATGGCTTTCCATGTCGACCGCGATCGCGCCGGATTCGCGATGCAGGCGCGCCTTGCAGCGCGGCGTCGCGACCACTTCATTGACGCCGGCCATCGGCCCTTCGATCACACGCAGGTCGCGCTGCGACAAGGTTTCACGCAGCGTGGCCGTAAGGTTTCCGCAGGCCGCGAAGCTCTCGTCGTTATGCACGACGGACTCGCCGAGGACCAGATCGCCCGGCTCGAGATCGGGGCGCAGGCCGCCGGCGATGCCGAACGAGACGACGCCGAGGTGCCGTTGCGGCGCGGTCCTCGCCAGCATGCGCTCGAGCCGCCGGCTGTCTCCGCCGCTGCAAAGCGTCGTTATCCCGGGGCCGGCCGCGGCGCGCGCCTCGCGCGTGAGCCCGGTAACCACCAGCAACGTACGTTCCATTTATGTCACAATCCGAAGTCGAGTGCGGCTGTCTAGCGGAAGCCACGGCTGTGCTGCAATGCACAAACGCCACAGTACCGTAAACAAGGCGTTAACGCTACAAATTATGTAAAGCCTTTCTTAACGCCGACTGGCAAGGGGGCGGAAGGGGCAGGCCGAAAGTCTCAAGCCGTTGATGCCGGGAAGACACAGATGCTTGCGCGAGCGGCTTGACGAGCGGCCACAAAGCGCGCGAATTCTGCGTGCATACTGGAGAAGGTCGGGTCAGAGCCGCTGGTTAGACGGCGAGCCCGACGGACGCGCCGCCAGGGCGCGCCATGGAGGATGCGTGAAATCCGATAAAGTCGCGCCGGCTGACTACTTCCATAAAGTCGTCGATTGCCAATGGGCCTGTCCCGCCCACACGCCCGTTCCCGAATACATCCGGTTGATCGCCGCAGGCCGTTACAGCGACGCCTACATGATCAACTGGGATTCGAACGTTTTTCCAGGCATTCTCGGCCGCACCTGCGACCGCCCCTGCGAGCCGGCGTGCCGGCGCGGGCGGGTAGAGGACGAGCCGGTGGCGATCTGCCGGCTGAAACGCGTGGCCGCTGACAACAAGGGGGACATCGCGTCCCGCCTGCCCGTCGCGCCGAAAACGCGCAACGGC
>JAGWTW010000046.1 GCA_028868735.1 Hyphomicrobiales bacterium | reverse complement strand
AGCCGAGCGCCATGCCCTTCTGGGGCTTCTGATGGAAGCGGCCGCCATCTTCGCCGAACTGGCGGAAGAAGCGGTCGAGCGGATCGTTCTGGCCGAATTGCGGCATCCGCTGCATATGGCCGCCGTCGTTGTTATCGGAAGCGTCGGAATTTTCGATGGTCTTGACGCGAACCGAGACGACGGCGCCCTTCACCTTGTCGACGAGCGGCGCGAAGGAAGCGGGGCCTACCTGCGGGATCGACTGGTTGAGCGCCTGCGCGTGGAGGGGACTCGACAGGAAACCGGCGTTCATGCCGGCCCCTGCCAGGGCGGCGACCGCGACGGCGCCCAGCAGTGCGGCGCGGGTTCTTGTGCGGGATTTGGGAAGCGAAAAGCCGTGGTCGGGCTGGTTGGCGTCAGGCGTCATGGTCCACATCTCCAATCGGGCGACGCGGCTCCTCCGCCGCGCTCGACTCCGAAGATGGGGCGGACCGGCTTACGTCGCCTTTTCGGGCGAATTAAGCTTTCGTAACGGGCGCGTGAGCGCCGTCGTCGGCGGCGGCGAGCCGCGCGACCGCCTGCTTTTCCGCATCGCTCAGCGCCGCGGCCTCGGCCGGTTTTTTCGTCCGCATGCGCGAGATGGTGTAGCCCGCGGCTCCGATCAGCACGAGCGCCGGCGTCAGCCAGAGCAGGAGCGTGTCCCGCTGGAACGGCGGCTTCAAAAGCACGAAGTCGCCGTAGCGGGCGACGAGATAGTCGCGGACCTGCTGGTCGGTATCGCCCTTTTTCAACCGGTCGCGAACCAGAAGACGCAGGTCCTTGGCGAGCGGGGCGTCCGAATCGTCGATGTTCTCGTTCTGACAGACCATGCAGCGGATGCCGACCGAGATTTCGCGCGCGCGCGATTCGAGTTTCGGATCCGTCAGCATCTCGTCCGGCTGCACGGCGCGCGCCGCCAAAGGCGCGGCGAGCAGGAAGGCCAGCGTCAGCGCCGCGAAACGGGGGCTCATTTCGGCAGCCTCATTTGGGAACGTCCTTGTTCTCGACCCAGACGCCCTGCTTCTTCAACGCGTCCGCCACCTCGCGCGGCATGTAGCGCTCGTCGTGCTTGGCCAGCACGTTGTCGGCCTTCACCGTTCCGTCGCCGCCGATCGATCCCTCCGCGACAACCCCCTGCCCCTCGCGAAACAGATCCGGAAGAATGCCCTCATAAGTCACGGGCACATCCTTCGTGCCCCGGTCGGTGACCTCGAACGAGACCTTGCTGCCCGCGCCGCGTTCGACCGATCCCTCCTTGACGAGACCGCCGACGCGCACGCGCGTTCCCGGCGAGAGGTGTTTCTGCGCCAGCTCGCTCGGCGAATAGAAGAACACGATATTGTCGCGCATCGCGAACAACACCAGGGCGAGCGCTGCGCCCAGCGCGGCGAGGGCCGCTGCGATAAAAGTGAGACGACGCTGCTTGCGGGTCATGACGTCCTGTCATCCCATCGGGATGTGGCCAGATTTCGCGTCGGTGTAACCCGCCCGACGCGAAAAATGAAAGCGCCAAATCGTCTCAGGCGGCGACCGTTCAGCCGACCGGCCGCCAGACGCCGTCCGGACCGCGACAGGCGACGCCCTGAGCGGCCTGCGGGCGGCCGTCGATATAGATGCGGTGTGTGTAGTTGCGGCAGGCGCCGCGGGAATCGGTGAATTCCGGCCCCGGTTCGACATAGCCGTAGGCGCGCGGGCCGCGCCAGGGGCGGCGCTGGCCGCTTTCCCAGGCATAGGCCTGGGCGTCGTAGGCGGCCTGCCGGTCCTGCTCGTCGAGATCGCGGCCGATGGCGTTGCCGACGACGCCGCCAAGCGCCGCGCCCGTCAGCGCGCCGACCACGGTTCCGGTCGAGCCGCCCGCCGCGCCGCCGATCAGGCCGCCCGCCAGCGCGCCGGCGCCCGCGCCGACGACGGTGCCGCCCGCTTCGCGCGGGCCAGCCGAGGCGCATCCGGCGAGAGACAGCGCGACCGCGCCGATGGCGGCCAGATTGGAAATCTTCACGTCGAACCTCACTTCAGGCTACGATTAATGAAACATTGCAGTCGCAGATATCTGATGGCGGCGCAATCCGGCGAAAATCTGTCAAACCCCCGGCAGCCTGAGCGTCGCCCGCAAGCCGCCGAGCGGGCTCTGGTCCAGCGCGAGCGATCCGCCATAGGCCGCCGCGAGATCGGTGACGATGGAGAGGCCGAGCCCTGAGCCCGGCTTCGTCTCGTCGAGGCGCCGGCCGCGGCGCACGGCCTCCACGCGCTCGTCCGGCGAGAGGCCGGGGCCGTCGTCGTCGATGACGATTTCGAGCGTTGCGCGGCCGGCCGGCGCTTCCTCGAGCGCAACGGAGACGTCCACGCGCTCGGCGGCCCATTTGCAGGCATTGTCGAGCAGATTGCCGACGAGGTCGTCGAAATCCTGGCTCTCGCCGAGGAAGCGGCTCGTCGCCGGCGGCGGCGCGATGCAAGCGATCTCGCGCTCGCGATGAATCTTGCGGAAGGTGCGCAGAAGCGCGTCGAGCGCAGACCCGACATCCGTGGTCGCGCCGATGGCGCCGGCGCGCGCGGCGGCGCGGGCGCGGTCGAGATAGAAGGCGACCTGGTCGCGCATGATCGCGGCCTGCTCGCGCACCTTGGCGGCGAGGGGGCCGTCGTCCTCGCCGGCTTCGTTGAAGAGCACGCTCAGAGGCGTCTTCAAGGCGTGAGCGAGATTGCCGACCTGGGTGCGCGCGCGCTCGACCACGTCGCGGTTGGCCGATACGAGCAGATTGAGCTCGTCGGCGAGCGGCGCGAGCTCGGTCGGATAGACCCCCTCGACCTTTTCGCTCGTCCCGGTGCGCACGGCGTTGACGGATGTCTCCAGCGTGCGCAGCGGACGCAGGCCGACGACGATCTGCACGGCGATGACGCCGAGCAGGCCCGCCGCCAGCAAAGCGAAGGCGATGGCGAGCGCCAGTTCGAACCGCGAGATCTGCGCATCGATCGCTTCCGTGGTCGCCGCGACCTGCACCAGATAGAGGCCGTTGTCGCCAACCGAAATCTGTCGTTCGACGATGCGCAGGCGCCGCCCGTCCGGACCCTCGGCATAGCCGGAGCGCGCGCCCCCGACGCCCGCGGGAACGTTGAGCTCCGCCAGTCGCGGCAGGCGCGCGGCGAACAGCGAGCGCGAAGACCTGATGTCCGGCTTCTCGCTGTCGAGCCGCGTGATCTGCCAGTACCAGCCGGACAGCACGAGTTCGAACTGCGGATCGCCGAGCTGCCCGACGTCGCGCTGGTCGTCGCCCGAGGCGGCGACGTCGGCGACGAGCGCGCGCAGATAGACGCCGAGCCGCTCGTCGAATGCGGCTTCCGCCGTCGTGCGATAATAGGCCGAGAGAAGAACGCCGGCGAGGCCGAGGATAACGACCATCCAGAAGGCGGCCAGAAGAAACAGCCGCCGCGACAGCGAAGGTCGGGCGAGCGGGGCGGCGCGCATGGCGTTACGAACGCGCGGCCTTCTCGGCCTTGGGCGCGGCCTCGTCGGGCGGCGCAATCATATAGCCGAGACCGCGCACGGTCTGGATCACGTCGACCCCGAGCTTCTTGCGCAGACGGCCGACGAACACTTCCACCGTATTGGAATCGCGGTCGAAATCCTGATCGTAGAGATGTTCGACGATTTCCGTGCGCGAGACGATGCGCCCGGTGTGATGCATGAGATAGGCGAGCAGCCTGTACTCGTGCGAGGTGAGCTTGACGGCGACGCCTTCGACCATCACGCGGCCGGCCTTGGTGTCGAGCCGCACCGGACCGCAGACGATTTCCGCCGTCGCATGTCCGGTCGCGCGGCGCGTGAGCGCCCGCAGGCGCGCCAGCACTTCCTCCATGTGGAAGGGTTTGGTCACATAATCGTCCGCGCCGGCGTCGAAACCCTTCACTTTCTCGCTCCACGAGTCGCGGGCGGTGAGGATGAGGACGGGCATGGTCTTTCCCGACTTGCGCCAGGCTTCGAGCACCGCGACCCCGTCCAGCTTCGGCAGGCCGATGTCGAGCACGATCGCGTCATAAGGCTCCGTCTCGCCGAGGAAACGGCCTTCCTCGCCGTCGAAGGCCTTGTCGACGGCGTAACCCGCCTGCCCCAGCGCCTGAACGAGCTGCCGGTTCAAATCCTTGTCGTCCTCGACCACGAGCAGGCGCAATCGAACCTCCGGCCTTATTTGCGGGGCGCGTTGACCGGCTTGCCGGTCGCAGCGTCGACAATCGTATGTATCAGCCGCCCGTCCTTCTTCAAAAGCTCGATCTCGTAGACGGGTCCCGCGGCGCCGTCGCACAGGCGCACGCCAATGGCTTCGGCGTGGTGATCGGCCGCTTGCCCGCGCATCAGCGTAAAGGGCTCTGCGAGCTTTTCGGCGGCGATCTTCTCGCGCGCTTCGGCGGCGGAGAAGCAGGCGCGGGATGCGGGCTGGGCTGGAGCCGGGCCCGCGAGCGCGAGAAGGAAGAGGAATGAGACGCCGGCCGGCCGCATCGCGATAAGGTGAAGCTTGCTGGATGAACGCGCGGTGAACGTCAATCCTCGCACAGCCCGACGCAAAAGGCGACGAGGCCGCCAATGAGCGCCACGAGCGTCGCGGCGGGATGCGCGATCAGGAAGTCGCGGATCATTGCACCGCGACCGGCCGCGCGGAGGGCGCGCCGCCCAGCGACGTGCAGATCGCGGCGGAGATGGCGTAGACCTTGCCGCTCGTACCGATTGTCGCCTGCCCGGCGCCGACGATTTCGGCGATGTCCTTGCCGAGCGCGGCGCCCGAGACGACGATGCCGCAATCAAAAGCCGTCGCCATCGTCTTGAGGTTCGCCGCGGCCTGCGTCGTCGTCGGAGCGGCGAGCCACGCCGTCGTTTTCTGGATGCTCGCGCAACCGGCGAGCGCGACGCAGACAGCGACGATCGAAATGGTCTTCATGGTTCATGCTCCCGTGAAATTGGAATTGCCTTCGGGGGCGGCGCCGACGCCGTCCTGTCCCGAGTTGTGCGGCGGATAGAGCGTCCCGAGCTTCACGGCCGCGGCGAGCGCCGTCTCGGCTGCCGCAAGGCCAGGAACGAAGGGCGCCGCGATCTTCACGAAATCGTCGACCGTCATCAGCCCGGCGACGAGCGGCGAAACCGAAAACTCCTTTTCGATCGCGGCGAAATCGATGCCCGATAGAACTTTCAGGCCCGCGCCGAGCGTTGCCGCGTCGATGGTCGCGGACCGCCCCGCGACGGCGATCGATACGGACGCTTTCGGCGCGACCTTGCCCGCAACGCCCGCGAGCGATTGCAGGCCGGAAAGAATCGACGCCCAGTTCACGAGGATTTTCCGACCGGCGTGGTCGTGATCGCGCGCATGGCGACCGCCACGAGGCCCGAAACGAAAAAGGCGCCTCTCGGGCCGATCAACGCGCTCCAGTCGACGGCGCCGAGATATTGGAGCGCCGCCGGCGCGATCGCGAGCGCGAGACCGACGACGAGCGTTCGATAACCTTTCATGGCGTTTGTCCTTTCGTTGAGAAGAAGATTTCCCGTGCGCACGGGAATCGAATCCGGGTGATCGACGCGATGCGCGCAATCGTCCGCGATGCTTTCGGCTTCGAAGCGGACAGGCTCGGGCGCGAGGCGTCCGGTGAGGAACCAGGCGCGGTCCCTGTTCCGGCGCGCGGTAAGTCCTGCGATCTCGCGGCCGCCGGCGCGGTTCCAGTCGAGGAATTTCTGTGCGGCCCGCACGCGATCTCCGGAGATGAACGCGCGCAACAGAGACGAAGATTTCAGACTGCCGAGCCCCACGTTGAAGGCGAGATCGACCAGCGCGTCGAATTCGTGTTGTTGCGCCGGCGCCTTCGCTCGGGCGAGCAAGGCCGCGACGCCTCTTTCGAACGCCAGGAGATCGCGCGACAGGATCGCGTCGGCTTCCGCTTCGTCGATCTTCATGCCGGCCTTCACCACGGGCGCGCCGGCGCGCGAGGTGTGGCCGTAGCCGATCGTGAGCACGCCGACGCAATCGCGATAGGCCACGAGGCGCAGCCCTTCGCTGCGCTCCGTGATCTGGCGCCGGCAATCCGCCGACATGGACATCGGACCTGTCATGCAACACACCCTGCGTTGCGCGCCGTCTCCGTGCGCGTCTGCTCTCGCGAAATGGAAATGCCGGCTGAACGCCGGGCTCAGGAGGCCGCGGGCGTCGCTGACGCGGATTCCGCACGGCCCGCGCCGGCCGAAGAATCGGGCGCGGGCTGCAGAGACTTCAGAATTTCGACGAGCTGAACGACTTCGTTGTAGGGCTTCGTCGCAAGGTAGTTGTAGATGGCCTGCCCCTGCTCGGCGCTGATCAGGAACATCATGCCGACGCTCCGATGTTGTCGGCGATGACGACGCCGGTCGCCGACGCGCCGGCATAGGCGACGAGCTTCAAGGTTCCGGCATTGGTGCCGGGCAAGAAGGCGAGTTTGCCGAAACCGGTTCCCGGCGCGCTGGCCGTTCCGGTCATCTTCGCAAGCGCAAGTTCGCCGGTATTGAGCGTCGCCGCCGTCGTGTTGCCGATCGTCAGATTGTGCGCGGCCTGCAACGACGTTCCGAGCGCGCCGACGAGCTCGCCGCCGATCGAGAGGTAATTGTTCGTGCCCGCCGCGGGCGTGTCGACCGAGGCGGACGTGCCGATCAGAATGTTGCCGGTTCCCGTCGTCAGCGTGGTGGTCGCGACATTGGCGCCGATGATCGTGTTGGGGCCGGCCGTCATTTTCGAACCGGCGCTGTAGCCGACAATGACCGAGTTGACATAGGAAGCGGCGCCCGCGGCGCCCGCTTTCGAGCCGACGACGACATTTTGCGACTGGCTGTTCGATTGCGCCGCGATCTGGCCGACATAGGTGTTGTCGTTCGCCGTCGTGAACGCCGATCCGGCGTTATAACCGATCACGGTGTTGCCGCCGCCGCCCGTCGCCGACGCCATGGCGCTTTGGCCGATGGCGACGAAGTTCGAGGAGGTCATCACCGCCGCGGCCGCGGCAGAGCCTATCGCGACGCCGCTGTTGGCCGTCGTCAGCGATGCGCTCGACATAACGCTCGCGCCGATCGCAACGATGTCGTGCGCCGATGAAACCGCAGCGCCGGACATGGCGTTGCCGCCGACAATCGTCAGATTCGAACCGCTTACGGCCTGTCCCTGCAAGACGTTCGTGCCGATAGCAACGGAGTTCGTCGTTTGCGCCAGCGCGCCGGCCGAAATCGTCTGGACGCCCGATTGCGCGCCGCTGGTGACGATCGCGGCGCCGCCGACGCTCGCCGCGACTGTAAGATTGTTGGCGTCGATCACGCTCGCGACATAATAGGTCGTTCCCGCCGTCAGACCTGTCGGCAGCGCGCCCGTCGTCGCAAACTTCAGGGGCTCGCCGACGACGCGGCCGTGCGCGGTCCACGTGACGACGCCGGGCGAAGCGATCGAGATCGCGACCGTCGCCGAAACAGGGTCGGACGTTTTCAGCGCGTTCACGCCTATCGCGACATTCGAGCCACGCGTCGCGTTGCGGCCGGCGTTGACGCCGATCGAGACGCTATTCGACACGCCGATTGCGTTACGATGTGCATCGACGCCAATGGCGATATTGTTCGAGCCCGTGACCTCGAACCCCATCGTATTGACGCCAAGGCCGGTGTTGAACTGACCGGACGTCATCTGCGAACCGGAATGCCAGCCGACGAGCGTGTTCTCCGGGCCGGTCATGCCCGTGCCGCCGACGCCACCGCCATTCAACCCGGAACCGCCGGCGCCCTGGCCGATGAGCGTCGCCTCGATCGCCGAGGTCGAAATATTCAGACCGGCGTTGTGGCCGATCACCGTAAAATAGCCCTGCGACGCGCCTGTCATGAATCGCAGGAACGGCAGGCCGTTGTTGTAGAGCGAATTGCCGAGCGCGCCGCCGCCGAGAAAGCCGGAGACGGCGGAGCCGGAAGGAGAGATCAGCGACATGGCTCAGCCCCTCAACTCGATCGAGACGACAGCGTTTGCGCCCTGCGAAATGATCTGCGCGCCCGACAGCGCGCCTGCGCCCTGCAACGGCCAGGACTGCCCGAGCGCGACGGGTTGGCCCACACTTGCCGTCGGCGCGGTTCCGTCGGCGCGATAGCGGATCGCCGCGCCGCTCTCCGGCGTGATCCACGCCATCGTCGCCCAGGACGGCACGCCCGCGCCGATCAGGCTCGCGAGCGATTGCGCGGCGTTGGTCGCGGTCGCCTGAAAATAGGCCGGCGCATGCGTCGCATAGGATTGATCCGAGGTCGGGACGGCGCCGTTCGTCAGCGCAGGCGTCTTGCCGTCGATCGAAGCAAGCGACGCATTGCCGGTCGATTGAGCGCCCGCGCTCGCCGGACTGGCGCCGTCGTCGTAGAACACGAGCAGCGGATCTGCGGACGCCATGCCCATCGTGCCGACGGACGCGTTGAGCGTGACGACAGCGCCGGAGACGCTCGCTGCCAGAGCGGCGACGCCTGCGGCGTAGAGCGTCGCGCCGCTCGGACCATGAATGATCGCGAGAAGCCCGCGGAAATCGAATCCGGCCAGCGCCGAAAAGTCGATCGTCTTCGCGGCGGGATTGAACGTGTATGTCGTAAGGCGCTGCTTCACGGCGTCACCCGAAAATGAGAGAGTTGATGAGCGATTGGACGTTGGCCGCCGATGCGACCGACGGGGGAATCTGCGCTGTCGGGATCGTGCCCGATGCGTCGAGAGTCGCGAGGCCGCCGGCCAGGCCGGCCGTCCGCGGCAGCGACACGAGCCCGCTCGCGGGATCGATGTCGAGCGCCACGGTCCAGGCCGAACCGTCGGGCGAGACCTTGATGCGATAATGATCGTCGCCCGAGAGCCCTGTTTCGACGCGGCCGGAATAATTGTCCTGATAGATCTGCGAGACGGTATTGGCGGTTGCGCTCTTGTTGAGCGCAAGCCGCAAATCGCCGGTGCCGCCTTCCGAAGTCGCGCGCGCCGTCATCAATCCGGCGTTGAGTTTCGCGGAGAACGGATTGGCCGCATCGGCCGTCGTGCCGATGCCGAGATGCGCGAGGTTCTGCAGGTTCTGCAGCGACAGTCCGAGATCGTTCCAGTTCGCTCCATCGAAGAGGAGGATGACGTTCTCCGCTTCGACATAGACGCGCCAGCCCGCACGCGGCGCCAGATACGCCCAGCCGCCCGAATCGAAAGCGGCGACGGCGTTGACGTTTCCGGCGAAGACGCCTGTCGCGCCGGCGCCGACGAGCCAGCGGTCGCCCTCGGCCGGCGCGGACGGCGGCGTCGTGACATTGCGCGCATGCACGGACATGTGTACGAGCGCATCGAGATCGACGATCGCCTCGTTGTGCGTGACGTGCTTCTGCGATTGCGCCGCATCCATAAGCGGCAGCGCAAGTCTCGTCGTTACGGACATCTGATCCTCACTGGATGGGAACGGTCAGGGAAAGCGGAAATCCTGCGCCGACGGACGCGCTCATCTGCTGAACCGTAAGATCGAGCGATGCGGGCGGCGTCGGAAAATCGGCGGCCATGTCGGCGTTGGCGTAGATCAGGGATTGCGACGCCGACTGGATCACGCGCGCATCGCCCGCCGGACGCGCGATCGCGACCTGATAGGACTCGCTGTCTTCGCCGAGCGGAATATCGATCGGCTCCCATGCGTCGGACTCGATCCGCCCGCGGCGGACGAAGGAAATCGCAACGCCGTCCGCAGTGCGCACGGCGCGCGCCTGAACCGGCGCGTAGGGCTTGTAGACCTTCGGCGTCACGGTCGCGACCACCGAGGCGTAGGTCGCGCCGCCGGCGACGTCGCTCGCAGGCCCGACGCTCAGATTGTTCTGCGCGCCGATCGACGCGAGTCCCGACGTCAGCGGCATGACTGCGCCATCGAGCAGAACGATCGGCGCGCCCGGCGGCACGCTTCGCGCCGCGAGCGCCTCCTCGCCGCCGAGGCCGCGAACGAGTCGCGACAGAATGTAGGTGTTCTCGGCGACCAGTTGCGTGTCCGAGAACGCGAAAATCTCCCACGCGCCGTCCGGCCCCTGGATCGCCATCGACGAACGTCCTTGCAGCGCGAGCGCGTCGCCCACGGCCGCAAGCTGTCCGGCGAACAGCTTGACGGTGACCGACGAGCCGCGGTCGAACCGCGCCACGGGACCCGCCGCCAGCGTATCGAGCGTTCGCCCGATCGTGGCGCAGGCCCGCAGCGTCAGCAGCGGCTCGAACGCGAAGCCGAGATTGCGATAGACGGCGAGCGCGCCGGGCCAGGGATCGGCGCAGGCCGCAATATATTGCGTCGTTGTCGGCTGGTCGGGCGCGACGGCGAGATCGAGCACGAGCACATGCGGAGGGCCAGGCGTACGCGGCGTCGGTTGAATACGGCGCACGTAGACCGGCGCAACCCGGTCGTAGACGGAAGGGTCGACCGTGCGCGCGGTCACCGTGCGCGTCGGACCGTCGGCGATCGAGGTCACGAGGAAATTGCGCGCGCCGAATCCAGCGTCGAGCGCCACGATATCGCCGGGTTCGAGCGCAGCCGCGCTCGGCGGCAGATCGAATTCGGCGGTTTCACGCGCGCTCCACAGATCCTCGAGCCAGATATCGGCGAGCTGCTGCGCGGACGCGCGGTTGGTGAGGATCGCGGACTCGGTCTCGGTGCGGCGCATCGACCAGCCTTCGATGCGGCGCGAGAGCACTGTGGCGGTCGCATAGGCGTTGTCGGCGTCGCCGAACGTCAAAGCCATCTCATGCGGCAATTCGCTTTCCTGCGCGCGGGTCAGGCGAACCAGCGCGCCGTTGCGGTCCGGCACGATATCGTCGGGCCCGATCGACAGGACCGCGGCGCGCGAACGACGCTCGAAGCGGATCGCGCCGCCGGAGACGATCGGATCGAACGCGAAAGCGTCGGCGAGCGGCTCGACCGCGGCGCGCGCGGACATGGCGCGATCGAGCACGTAGCCGTCGCAAAATCCGACGACGTCGGGCCGTGGCGCAGCGACATTTGCGGGAATGGCCGGCGCCGTCAGCGTCGTCACGAGCCGGTCTGCGGGCGTCCCCTCGAGGCGCCCGTTCAACCAATGGCCGGTTTCCCAATTCGGCGCGTCGCTCCAGAGCAGACCGAGATCCGGGAAGGCGGGAAACGGCCGCGCGTCCCAGCACCACAGATGGATCCGCGACGGATCGACCATGCGGCCGCCATAGATGGTCGACGTCGGATTCCAGGCGTCGACAAAACCCGCCTGCGCAGGATCGAACCGCGTGAGCATCGCCTCGATGAAACGGGCCTGCATGAGATCGTCGCGAAAGCCGCGCGAATAATATGGCCGCCCGCCATCGCCGGATTTCGGATCGGGAAAGACATTCGGCGCATTGGCTCCGCGGTCGACCGCCGGGCAGCCGGTCTCCATCAGCCAGATCGGCTTGCCTTGCGCGATCCATGCCGTCGGCGCCGAAAGCTCGACCCCGCCGACGCGCTCGAGATGCGCATTGCTCCACCAGCCGACGATGTCCTTCTGACGAAACGTCCAGGGCTTTCCATAGGCGCCGTCGGCGATCGGCGTGCGCGTTTGCGTGTCGCGCGCGCTCTGGTCCGCATAATACCAATCGTAGGCTTCGCCCGCGCCGATGCGCCCGATCAGGTAGGACAGGTCGTAGATGGCGTCGGCCGCCGCCTGATCGAGATGCGCGCCGTCGCGCCAGTCCGACAACGGCCAGTAGGCGTCGACGCCGACGAAATCGACGGACGCCGACCCCCAGACGAGATCGAGCGGAAAGCGCACCTCGGCGCCGCCATCGAGAACATGCGCGCCATATTCGGTCCAGTCGGCCGAATAAGAGACTTTCGTCGTCGGTCCGAGCGTCGCCTTCACGTCAGCCGCAAGTTGCGCGAGCGCCTGCGCGGCGGGATAGACGCCGGATGCAGAGCGCACACGCGTGAGGCCGACGAGTTCCGATCCCACCAGAAAGGCGTCGACGCCGCCCGCCTGCTGGCAGAGCGCGGCGCAATGCAGGATGAATCGGCGATAGGACCATTCGCTCGCCGGCGGCGACGCCGTTCCGAAGAATTGCGCGACCTGCGCAGCAGCCGCGGCGCTTCCGTCGACCGTGCCTGCGCGGCCAGGCGCCGGATCGCAGACGAGATGGCCGCGCCAGGGAAACGCCGGCTGGCTCGCATTGCCGGTCCAGGGATCGGTCAGCGCATTGCCGCTCGCAATATCCATCATCACGAATGGATAGAAGGTGACGGACAGGCCGCGCGCCCTGAGGTCGGCGATCGCGGCGACGACGCCATCGTCGGACGGCGTGCCGCCATAGGCCGAGGCGCCGTCGATCCGGCTGACGAGACGCGCGCCGGCGCGCGCAAGTCCTGCGACCGACCAGTCCGGCACGATAACCGGGAAGAATGGATAGCTCAGCGTCTTGAATGCATTGTCGACGCGGGGCGCGATGGTGCACTGCCCCGCGCGCAGATCGTCGCCGAACCAGGCGACGACGAGCGCGACGCTCTTCAGGTTCGGGCAGAGCGCCTGCAGCGCGTCGATCGATCCCTGCCAGTCGGTCGCCGCCCAGGACTGGTTGCGATTTTCGTAGACGGTCGAGCCGAGCGCCGGAAAGCTCGCGTGGACCGTCGGCTGATATCCGAACTCCGTCGCGCCGGGAATGATGTCGACCGCGCGCACCATGTGCGCGACGCCGTCGACCGGCCGCACGACCTCGAACGACAGTTGCGGCACGCGATTGCCGAACTTGGCGAGCGGAAGGCGGTCGAACACGACATAGGCGAGGCCGCGATAGGCGGGCACGGTTCCCGTCTGTTCGACCGCTGCGATCAGCGGATCGGCTTCCTGCGCCTCGTCGCCGCGATAAACGCGCATCGTAACGGTGGTGAGATCCAGCTCCTGGCCGTCCGCCCACACGCGACGCACAAAGGCGATCGGGCCTTCGCAGAGGCCGATCGCGAAATTCGCATAATAGGTGTAGGCGACGTCGATCGTCGTCGGCTGCGCGGGCGCAGCCGCCTTGCCTCCGCCGCTGAATCCGGAGATCGCCCCTACGCTCGTCTGTTCGAGAAAGCGCGATGCCCAGATCATCTGGCCTCCGACGCGCGCGCGACCGTAGACCGTCGGCACGGGCGCGCCTTCCATCGAAGTCACGCCTGCGATCTTCGTCAGCCGCGGGCCGATGTGGAGGCGCGTCCGCGATGTTCCCGGCTGCAGCAGCGCGCCGCCGAGCGCGCCGGCCGCCTGCCCGATCGAAGCGCCGATCGGGCCCGCGATGAAATCGCCGATCGCGGAGCCGGCGGCGGTGAGGAACAAGGTCGCCATGTCAGGCCCTGTCGTTCGTAAGTCCGGGAAAAGCGAAGGCCCGTACGATGCGCCGGCGCCACGCGCCGATCGGGACTTCGGCGACGCGCGCGCCGTCCTGCGCGTGGATCATGTGCGTCGCGTCGCTCGCGACGCCGACATGTTTGGCGACGGAATTGTCGCGAAACCGGAAGACGAGAAGATCGCCCGGCGCGAAGGCCGCCGGGTCCGCGGCGACGAAATGTCTTTCGCCGAGCGCGATCAGGGATTCGACGCCGCTCGCCTCGGCCCAGTCCGGCGTATAGGGCTGCATCGGCTCCGGCTCCGGGCCGATCAGTTCGCGCCACAGGCCGCGCACAAGTCCGATGCAGTCGCAGCCGACGCCTTTCAGCGAGGCCTGGTGCCGGTAAGGCGTGCCGATCCAGCCGCGCGCCGCGCACACGATCTGGTCGCGGGCGAGCGCGGTCATCGAAACAGGCTCCCGCCGTCCATCGGCGCGCCGTCGGCGCCGGGATAGGAAACGACCGCGTCATTGCCGGGCATGTGCGGAAAGCCTCGGAAATTTACGAGATTGTCGAACTTCTGCCGGCAGCTTTCCGGACTCTTGTCGCAGCCCGCGCGCAGCGCGACGCGCGCGCCCGGCGCAAGGACGATCGCGGGCGCAGCCCACAAGACGATACGGTCGCCGTTGACGGCTTTTTCGTGCAGTTTGATCGCAACAGCCGCGTCGGCGCCGCGCGCGAGCGAACCGTTGGTGAAGAAGTCGCTGGAAAACCCCGCGTCGGTCGCCACGATGTAGCTGCCGGGCTTCTCCTGCGAAAGGATCGTGGCGCCGGTCGAATAGAGCGCGCTCGACAGATCGATCTTGCAGGCGGCGTCGCCGAGATCGGCCGAGCATCCGCGCTGGAACTGGCGCCCGCGATCCTCGTCGAATCGATGCGCAATCGATCGCAGCTCGGCGATGAATGCGAATTCCGTGCGTTTGACCTCGCCGATGGTCGCAACGTCGAGCAGCACGCGATTGTCGACATTGGTCCAGTCCACGAGCCAGATTTCGACCGAAGCGTCGTCGTAGAGACCCGACTCGATATCGACTTCATCGATGCCGGCGCTGTCGAGCGCGCCCTGCACGTCGCCGGAACCGACGGCGAGCCCCGCCGCGCTTTCGGCCTGCGCGGCGTCGAGGCCGGTCGCGGCGGAAAAGATTGCGCCTGCAAATGCAAGATCGCAGTCGTGATCGGTGAACCCCATCACCGCTCCGTCGCGTCGCGTCAGGCGCCAGCAATGGCACAAGGTCGTCGCCGGCGAGGCGAACGCGGCGGCGAAGGCGGAGGATATCTGGCGCATGAAAACCTCAGGGCAGGATTTCGATCACGGGAATTTTCGGAATTTCACCGGCCTCGAATCCGCTCTGGTCGATTTCGAGATAGTCCGCATCGAATCGGGCCGGCGTGTCGAACAGAAAGCCCGCCGTCACGGCTGCGCCGGCGCCGGGCGCGGCGGCGAGCGTGACGAGGCCCGTCGTCGCGTCCGCCGTGAATGCCGAGGCGGCGAGCTCCGCGCCGGCGACGGCGATGCGGACGCTGCCGGCGACCGGCTTCGCGATCGCGCGCGCATAGGGCGCGAAGGCCGCGCCGTAGGTCTTGACGAGCTGAAAAGTCTTCGTCGCGCCATCGCCCGTCGCGATCGCCTGGTCGGTCGGCGCGACCGCGGCGCCTGGCGCGGCGGACGAAAAGTCGAGCCGGTCGCGCCAGCGGAATCCGTAGAGGCGGCCGCGCCGTTCCTCGAAGAAGGACAGGATCGACGAGAGATCGGCGAAGGTCTTGACCCCGTAGCCCGCCTCCCACCTGCGGCGCGAGCGCGCCCAGCGCGCGTTGCGGCTTTCGCGATTGGAGCCGAGCGTGACGACGTCGGTGCGCCGTTCCGGGCCGCCGCGCGCGCCGAGCGCGATATCGAGCGGAAACAGGATTTCATGGAAACCATTCATTGTCCGACCTTCCAGCCACGCTGACGAAATTGATCCGGGACAAGGCTGAGAGGCGCTGCGGGACTAGGCTCGCTTCGACTGGAGAAGGAGTCTTGCGATGTCGCACACGCCCCACGAGCTGACGGAGGAATTCCCCGGCAGCCTGGACGCCATCCATGCGCTGCGGACGACGAATGCGCATTTCGCGCAACTCGCGGAGCGCTATCGCGACGTGAACCGCACGCTTCATCGCATGGAGACGAATCTGGAGCCTGCCGACGATTTCACGATCGAGGATCTCAAAAAGCAGCGCCTGCGGCTGATGGACGAGATCGCCGGATATCTGCACGCATAGGCCGCTTCACAATCCGCGACGTCCCCGGGCGACCGCGCGCGCCAGCGTTGCGGCGACCTGGGATTCGGAGCGCCGGAAACTCGCGGCGTCCTGGGTCTGGATATTCACGCTGATCGAAGGCGCGGATCCGCCGTTCGCCGCGACGCCGAGCTGTCCGTTCGGTCCGCGCGCGAGCGGCAGGATCGCTTCCGCGCCGCGCTCGCCCATCAGCCCGAGCGAGCCGCCGCTGCCGAAGAACGTCGGGCTCGCCACGATCCCGCCGTCGGCGAAAGGCGCAACGCTCGCCGACGCTCCGCCGCCGACCATGCCGGTAAGGATCGAGGACAGGCCCTGGCCGAGAAGCCCGGAGCCCGCGCTCGACAGCATCTGCGTCAGCGACGCCGTCACGACCTGCAACGTCGACGAAAAGCTGCGGCTCGACGCGGATGCGCTCGTGAACGCTTTCGTCAGCGCCGCGGAGACCGTTTCGGCCGAGGCGTTGATTCCGTCGAGCTGCGTCCTGATGGCGGCAAGATCCTGCGTCGCGAAAGCCGAGGAATAGAGATCGCCGCCGGTCGGCGAGTTCTGCGTTTCGGCGGCGGTCGAGTAGAGCTGCGTCGATTGTCTCTGCGTCATGGATGCCTCGCATCGGGAAAGGCGCGCATCAGCGCATCGAGCGCCGCGCGCGTCGGCGAAGGCGCGGCCGGACCGAAGACGCCCTCGGCGGCGGCGTGCAATTCGCGGGGCGTCGTCTTCCAGAATTCATGGGGCGGCAGCCGCAGGACGCCGAGGCCGAAGCGCATGGCTTCGCGCCAGGGAAAGCCGCGCCGGGCTTTGCCGGCGTCGGCCTTCACGCGTCCTGCGGCGTCGGAGGGCGCGGCGCGGCCGCCTCTTGCCCGTCGGTGAAAGTCGCGGCGACGAGATCGGCGGCGATGCGCACGAAAGCGGGCAGTCCGCCCGCGACGCGCATGGCGGCGACCTCGTCGTCCGAGACCTGCGCGCCGGCGCCGCGCAAGCCGCAGGCGATGATGACGAGAACGTCGCGCGCCGACAGCCGCCGGTTCTGAAAGCGTTCGGCGAGCGCCACCAGATCGGACGCCGCAAAGGCGGATTCGAGTTCGGCGAGCGCGCCGAGGGTGAGGCAGAGGGTGCGGCGCGCCCCGCCGATCTCGGCTTCGATTTCGCCGCGCATGCGATTGGCCATGGCGGGGCTCACGCGGCGACGAAGGCGAGCGCGCCGGCGGAATCGAGCGCGATATCGAACGTGATCTCCGACGTATAGTCGCCGCGCCAGTCGAGGCTGGAAATCTGGAACGGCCCCGAGATCGTCCCGAATCCGGGAATGACGATCTGCCAGTTGCGGAGATCGCCGTCGAAAAATATCTGGCGCACGAGAGCGTCCGACGCCTGGTCCTTGAAGATGCCGTTGCCGGCGACGCTGGCGCGGCGCACGCCTGCGCCGACGAGCAGTTCGCGCCACTGGCCGACGGATTCGGAATCGGTCGCATCGACCGTGCCCGCGTTCAACGACAGTCTGCGCGTGCGCAGGCCCGCGACGGTTACGAAATTTCCTGTGCCGTCATCGACCTTGACGAGCAGATCCTTGCCTTTCTGGGCGGCCATGAATGTCTCCTGAACTCAAGCGTTTTCGGTCGTTGCGCGAAAGCGGATGTCCGCGCGCGCGTAACGCCCGGATTGCGTGCGCTTCGTCGCCAGCGCGACGAAGCGGAGATCGACGAGCGCGAAGCCCGCCAGAACCAGAGGCGCCTCGTCGAGCAAGGTCACGACGCGGTCGGCGATGTCGAGCGCCTCGCGCGTGCCGCGCGCGCCGGACCAGACCGTGAGCGTCAGTATCTGTTCGGCGCCGATCGACGATTGCGCAGACCAGGCGCGCGACTGCACGTCGGAAAACGCAATGCGCGGCGTCGGCGCGCCGGGCGGCGCCTCGTCATAGACATGCGGGCCGCCGATCATGGCGAGCAACGTCTGGTCGGCGATCAGGGCGGCGAGGATGGCGCGCCTGAGCGCGACGACGGGCGAGGACATCGTGACTTCCTTTCAGCCGTCAGGCCGCATATTCGTCGCAGCGGCAGACCAGAAATTTCTTGCGGCCGTCCGGATCGAAGGCGGCGCGGACATAGAGCGCGCGCGACCCGAGCACGAAGCGCATCGGGCTCGCGAGATCGGGGCGCCAGCGGACCGTGACGCGATGAACGAGCACGCTCTCCTGCTCGCCCGCGACGAAGGTTTCATCGCCGCGCTGCGGCTCGATCTTCGCCCAGACGTCGGCGACCGGCGTCCATGCGCGCACGAGCGCGCCGGAATCGTCCGCCGTATCGACGGGCGTCTGCAGCGTGACGCGGCTGCGCAGGCCGGCCGTGTCGATACGCAGGCTCATGCGAGCCTCCCGCGCCGCCAGGGCGCGACGAGCGCGGCGACGCGCTTCGGCAGGGTCTCCGGCGCCGTCGCATCCACGTCGCCGCGGTTCTCGTACCAGTCGGCCACGAGCAGCAGCATCGCCTGACGCAAGGCCGCGGGAACGTCCGTCTCCAGGCCGTAGCCGGCCGCGACGTCGATCTCGATGCCGCCTGCAGGAACGCCAGGCGCAGGCGGCGGCGCGGAAAAGACGAGGCGCGCGCGCTCCGGCGCGCCGACGAGAGCGTAAAGGCTCGTCGCGAGCGGTTGCGGCTGGCCGCCTGAATCGTACACGCGCGCGCCCGGCACGGCGGTCACCGGCGCGAGCGGCAGATCCAATTCGAGGCTGCGGGGACCGCGCATCCCGACGAGCGCGTCGAGCGATCCGTCGCCGCCGCGCCAGAACGGCCAGCGGTCGAGCACGAGCCGCCAGGATTGTGCGATCAAGGCGCGGCGCGTGGCCGCCTCGACAAGCTGCCGCGCTGCGACGATCAGCGCGGAGATCGCGCCGTCCTCATCGCTCGTATCGACGCGCAGCCATGTCTTCGCTTCGATCAGCGTGACCGGCTCGCTCGCGGGCGGCGTTACCAGAATGACGTTCATCGGGCCGTTCCTGCTTTTCGTGGACGCGCCGGCATGCCAAGAGAAGGCATGTCCTCACGCTTTTTCTTCGCGCTCGCCGCCGCGCTCGCCGGCGCCCTGCCCGCGCGCGGCATGGTCGGCCCAACGTCGGACGGCGGCGCCTATGCGGCGCATGTTCTGATGGTGCTCGCGCAGGCCAGAGGCGGCGCGGGATTCTGTTCGGGCGTCGTGGTCGCGCCCGACGTTGTGCTCACTGCGGCGCATTGCGTCGCCGCGCCAGCCGTGCTGCGCGTGCATTATCGCGGCGAGAACGGCGCGCCCGTGTTGCTCCCGGTGCGGCGCGTCGCGCGCCACCCCGACTATCGCGCGGACGCGGTTGCGGCGCGCGCGAAGTCGATCGATCTCGCGCTCGTCGAAACGGCCGACCCGCTGCCGCCGACCTTCGCGCCGGCCGCGATCGGCGCGGCGCCCGAAACGATCGGCGCCGAAGTCGATGTCGCCGGCTTCGGCGTGTCGCAACCCGGCGTCGCATCGACCTCGGGCCACCTGCGGCGCGCGCGGCTTTCGCTACGCGCGCCCTTGTCGAACGTTTTGCTCTGGCTCGACGGCGCCGACGGCGCCGGCGCCTGCACCGGCGATTCCGGCGCGCCGGCGTTCGCCGGCGGCGCCGTCGTCGGAATCGTCGCCTATGCGCAGGCCGCGCACGGGCGCGGCTGCGGCGGCCTCACCCAGGCGATCCGGCTATCGCCGCAACGCGCCTGGATCGAGAGCGTGATCGCCGGCTGGCGCTAGGCCGTGCCAAACTTCAGAAGCTTGATCGCGTCGAAGTCCTGCACGCCGCCGCCGACGCGCTTGGTCGTGTAGAACAGCACGTAGGGTTTCGCGGAATAGGGATCGCGCAGCACGCGCACGCCCGTCCTGTCGACGACGACATAGCCGCGCGAAAAATCGCCGAAGGCGATCGACAGCGAGTCGGCGGCGATGGTCGGCATATCCTCCGCCTCCGAAACGGGGAAGTTCATCAGCGTCGCCGTCGCGCCGAGCGAAGCCGGCGGCTCCCAGAGATACTGGCCCGTCGTCGTCTTGAACTGGCGGATCAACGCCTGCGTTTCGCGGCTCATCACGAAACGCGCATTGTGTCGGTAGCCCGCCTTCAGCGCATAAACGAGATTGACGAGCACGTCCGACGGCGCGCTCGCCGGAAATGCGCCGGACACGCCGGTGTCGATGTAGCCGAGCTTGCCGAAAGCCCACGAAGCCTGCGGCGTCGTCGGATAGGCGAGGAAGCCCGTCGGTTTGTTGACGCCGTTTCCGTTGACGAAGGCCGCGCCTTCCTGCTCCGCGAAGGCGACGCCGACTTCGTCGGCGATCCATTGCTCGATGTCGACCACCGCGTCGTCGAGCAGGGTCTGCGTCGCCGCCGGCATGGCGTAGAGCTCCATCGCCGGAAAGGTCATGTCGGCGATTTGCTGGTTGGCCGACTGCGGACGCGGATCGGCTTCCGCCACCCAGCCGGCCGCGGGCCCCGCGAAGGAGAAGGCGCGACGCAGCGAATGCGTCGAGATCTCCACGACATTGGCGATCTGGCGGATGGGCGAGACCTGCGTCATGCGGCGAATGATTTCCCTCTCGGCCGGCGCCGGCACGAGATAGCCGCCGTCAGGGCCGGAGCCCGCGGTCATCGCCTTCTGCTCGACCGCCTTGAGGCCGGAAGCCTCGCCCGCGCGCATGTAGAGATTGAAGGCCGTCTTGTGTTCGCGGTCGGCGTGATCGCTCTTCATGGTCCCGCCGAGGCGCGGGCGGCCAGCCTCGAGCGCGAAGCGATCGAGGCGGCTCTTGGTCTCGTCGAGCGCCTGATTGATCCGCGCGAGCTTGTCGGTCGTGACGACATCGGACGAAAGCTTCGCCTCGATCTGCGCGATCTTCTCGTCGTTGGTTTCGCGGAACGCCGCGAAGGCGCGGTGCATATCCTCGAAGGCGGCGGCCTCCGAGGCGATCGACTTGGTTTCCTGGCTCTGCATTGAAAACACCTCTTGGAGCTGAGTTGACGCCGTCGCGCGAAATCGCCCCGCGCCGGACGGCGAAACGCGGGTTCAGCGCACGGGGCGCGGAAGGTAAATTCGAAGGAGTTTCGGCTGTCGCCCAGGCGACGTATTGCAATCTCAGTTGCGCTTCACCCGCGCCTGCGGCGGCATGGGAGAGGTGACGAGCGAGATTTCCCGGAGGTCGATTTTCTGCAGATCGCGGAAGCCCCTCTTGCGATCCTGCGTTGCTTGCCCAACTCGAATGTAACGCTCGCCGATATCTGCCCGGCCTACGATTGCACGGGATCGCGCAGGAAGAACCAGCGAGTCTCGGCGTAATCAATTACCTTGCCGTCGAAATTCGGCGCTAGGTCCGGCACCGTGTTGAATATCACACCGAGCCCGTCGACGTCCTGTATCCATGACGCTATGGCGTCGGTCACTTCAGATTTCATATACAATCCAACGACAACGCCCTGTCGGGCTTCGCCGTCGTTGTTAGTATAGGTGCCCCAG
This sequence comes from Hyphomicrobiales bacterium, assembly GCA_028868735.1. Lineage (GTDB taxonomy): Bacteria > Pseudomonadota > Alphaproteobacteria > Rhizobiales > Beijerinckiaceae > JAJXWB01. The sequence continues at coordinate 6,967 of JAGWTW010000046.1, read as the reverse complement.
GCGACGCTGAGCGCGACTGCTGGTTGGCGCTCTCGATTCTCAGCGTCATTTCGCACTTTTTCGATAAACGATCGAGCGGCGGGCGTGAACGAAAAACGTGCGGGAATGAATCCTTCGGGACGCAATGGATTTACTCCTCAATTGTCGTTCAGCAGCAAGCCACGAGACCCGGCGGACGACAATATCTTCGCCTGACAGCCCAAGGTTCGCGAGCCATCGACGGCAATGTTACCGAAATTAAACTTTTAAATGCAAATTCGTCGGCCGCCGGCGTCGAATTGTGTGACGAGCGCGCCCCAGGCGTAGTCGCCTTGAACGACCCGATCGGATCGCGGCTTATTTGGAGTGAGCGGCGGCGTTCCGTAGCGTCCGGGGTCCGCAATCCGCCCGAACGTGTACCTGCCGTCATTCGTCCGCGGCTGTTCGGCGTAGCGCGCCTCGAGCCGACGGCTTGCGCGCGAAATCGACGACTGAAACGCATCGGCCGCCCGGCGCCAACGATCCGTAGCCGCCGATGCGTAACGCTGTGGGCTATGCCTCTTCACCGTCGTCACGCGCGCCTGCGGCAGCATCGGAAAGGTGACGAGCGAGATTTCCCAGAGGTCGATCTTCTGCAGGTGACGCAAGCCGGTCTTGCGGTCCTGCGTCGCCTGTTCCGTGCGAAAGCCGATGGAGAGGCCATCGACCTGGCCGTCGCGCATCAGCGCGAGAATTTCGCGGGCGCGCCGCACGGCGAGGTTGAGGCGGCCTTTCACCTTCAGGCCGCGCGCGTCCTCCACGATCGACAGCCACGCGCCGATCGGTTCGCTCGCATCGTGCTGCCACAGCATTTTCACGCGAGAGGGTCCGCGCTTCACAAGGCTCGCGGCGAAGGCGCCCTTCTCGACCACGTCGCGGCCGAGATCGGCGACGCCGAAAAGACTCGCATAGCCTTCGAACACGCCCTCGAGATCGACAGAGGCAAGCGCGAGCGGCGCACGTTTGGTTTCACGCGCCAGCCTTGCGGCTGCGAAAAATTCGCGTGCGAGAGCGCGCGCCATCGTGGCGCGATCGGGGCTGGCGGACATTGAAAACTCCGGATGGATCGGGGTCAGGGTTTTTCGCGCAGCGCGGTCGCCGCGACCTGCGCGCCGCCGGACGCGCGCGGGGCGAGACGCGCCAGCGTGCGCAGAAAAAGGCTGATCGTTTCCTGCGGATCGGGCCGCATCTTCACCTTGCGGCGGCCGCGCGTTGCGCGCGCGCGAAGCAGAACATTCATGATCAGGGCTCCCGGCCGAAACGTCGGTTGAACCGCGCGAGTTCACGCACGAATTGATCGAAGCGCCGATTGGCGGCCGTCATCTCGCGCAGCGCGTACCAGAGCATGGCGGAGGCGCCGCTCGCCCACAGAAAAAGCGCGAGATGCGCGAGGTCGCCGCGCTCGGCGACGAATTTCGTGAGATCGAACATGTTCGCTTCCGGTCTTCGACGCAAACGCGCCACCATCGGAATGACGGCGGCGCGCCAGAAGGCGGCGTTGGGCTCGGCGTAATTGGCGCGCGCCGTAATTCTGCGCGACCTGCACGCCTTCGGGCTTCTTCGGCGCCGCCGCCGGCGTTCCGTAGCCGCCGGAATCGGTAAGTCGTCCGAAATCGAACCGCCCGTCGTCCGTACGCGGCTGCCCCGCGTATCGCAGTTCCGGCGCGCGTTGCGGCGGCGGCTCCGCCGCTTCCTCAGCCGCCGTTTCCTCGCCCGGCTTCAGCGCGCCGAAGCCCAGAAGTTCGCGCTTCTCGTCGTTCGTCAGAAACGTCGCGCCGTCGATGCGTTTCCATTCGGCCGCGCGTTCGTCCGACAGCGCGTCGATGCGGTCGACGTCGTAGTCGATGCGCAGGTCCGGCCAGGCGGGTTTCAGCCAGTGCTGGAAGGCGCCTTGCAAGCGCGCAACCATCGGAATGACGGCGGCGCGCCAGAAGGCGACGTTGGCCTCCGCATAATTTGCGCGCGTGTTGTCGCCGGGCAGGCCCAGCACCAGCGGCGGCACGCCGAAACACAGCGCGATTTCGCGCGCGGCGGCGGCCTTGGCTTCGATGAAATCCATGTCCTTCGGCGACAGCGACAGGGCCTTCCAGTCGAGCCCGCCGTCGAGCAGCAACGGGCGGCCGGCGTTGGCGGAACCGGAGAACGAATCCTCCAGTTCGCTCTTCAGCCGGTCGAATTGCGCGTCGGTGAATTGCGCGCCGTCGGAGGCGCCGTAGACCAGCGCGCCGGAGGGGCGCGCGGAATTGTCGAGCAGCGCCTTGTTCCAGAAGCCCGCGGCATTGTGCGTGTCGATCGCCATATGCGCGGCGGCCAGCGGCGGCAGGCCGTAATGGTCGTCGAGCGGATGGCCGAGCTTGACATGCAGGATCGGCTCCACGCCCTGCCCGCGCATTTCGTAGCGCACGCGGTCGCCTGCAAAAATGTAGTCGAACGCGGTCGGCCAGCCCGAGGGCCCCGGCACGACGCTCATGCGGTCGGCGCGCAGCGAATAGATCTCGCGCAGATTTCCGTCGACCTGCGCGCCCTCGACATAGGCGTTGCCGAACAGCAGCAGGTTGGTGACGAGGGATTCGACGAAGTCCGTCGTCGTGTCGGAGGGGTTCGGCCGTCCCAGGAGATCGATCAGCGGATGGACGACGATTTCGTCCGCGCCCTCGTAGAAACGCCAGGGCACGGTCGCGACGCCTTCCGCGATCATGCGCACGCAGCGGTGGACGATGGCGTTGCGCTCGAAACCTTCGCGCGTCAGCGCGACATAGTCGCGCGGCGTCCAGCGGACGTTGCCTGGCGTGTGCAGGGCGAGCAGCGCGCCAGCTCTGGAACGCTTCTCTTCGCGTGAAAAAGCGCCGCGAAGGCGAGAGAGAAAGGACATGGGGCCTCTTGGCGATGAAGGTCGGCCTTGCCTTCTCCCCGCGCGCGGGGAGAAGGTGGCCGAAGGCCGGATGAGGGGCCGGGCGCACAGCACAATTTCGGATGCCGCCCGACCCCTCACCCTTTCCTTCTCCCCGCGCGCGGGGAGAGGGGACGGCAAGCAGTCGTAAAATCTACAGCCGCCGCAAACGCGGCTGCTTCTTCTCGCCGAGCGCGAGCTGCGTGACAGCCCACACCAGCGCGTCGAGACGGTCGGGGCTCGCGCCGTTCGAAAGCCCGTCCGGTCCGAAGGCGCACATCTCGTCTTCCAGTTCCGTAAAGGCGCCGACGTGTTTGACGCGGCCTTGTTCGTAGAGAAGCGCGACCGGCGAGGCGCGCAAAAATTTTCCGCGCGTCGCGCGCACTTTCACCACCGGCACGCCCGCGTCGGCCTCGGCGATGACGGCGGCGACCATCTCGCCGCCCTGGTTGACTTCCGCGACCAGCGCGTCGGCCTCGAGGCGATGATAGAGCGCAACGCAACGCGCGGCCCATTCGGCCGGGCGCGCGGCGGCGAGCGTGTCGTCGGCGAGCACATGGACGACGCCTTGCGCATCGAGGCCGGCGGCGACGATGCCGCAGCGGTCGGCGCGCTTGTGGGCTGCGGCCGGCGGATCGACGGCGACGACAATGCGCTGCAGCGGCGGCGCGGCGTCGACGCGCGCCTTTTCTATCTGCTCGCGCGTTCATAATGCGTCCATGCGTTCTTCCACCACGGCGCCGTCGATCTCCTGCCGCCCGAGCCGCGTGCCGCCGTAGCGTTCCTCGATCGCTTTGAGGAAGGCCGCGGGCAGATGGCGCGCGTTGCGGCGCGTGGAGGCGCGCGACACGACATTGGCGGGATCGGCCATGAGTTTCTTCAGAAGCGCGAGCGGGCGCGGCGTCGTCGTCACCATCACGCGCGGCCATTCGCCGAGGCGCAAACCGAATTGCAGCATGTCCCAGGTCTCCTGCGCATGGCGCCATTTGCCGAGTTCGTCGCACCAGGCGGCGTCGAACTGCGGTCCGCGCAAACTTTCGGGATCCTCGGCGGAGAACACCTGCGCCACCGCGCCGTTGCGCCAGGTGAGGCGCCGGCGCGAGGATTCCCATTCGGGCTTGTCCCATTTGCCGTGAACGGCGAGCACGCCCGACACGCCCTCCACCATCACTTCGCGCGCATCGGCCCATGTCTCGCCGATCAGCGCGATGCGCGAGACGGGCTTGTCGGCGATGTCGCTGTAACCGCCGGCGAGGCCGCGCACCCAATGGCTGCCGGCGAGCGTCTTGCCGGCGCCGCGTCCGCCGACGAACAGCCACGCGCGCCAGGCGCGCGCGATGTCGCAGGGTCGCGGCGCCAGTTGCTCGGGCCGCGCGGTGCAATCGAACATCGACAGGATGACTTCCAGTTCGCTCGGGGCGAACTCGAGGAGGACTTCAATCGCCCTCGGGTCGCTCGCGCAGAACAGCAAGTCGTCGCGAAAGCTCGCGGCGCAATTCGGCGGGATCGAGGGGCGGTCCGTCATCCTGTTTGCCTGCCTTGTCCGTCGCGGCCTCGTAGGCGCGCAGGTTGGAAAGCGAGCGCGCGAGCGAGGCGAGGGTCGCCGCGCTCGCGCCGGTCGAATCCGCCTGCAAGGATTCGATCTCGGCCTCGAGCGCCGCGCGAATGCGGCTTGCGAGCGATTGGTCCTGCAAGACGACGCCTGCCGGCGCGGCGGCGCGCCCCGCCTTGCGCGGCGGCGCGGTCGAGCGCTTCGCTTTCGCCGCGGGCTTGCGCGGCTTTGCGCGTCTCGCGCCGTTGCGCATCCAGCCGTTCCTGCGCGCGAGCGCGTTGACGATGCGATAGGTCACGCCGAAATCCTCGGCGATCCCGAGGATCGTCTCGTCGCCCGCCTCGTAGCGCTGCCGGAGGCGTGCGATCTCTTCGTCGGAGAATGCGTCGATCCTGATCTTGTCGGGCATGGCTCTGGCCGTCGCGCCGCAGCGACGACGACGCCGCGCGCAAGCCTTCGAGGCCCGTTCGCATCCGTCGCCGCCCGCCGTCGGGCGCATGTTTGGAGAATGCCTGAACCCTAACCGAGGAGCGTCACGCTGTCAAGGATTATTTTCTGTTTCTGGGTTTTTTATCTAAATACATCGACGAGTCCGGTCGGCGCGCCCTCGGCGCACGAGGCCTTCACGAGATCCGCGTCGATCAGGATCATCTTCCGCCGCGCGGTCGAGAAGCGCGCTGCTCCGCCGCGTCGCGCGCGTCGGGCCGAGGCGCCGGCGGATTCGCGCGCGGCGCATGGCGCGCTTGAATCGCCGCGAAAAATGCGGTCTGCCTGCGGCCGGATTTTCAAGAACCCATGCAGCACTTCGCCGAAACGCCGCCTGCGCCGCAAGATCCGCGGCGCGCACACGCCGACGATGCGGGCGCGCGCGGGCGGTTTGCGCGCGTTGCGCTCGCCGTTGTCGCGCTGCACGCCGCGGGCCTCGTCGCGCTCGACCGGTTCGACCGGACGCGTCCGCCGCAGGACGCCGGCGGCGCGGTCGAAATTCCGGTCGAGGTGGTGGAGGACGCGCCCGCCGAAACCGGCGCCCCCGCAAGTCCGGCGTCGAAACCGACGCCGAACGCGCAGCCCGCGACGGACGCGCAGAAGATCGCGCCGCCCGCGCCGCAACGCCAACAGGCCGCGCGCAGCCTCGTACTCGAGCGCCCGCGCGAAAACGCCCTGCCGCAGAAAGCCGGCGCGCGCGGCGAGCAAGGCGACGAGAAGACGCCCGATCCCCTGCACGGCGACAAGCAGGCGGACGATCATCCCTTCGGCGCGCTCGCGCCGATGCAGGCGCAGGCCGATCCGCCTTCCGGCCCCACCTTCCTCTCGCCGCAGGCGCTGACGCAGCCGCGCCGTCGCGCCACGGCCGAAACGGGCAACGACAACTACCGCGCGAAGGTGCTGCAAAAAGTCTACGAGGCGATGAGCGATCCCGGACGCCCGCGGCCGAAGGCGGTGGCGCTCGTCGCCTTCACGCTCGACGACACGGGCGCGCTCGCCTCGATCGAACTCGCGAAACGGTCCGGACATGCCGATCTCGATGCGGAGGCGCTCGACATGGTGCGCCGCGCCGCGCCCTATCCCGCGCCGCCGGCCAACGCCGACCGCCATTTCGGCGCCTTCATCGAGTTCGGCGGCGAGTGATCAATCCTCGTCGGCCTGCGCGCGCAGCGCGCCGAGTTTTTCGCGCAGCGTCTTTTTCAGTTCGTCCGCATCGAGCGGCGGCGGCGCGGCGGCGGCGCCCGGCTTCACGTTGCGCAGCGTCGCGAGCGTGCGCACGAAGCTCGACAGCATTTTCGCGCGCGCGGCGGCGCCTGCCTCGCTGCTTGCCGCCGCCTTGCGTTCGGCGGCGGCGATTTCCTTTTCGAGCGCCTTCGTCACGACGTCCACGATGTCGCGGATATCCTCGGGCGGCGTCGCGGCTTCGGCCGCCTTTCCGCCGAGCGCCGTCGCGGCGCCCGCCTGCGCGAGCGCGCGCGAAATGGCGCGTTCGTCCTCGATCGATTTCGCGACGCTGCGCTCGCCGAGCTCGGTGCGCGTCGGCCAGCCGAAACGCCGGCGCAATTCGTAGATCTGCGACGGCGTCACGCCTTCCTCGCGCGCGATGTCGTGAACCGGGATCGTGCGGTTGGCGTAGCGCAACTTGAGACGCGCAATCTGTTTCGGCGTGATTTCCTTGCGTACGGCCATGCATGCGCTCGCGAACAGGCGTCCGGCCCGCGCAAGAAATTTGCGCGGGACGACGGGAGCCGGATTGTTGGAGAGTGCCGGAACCTAGCCCCGGGAGCGCATCGGTGTCAAGTTAATATTCCTATCTTTGCCGCAACGCCAACGCTGCGGCGCGCGCCGCGAAGGCCGGGAGGCCCCGTCGGCAAAGCGTGGGATGGGCGGGGAGCGGGCGCAAATCGTCGAGCGCGTCATGCCCGGCCTTGTGCCGGGCGTCCACGCCGTCTCGTTCAGCGATGCTAGATCGGATGTTCGCAATCGTTCCGCGTGGATGGCCGGGACAAGCCCGGCCATGA
>JAGWTW010000175.1 GCA_028868735.1 Hyphomicrobiales bacterium | reverse complement strand
CGTGCCCTCCGGGAAGATGAAGATTGCGCGCTTGTCGGCGAGAAAGGCCTTTATTCCGTTCGTGACCTGATTGAGCGCGGTCGAACCGGAAGACCTGTCGATCGCAATCTGTTGCACAGCTTTCAGATACCAGCCGAACAGAGGAATCCAGTTCAGCTCGCGCTTGAAGACATAGGCGAAATCGGGAACGTGAACGACGAGCGCAAAGGTCTCCAGGATCGACTGATGCTTGGCCGCAATGACGACGCCGTCGTGGGGAATGCGGTCGAGACCGCGAAACTCCATGCGCGTTCCGCAGACGATGCGTAGCAGCCAGAGCGATGTTCTCGCCCAGAGCTTAGCCATGAACATGGCAGCCTTTCGTCCCATCAGCACGCTCGGAAGGCCGCCGACCATCAAAACGACGACGTTGATGTAGAAGAGGACGTTGAAGACGGCGGACCGCACGACGACCAAAACGGAATCTGCGCCGGCGGGAGCGCGGAAATCGGTCTTCATCGTCTCGTCCGGCATCGACACGCTCAGGATAGATTACGCAGCCGCCTGAACACGATCACGCGCGAGGTCTGTCCGCACAGCGCGGCGCTGACGAGCGCGATCGCGACCACTGCAGCATATCCTACGACGCCGAGAGAGAACGAGCCAAACAGGGCTTCGAGCTGCTCGCCGCTGGGCGTCGCGATCAGGCGGCGGCTCAAGAGGCCCGCCGCCAAAAATACAAAACAGGCGCCGGCCGCGCCGATCATGCCGCCGCGCAAACCGAGCGAAAGGAATCGCCGCTGGAACTGGCGCGCGATAAAGCCGTCGCTTGCGCCGACGAAGTGCAGGACTTCGATGATTTCGCGGTTTCCGGCCATTGCCCCATGGGTCGCGAAGGATACCGCCAGCGCCATCGCCGTGACGAGCAGCGCGAGGAGAACGAGCGTGATGGCGACCAGCACGTTCGCCATGTCGGCGAGGCGTTCCGACCACATGCGGTGGTCGTCGAGCGCGGCGGTCGGGATCGACTTGAGGAGTTGGTCCCTGAGCGCCGCGAAATCGACGGTGCGCCTGGAGGCGAGCTTCACCACGATCATCCGCGGCACGGGAATGTCGTCGAGGGCCGCGCCCTGGCCAAGCCAGGGTTCGAGCAGCGCTTCGGAGTCGTGTTTCGACAGCGGTTGCGCGCTTTCGACGCCGGGCGCGCCGGCGGCGATCCGCACCGCCTCGCGCACGTCGGCCTCGATGTCGCGTCCCGGGACCGGCCGCACCTGGATCGTGGCTTCGCGCGAGACCGCGCTGCGCCAGTCGCGGCTCGTCTGACTGATGAGCACCGCGCCGCCGGCGGCGAGCGAGGCGAGAAAGGTCATGATCGCGACGACGGTGACCAGCGTTCGCCCGGCGATGCTGGCGGCCGGCACGAGCGCTACGCCTGTTGCCCTGGATCTGGATATCCAGCCGGGCTTGGCGGGGGACTCTTCGCTGTCGACCATCGATCGTGCGCCCGTCATTCGTAAATGTGCAGACGGCCGCCTGCCAGGACCAGCCGTTTGGCGCCGTCGAACTGGTCCATGAGACCGAGGTCGTGAGTCGCCACGACGACCGATGTGCCGGACCGCTGGAGTTCGACGAACAATCGAATCAGGCGCCGCGCCATCGTGGGGTCGACATTGCCGGTTGGCTCGTCGGCAAGCAGAAGGTCAGGCCGCACGATGAGCGCGCGCGCGATCGCCGCGCGCTGCTTCTCGCCGCCGGAAAGGACCTCGGGATAGACTTGCATCCTGTCGCCCAGGCCGACCCAGTTCAGAAGTTCGACGACCTCCTGGCGGTAGGAGTCCTCCCGACGGTTCTGCACGCGCAGCGGCAACGCCACATTCTCGTAAGTGGTGAGGTGGTCGAGGAGGCGAAAATCCTGGAAAACCACGCCGATCCGGCGCCGGATCGACGTGATCTCGTCCTTGTCGAGCTTGGACGAATCCGTGCCGAACAGCGAAATCAGGCCGCGCGTGGGCTTCAACGACAGCAGAAGCAGACGCATCAGCGTCGTCTTTCCCGCGCCTGACGGGCCGGTCAAAAACTGGAACGAACCGGGTTCGATCGAAAATGTCAGGTCCTGCAGGACTTCGGGGCCGGCTCCGTAGCGCAGTCCCACGTTTTCGAAGCGAACCAAGAATCTACTCCGGCATGGCCGCGGCGCGGCAGCGGCCCGAATCGCCGACTTAACCCGCGATTAACTATAAGCCTGCGATCAATGGAACCCAAAGCCGGCGAAGCCGGCGACGCTCGTCCCGAGAAAGTCCACATGCTTCAACTGTCCGCAATTCCGGAAGACTGGGCTGTCGATCAGGGTGCGGCGCCGGAGCGCGGCGAGCGCCGGGCGGGGCTCCGCAACCGGCTGGCGATGGTTACGGCCGCTGCGGTCTTCGTCATGGCCGCGGTCGGGCTGCGCGCGCCCATCGTACGCATCGCTCCGGCGGCGGCGGTCCTGTTCGACGCTGTCGGTCTGCACGTCAATCCGGTCGGCCTCGAAATCACCCGCGTCGCCGCCCGCGCCGGAACGACCGGCGACCGGCGGGTGCTAATCGTCGAGGGGCAGATCGCAAACAACGGCGAGCGCACGCGGCTCGCGCCGGCCATGCGCGTGTCCGTGCGCGCGGCGGACGGTCAGCAATTGTACGCGTGGACGACGCAGGCGACGCGCCAGCGGATAGAACCGGGAGAAACGGCGGCTTTCGCCGCCCGGCTGGTGTCGCCGCCGGCAGATGGCGCGGACGTCGCCGTGGAATTCGAGGCGCCTGCGGCGGAAGTCCGCGACCCGGCGAAACCGGCCGCCAGCAGGGCGGGTCAGGGTTCGAGGACCGAATCCCAGTACAGATAGTCCATCCAGCTGTCGTGCAGGTAGTTGGGCGGGAACAGCCGCCCGTTCCTGCGCAGGTCATCGATGTCGGGCTGAAAGGGCTTTTTGGCGGGCCACATCCGGACCTCGTCAGGCAAGCGGTCGCTTTTCCGGAGATTGCAGGCCGAGCAGGCTGCAACGACGTTTTCCCACGTCGTGGCGCCGCCCTTTGATCGGGGAATGACGTGATCGAACGTCAGATCTTCATGGTGCCCGCAATACTGGCAGGTAAAGCGATCTCGCAGGAACACGTTGAATCGCGTGAAGGCGGGAAATCTGGCTGGCTTTACGTATGTTTTGAGCGATACGACCGAGGGAATACGCATTTCGAAGCTCGGACTTCGAACCGTCTTGTCGTAGTGCGAGACGATGTTCACCCGGTCAAGAAAAACCGCCTTGATCGCGTCCTGCCATGACCAGAGCGAGAGAGGGTAGTAGCTCAACGGGCGGAAGTCCGCATTGAGCACCAGCGCCGGACAGGCTTCCGGCCGTACCGTCGGTTGGAAGTGGACCGTCAACCGGAGCACCTCGAATCTCACATCGGCCGCAGCCGAATCTCACCGCAGCCACAGTCTATAGGGCTGACGACGGTATTGTGAAGACCGACTGGAATCAGCGCGTGGGGACCGGCGTGCCGCTGCGATAGTCGTAGAAGCCGCGCTGCGTCTTGCGGCCGAGCCAGCCGGCCTCGACATATTTTACGAGCAGCGGGCAGGGGCGATATTTCGTGTCCGCCAGACCCTCGTGCAGCACCTGCATGACGGACAGGCAGGTGTCGAGCCCGATGAAGTCGGCGAGCTGCAGCGGGCCCATCGGATGATTGGCGCCGAGCCGCATCGCATTGTCGATCGCGTCGACGGAGCCGACGCCCTCGTACAGCGTGTAAACGGCTTCGTTGATCATCGGCAGCAAGATGCGGTTGACGATGAAGGCCGGGAAATCCTCGGAGATCGTGATCGTCTTGCCGAGGCGCGTGATGAAGTCCCGCGCGGATTCGAACGTGCCGTCGTCCGTCGCTATGCCCCGGATCAGCTCGACCAGCTGCATGCGCGGCACCGGATTCATGAAGTGAATTCCGATGAACTGCTCGGGACGATCGGTCGAGGCGGCGAGCCGTGTGATCGAAATCGACGAAGTGTTCGTTGCGATCAACGCGTCCTTGCGCAGGACGGGACAGAGCTGCGCGAAGATTTTCCGCTTCAGCTCCTCGTTCTCGGAAGCGCTCTCGATCACCAGATCGCAATCGCCGAAAGCGGCATAGTCCGTGGTCACCGTCAGCCGCTTGGCCCGATCGGCGCGTTCGGCGGCGGATATCTTTCCGCGCTCCTCGTCGCGGCCGAAGGCGGCGTCGATGTCCGCGGCGGCCGCCTTCAGGCGTTCGTCGGAAATATCGTTCAGCGCGACCTGAAAGCCGGCGCCCGTGCAAACCTGCGCGATGCCCTTGCCCATCTGGCCTGCGCCGATGATTCCAACCCTGCCGATCTGCGTGCCCATGTGCCTGTCCGGTTCAAATCCGAACCATCACCTTAAGCCGAGAATGCGGCCGCGTCAGCGGCCAACCTTCTGCAACTCTTGTTCAAGTTCCGGCATTGCTGCGAAGAGGTCCGCGACGAGGCCATAATCGGCGACCTGAAAGATCGGGGCTTCTTCGTCCTTGTTGATTGCGACGATAACCTTCGAATCCTTCATGCCCGCGAGATGCTGGATCGCGCCGGAAATGCCCACTGCGACATAGAGATCCGGCGCAACGACCTTGCCGGTCTGCCCGACCTGCCAGTCGTTCGGCGCGTAGCCCGCGTCGACCGCGGCGCGCGAGGCGCCGACCGCGGCGCCGAGACGATCCGCGACGGGCTCGATGTATTTCTTGAAGTTTTCGGAGCTCTGCATCGCACGGCCGCCCGACACGATGATCTTGGCGGAGGCGAGTTCCGGACGATCGGATTTGGCGAGCGCTTCCGACTGGAACGTCGACAGGCCCGGGTCGGCCGCCGCCGAAATCTTCTCGATCGCCGCCGAACCGCCCTCGCCCGCAGCCTTGAACGAGGCAGTACGGACGGTGATGACCTTTTTGGCGTCCTTCGACTGGACGGTCTGTATGGCGTTGCCGGCGTAGATCGGCCGTTCGAACGTGTCCGGGGACACGACGGCGATAATCTCGGAGACCTGCATCACGTCGAGCAGGGCGGCGACGCGCGGCATGATGTTCTTCGCCGAAACGGTCGCCGGCGCGACGATCGCGTCGTAGTTCGGCGCGAGGCCGACGATGAGCGCGGCGGTCGGTTCTGCCATCTGATGGCCGTAGGCGGCATCGTCGGCGACCAGCACCTTTTCCACGCCAGCAAGCTTGGCGGCGTCAGCAGCCGCGGCGTCGCCGTTGTGGGCGGCGACAAGCACGTGGACAGGGGCGCCGAGGGCGGAGGCTGCGGTCAGCGCCTTGGCGGTCGCGTCGTTGAGCTTGCCGTTCTGGACCTCAGCGAGAAGAAGCGTCGCCATCAGATCACTCCCACTTCATTCTTCAGTTTGCTCACGAGTTCGGCGACGGAGCCGACCTTGACGCCGGCCTTGCGCGCCGCGGGCTCGGTCGTCTTGAGAACCGCGAGCCGCGGCGACACGTCGACGCCGTAGTCGGCGGCCGTCTTCTCGTCGATCGGCTTCTTCTTGGCTTTCATGATGTTCGGCAGAGACGCATAGCGCGGCTCGTTGAGGCGCAGATCCGCCGTCACCACGGCCGGCATCTTCAACGCTACGGTCTGAAGACCGCCGTCGACCTCGCGGATCACCGTGACGCCGCCGTCGGTCATTTCGACCTTGGAGGCGAACGTGCCCTGGGGCCATCCCAGCAGCGCGGCGACCATCTGGCCCGTCTGATTGCAATCGTCGTCGATCGCCTGCTTGCCGAGAATGATGAGCCCAGGCTGTTCGGCTTCGGCGACCGCCTTGATGATCTTGGCGACGGCGAGCGGTTCGACCGCCCCGTCGACCTTGACCAGCACGCCGCGGTCCGCGCCCATGGCCAGGGCGGTGCGGATGGTTTCCGAAGCTTGCGCCGGTCCGACCGAAACGACCACGACCTCAGTCGCCTTGCCGGCTTCCTTCAGACGCAGCGCTTCCTCGACGGCGATCTCGTCGAAGGGATTCATCGACATTTTGACATTGGCGAGATCGACGCCCGTTCCGTCGGACTTCACCCGAATTTTCACGTTGTAGTCGACGACCCGCTTGACGGGGACGAGAACCTTCATCGTCAGCTCCCTGAACGTCCTGAATTGGGAAGGCTTGGTACTCGCCGTGTCCGAGGGTGTCAACGCGGGCGCCGCATTGCGCTCGATTCGTTTCGCGGTTCGAAATCAGCGGTTTCCGCCGGGAACCCAGAGCACGTCGTCGGCGCCGTCCCGATTGGCGACGCGCGCGGCGACGAACAAAAGATCCGACAATCGATTGACGTACCGCATCGCCGGCGCATCGACGCTTTCGCCGGGCGCGGCGGCGAGCGCGACCATCACGCGCTCCGCTCTGCGACAGATTGTCCG
>JAGWTW010000045.1 GCA_028868735.1 Hyphomicrobiales bacterium | reverse complement strand
GGCGCCATTCCGGCGCTCGGAGACGTTCAGCCCTGGAGGCTCGCTGTCGTCCTCGATCTGAACGACGGCGCCGCGCGCATCGGCCTGCAGCCGCCGAAGGAAAAATCCGGCGACCTGTCGCGGGCGCGAGAGACGGGCCTCCTGACCGCCGCCGGCATGGCGTGGACCCATCGCGCGCCGCGCAGCGCTCTGACCGTGGGCGACGTCGTCTATGTCGAACCGATCGACAAGCAGCCGGGCCAGTTCCGTCTTCGGCAGGTGCCGGAAATCTCCGGCGCGCTGATGGCGATGGATCCGTACACCGGACGCGTATTCGCGATGGTCGGCGGGTTCTCGTTCGACCAGTCCGAATTCAACCGCGCCACGCAGGCGCTGCGTCAGCCGGGCTCCGCGTTCAAGCCGTTCGTTTATGCGACCGCGCTCGACGACGGCTATACGCCGTCTTCCGTGATCCTCGACGAGCCCATCGAAATCGACCAGGGCAACGGCGAGATCTGGCGCCCCGAAAATTTCGAAGGCGGCGGCACAGGTCCGCATACGCTGCGTTACGGCGTCGAGCATTCCAAGAACATGATGACGGTGCGCCTCGCCAAGGACGTCGGCATGCCGCTGATCGTCGAATACGCGAAGCGCTTCGGCATCTACGACGATCTGCCGCCGTATCTCTCGCTGTCGCTCGGCGCGGGCGAGACGACGCTGATGCGCATGATCACCGGCTATTCGATGCTCGACAATGGCGGCAAGCGCATCAAGGCGACGCTGATCGACCGCGTCCAGGACCGCTGGGGCCACACGATCTACCGCCACGACGAGCGCCAGTGCGTCGGTTGCGATGCGCCGAAATACGACGGCCAGAACGAACCGAAGCTCATCGACAAGCGCGAGCAGGTGCTCGATCCGCTGACCGCCTATCAGATCACCTCGATCATGGAAGGCGTGATCCAGCGCGGCACCGGGCAGTCCATCAAGTCGGTCGGCAAGCATCTCGCCGGCAAGACGGGCACCACGAACGACGCCAAGGATCTCTGGTTCGTCGGCTTCTCGCCCGATCTCGCGGTCGGCGTGTACATCGGCTACGACCGCCCGCGCTCGCTCGGCGAAGGTCCGACCGCGCAGGCCGCGACCTATGCCGCGCCGATCTTCCGCGACTTCATGACCATGGCGCTGAAGGACAAGCCGGACGTTCCGTTCCGCGTGCCGCCGGGCATCAAGCTGATCTCGATCGACCCCCGCACGGGCATGCGTTCGAGCGGACAGGGTTCGATCCTCGAAGCCTTCAAGCCCGGCACCGCGCCGCCCGACACCTATTCGGTCATCGGCGACGCCACCTCGCGCGGCGCCGCGGCCGCGCCCGACGTCGATCGTGCAGTGGGCTCGGGCACAGGCGGCCTTTACTGAGAAGGCGTTAGGCATTAGGCAATCGGCGGCGCTGATCGGGCGCCGACGGCAGCCGTCTTACGCCGCCTTTCGTCACTCCAGCTGTCATTCGCTCTGCACATGCGCGCTGAACCCGAAGCTCTCGTCGAACAGATCAAGCAGTCGCTGGGACTGCTGAGGAGGCATCTTTGACGTCGATACATCGACGCGCCGCCTCGCCGAACTGAACGCCAAGGCCGAAGACCCCAATCTCTGGAACGATCCCGAAGCCGCGCAGAAACTGATGCGCGAGCGCACCGAGCTCGAGGATCGCCTGACCGCGATCTCGCGCTACGAACGCGAACTCGACGACGCCGTCACGCTCGTGGAACTCGGCGAGAGCGAGAACGACGAGCCGACCGAGAAGGAAGGCGTCGCCGCTTTGAAGAAGCTCGTCGCCGACGCGCGGCGCAGCCAGATCGAGGCGCTGTTTGCGGGCGAAGCCGACGGCAACGACACCTATATCGAAGTGCATTCCGGGGCGGGCGGCACCGAGAGCCAGGACTGGGCGCGCATGCTCTTTCGCATGTACGCGCGCTGGGCCGAGCGCCACAAGTTCAAGGTCGAACTCGTCGAGGAGACCGACGGCGAAGAGGCGGGCATCAAGTCCGGCACGATCCTCGTGAAGGGCCATAACGCGCACGGGTGGGCCAAGACCGAATCGGGCGTGCATCGGCTCGTGCGAATCTCGCCGTTTGATTCCAACGCGCGCCGGCACACGAGCTTTGCGTCGGTGTGGGTCTATCCCGTCGTCGACGACAAGATCGACATCCAGATCAACGAGAGCGATTGCCGCATCGACACGTTCCGGTCCTCAGGCGCAGGCGGCCAGCACGTCAACACGACGGATTCGGCGATCCGCATCACACACATTCCCTCGGGCATCGTCGTCGCGTGCCAGATGGAGCGTTCCCAGCACAAGAACCGCGCAACGGCGTGGAACATGCTGCGCGCGCGACTCTACGAGCAGGAGTTGGAGAAGCGCGAGGCCGAGGCCAATGCGGTCGCGGCGTCCAAGTCCGACATCGGTTGGGGCCACCAGATCCGCTCCTATGTTCTGCAGCCCTATCAGCTCGTGAAGGATCTGCGCACCGGCGTAACCTCCGGCACGCCGGACGACGTGCTCGACGGCGATCTGGACGATTTCATGGAAGCCGCGCTCGCCCAGCGCATCCATGGCGGCGGCCCGGAAAAGGTCGAGGACGTGGACTAGGAGGCGAGGACATGACCGCTTCAGATCCGCGACGCGTCTCCGAGATCGCGAGCTATCACGCGCATGTCTATTACGATCCTGCGACGACGCGCGAAGTGGCGCGGGACTTGCGGGAAAAGATCGGCGAACGGTTTCTGGTGCGCCTCGGCGCATGGCATGACATGAAGGTCGGCCCGCACGATCAGGCGATGTATCAGGTCTCGTTCGCGAAAGAATTGTTCGCGACTTTCGTGCCCTGGCTGATGCTCAACCATTCCGGCCTCAGCATTCTCGTTCATCCCAACACGACGAGCCAGCGGCGCGACCATGTCGAGGACCGCCTGTGGATCGGCGCGCCGCTGCCGCTGCACGAGGAGGTCCTGCCGGACGACGGGGAGGCCGAGGGCGCGCTCGAGCCGAACACGCAGCCGCGCCTGCCGGCCTAGCGACGAACATGATTACCGAGACGTAAACCTTTTATTCGGTTCGCGTTCATATGCTTTGCCGCAGAGTTCCGGCGCTGCGGATGGAGATCCCCGTGGACGAGTTGACGACGCTCCCGAAATTTCCCGCAAACGCCAGGGCGCCGGAACGCATCGTGGAAATCGTTGTGGACCCGCGCGCCGAGCGGCGCAGCCGACGTCGGCAGATCGGGCTCGCGGCCGTTGTTCTGGCCGTGCTGGCGGCGCCGGTCTGGGCCTACGAATTCTATCAACGCCAGGCGAGCGCCGCGCACGAGGCGGCCTTGCAGGCGGCGCAGCGGGAAGCGGCTTTGAAAGACGCGTCGCAACGCCAGATCGGCGCCTTGCGCGACGCCCTGCATAGTCTGCAAAGCAAGCTCGACGACAGCGAGCGACGCCAGTTGCAGGACAAGGCGCGCGCAAGCAGCGCGATCGCGACTCTCGAAAAGAAAATCCAGGAGACGCGCGACGACACCAGGACGACCGCGCATCAATTGTCGGAACGGATCGGACGGACAGCCGACCGCATTCAGAAAGTCGAGACGACAAGGATCGACCGTACGCCTGTCGGGACCATTCCGCACGCGCCGTCAGCGCAATCCGCTTCCGGGCCCGTCGCGCCCAAGGCCGTCGCGCCCGTTGAGGCAGCCAGGCGTGAAGCACATTCCAGCCCGCTTGCGGGTTATTCGCTGCGCGACGTCGACGACGGAATGGCGCTGATCGGCGTTCGCGGCGAATTGATCGAGGTCGCGCCGGGCGACACATTGCCCGGCGCAGGCCGCGTGCTCGGCATTCAACGGCGGGCAGGCGCGTGGGTCGTGCGCACGGAGCAAGGCGAGATCGTCGGCGCGCAAGCGGCGCCGCCGCGCGAAGTCCGCTTCGGCCGCGAGTATTACGGCATGGCGCCGGGCGGCGCCTACGCGCCGCCGCCCTGGGCGCGCTACTAGCAGCGACAACGACGCGCGAGCCCCGAAAACTACGCCAGCGTCAAAGTCGGGGTCGGCTACCGGGCTGCGAGGCAACCGCTGTTCTCGACCGATCTCGGACTCTGATGATCGTCGAACTGCTCGGCCGGAATGCGCCATCAGCAGCCAGTCAGACCGCTCCAAGAAGCCGACTATGGATGCGCCGCCAGCTGCCCGCTTACTGGCAACAAAGCTTGTTCGCTGCCCTATGCCGCGACCTGCTCCTGCCGGGCGCCACGAAGTCCTTCTTCTAAGAAAGACCTATCACCCAGTTTACCTCGCAGATGCGCCGCCATCGACGGGAATGATCGCACCGGTGATGTAGCTGGAAGCGCCGGACGCCAGCAACAAGGCGACCCCCTTTATCTCGTCGGCCGTCGCGATTCGGCCGAGCGGAATGTAGGTGCGCATGCGCTCGGCGGATTCAGGCAGCTTCAGCCGCCCGCCGTTGATCTCCGTGGCAAAGGGACCGGGCGCGATGGCGTTTACCAGAACGCCATGAGGAGCCAGTTCGATGGCCGCCTGCCGAACGAGGTTTATGACCGCCGCCTTCGACGCGACGTACGCGTAACCTGACAGCGCCTCGGCGCGCAGCCCCGCGATGGACGCTGTGACGATGATCCGTCCGCGTTTCAACGGTTTCATCACGCGCGCTGCGGCGCGCATGGTGAGCATCACGCCGCTGAGATTGATGTCGAGGACGCGCTGCCAATTGTCGATTTCGACGTTCTGCAATTGACCGCCTTCGACAACAAAGCCACGCCCCGCGCTGACGCCTGCGTTGGCGAACACAATGTCGGGCGCGCGCAAAGTAGCTGCAATATCGTCGAACAGGGCGCCGACGGCCTCCTCCTTGCTGACGTCAGCCACGCTCTCGAGAACGCCGGTGAGACCGGAGTCACGCAGGCTCTGGACTGCGAGCGCCAGCGCGCCTCCGTTGGAGTCGACCATCGCGACGGTCGCCCCCGCTTCCAGCAACACTTCGGCGATCGCCAGGCCAAGGCCGCTTGCGGCGCCCGTGACAATCGCCACCTGGCCGCCGAGATCAAACATGTGCAGGCGGCGGGTCATGCCGGGCGGCCCTTGAACGGGAGATGTTCGGCCCAGCCAGCGCCGGGGGGAACCATGTAGTGGACCGTAAGGCGCACGCTCTGGAAATACCACGCGCCATCGATGCGGCGATACTCGTCGTCGAACCGGCCGACCACGAACAAGCTCTTGCCATTGTGCACGGGGCGTCCATCCAGATCGGCATGACCACGTCCGAAGTCCCCGTCCACCTCGACCACGTGGTGATGCACGAACTGTCGCGCCAATTGCACCGGAAATGTCCTGAAGAACTCGCGAATATTGTCCCTGCCGGTCACCTCCGGGCGGCCGCCGTAGGCGACCGTAGCGTTAGGCGCGAAAAGTTCGTACAGCCGCGGCCCCTGATCCAGGTTGACGAGGTCGTGGTAGCGGCAGCGTAGCGCGCGGATGGCCTCGATGCTTTCTAGCCGCTCGACCCGCCGCAAAAGGCTTTCTATCCGTTCATCGTTCGACATGCTGGTCCTCCCCGCTTCGGCCGTGTTGATGATCTTCGCCAATCGCGCGCATCCGCCGCTCGACGGACGTCCACGTTTGATCATGCGGCGTTATGTAGAAGCCGCCGCGTTCGATGGCTTTCAAGGTCATGGCCGCGACATCGTCCGCCGTGACCGTCGATGCTTCCATGCCGCGGCGTACGCGCTCGTAATAGGCCGGCGCTGTAGCGGCGGCTTGAGCCCACTGAGGCGGGCGATTGCGGGCGGAATCGTCGATGCGGCTTGGGAGAAGGCTCGGACAGATGACCGAGACGCCGATCGGCGCATGCACGGCGCGCAGGTCATGCTGCAGGCATTCCGACATCGCCACCACCGCATGCTTGGATGCGCAATAGACGCCAGAGCCCGCCAGCGTGGCCAGACCTGCAGCTGACGCTGTATTGATCACATGCGCCGGAGCGCCGGCCTCCAGCATGCGCGGCACGAAAGCGCGCACGCCATGCGCGACGCCCATAAGATTGACGCCCATCACCCAGGACCAGTCGTCGGTCGTCGCCTCCCAGACGGGGCCGAGAACCGCGACCCCGGCATTGTTGAACAGCCAGTCCACGCGCCCGTAGGTCGACCAGCTCAGGTCGGCGAGAGCCTGCACCTGTTTCTCGCTGCCGACGTCGCAGACTTCACCTGTGCAGGGAGCGCCCAGCGCCTGAAGGAGGGCAAGCGTCTGCTGCAAGGCCGTCGCCTCGATATCGGCGGCGACAACCGCCATGCCGCGTCGCGCGCAAGCCAACGAAAGCGCGCGGCCGATGCCGCTGCCCGCGCCGGTGATGACCGCCACCCGGGTCATCTGGAGGCCGCAACTCGAGGGGGCGCGCTGAGCGCAGCTTCGTAGACCTGCATTTCGGGCGGGGCCGCGGACAACTGGTTCAGCCTCTGGGCGAACGCGATTGACGCCGGGACCTGGAAGTGAGCGCCGAGGGTGACCCAGTCCGTCCAACGCTCGACGAAGACAAGGCGCATCGGATCTTCGAGATCGGCAAGGACGGCGTGCGAAAGGCAGCCGGGCTCGAGGCGCGAGCGATCGACATGCTCGCGTGCAAACCGTTGAATCTCATCGAATGTATCGCTTCGCGCGATTACACTGCCCAGTACGATCAGCATCGAGAACCTTCCTTTCGGCTTCCGCCCGCATCAGCCTGCCCGACTATGCTAGCAAGAGCCGATCGGGCAGACTGTCCTGCGCTGGACGATTGGCCCCTTTGCATGCCCAGAAATTCAAAAACCGCGGCCGACTTGCCCCTTGCCGTCGTGCGCAGCGTGATGCTGACGCACGAATGGTTCCGATCCATTTCAGAGCCCTTTCAGGAAGCGCTACTCGCCCGCGGCAAGTCGCGCCTGCTCAATCAGAGCGAACATCTGTTCGAGGCGGCATCACGGGGCGACGGGCTTTATTGCGTTCTCGCGGGCTCCGTCAGCGTGCAATCGCGCGATCGCGACGGAAATGCGCCGGTGCTGATCGTCGTGGGGCCCGGCCACTGGTTCGGCGAACTTTCCATGCTCGACCAGCACGAGCGGACGCATGACGCAGTGGCGCTCGAAGCCACGAATGTCTGGCATGTGCAACAGGCGGCAATCGAGGCTTGGCTCGACGCGCACCCGAAACATTGGCGCGACGTGGCGCGTCTGCTGGCGGGAAAGCTGCGCGTGGCGTTTACGGTCATCGACAAAGAACTTCGAGGCGAAATGACTGGTCGCGTCGCAAAGCGCCTTCTGCTGCTTTCGCTCGGCTGGGGCTGGCAGGACGCAAGCCCCGCGCAGCGTCTCACTTTATCCCAGGATGTGCTGGCCAGCATGCTCGGCGGCAGCCGGTCCAGCATCAACAAAGCCCTTCAGGAGCTGAAGAATCTGGGCGCGGTCCGTCTGAGCTACGGCGCCATTGAGATCGCCGATTTGAAGCGCCTGATGGCCGCGTCTGGCTACGCGGCTGCAATTGACTGAACCGACGACGCCGAAAGCGGACGCGCTCAGCGTCCAAAGCGGGTCAGGTGCCGTCGGATGTCGCGATAGCGGAAGGGACGCGCCACAAGCGGTACTTCGAGTCAGTGCCGGGTTCGGACATTCGGCGTCACAATCGGGACGCAAAAAATTGAGCCCCGAGTCCGAACAGTCAAAAGCAACGGGACAAAGCTCGGCCGAACGCCGACTAGTCTACGAACTCTGTCGCACAGCGAAGCGAACACGCTTCTCCTCCGCCAGCGCAGGCCACGCCGCGGCAAAACGCGCGAAATGCGGCGTGGCGAGATGCGCGTCGAAGGCGGCGCGGTCGTCGTACACCTCGTAGAAGATCACCGAACGCGGTTCGGCATCGTCGACCACGACATCGAACTGGCGACAGCCCTTTTCGTCGGCCACGGAATGGCGCGCATCGTCGGCAGCAGTGGCGAGAAAATCATCGAGACGGCCCTCGGCCGCCTCGAATTCCGCGATGACGACGAACATCAGCGCGCCCCCGCCAGCTGTGCGGCGGTCTTCTTTTCCATCTCCTTGCGCAGCGCCAGCACATCGAGATCGGCCTTGATCTCAACGTCGGCGAAGGTGACGGCGCGGTCCTGCGGCACGTCGCGGATCAGCCGCACGTTGTGCGCCATGCCGATCGGCAAGCCGCCCTGCACGAGGCTACGCGCCGCTGGAATGGCGTTCGCCCAGACGCAATAGCCGCCTTCGCCGTCCAGCATCTCGCCGGCCTTGAGATCGCGCTTGGCGGTGGCGACCGCATCGCCGCGGAACTCCTTCGGCGTGCCCGTCGGCTCGCCGCGCAATACGGCGGACAGAACGGAGACGGAGGTTTCCAGTCCGATCATGTGGAACGGCCGCCACATCGAGGCATACCAGCCCGAGGGATCGGTCAGCAGACCGTACTGCTGGAAACAGGCGCGGGTGTATTCGTTGTTGGCCTTGAAGGTGACGAACACGCCGTAGCGAATGTTGTTCAGCACCTCGCGGCCGTCCGGCTCCTGGCTGGCGGCGATGTCGAGCAGGCCGCGCCGCGCCATCCGTCCGCCGTCTGCGACGGGGCGGAACACGCGCGCGAGGTCGTGGATGCCCGAGGGCGGGAAAGCGAGGCCCTCGTCCGGGCAATCGAGGCCCGTGCCGTTGGCGACCGCCGCCATTTCGATCGCGGCCTTCGTACCGTCGGTGAAGGAATTGTACATCTTCGGATTGAAATCGCCCTTCGCGACTTCCTCGTCGCTCCAGCCGAAGAAGCCCCAGACGGTGTCGGGCGTCGAATAGCGATAGCGCGGCTCGTAGTTCATGCCCTTGCCGGCGGCGGTGAGTTCGTAGCCGCAGGCGTGCACCCAGTCGACGAGTTCGCAGATGATCGCCGGCTGGTCGCCGTAGGCCATCGAATAGACAAGGCCTTTCGCGCGGGCCTTTTCGGCCAGCAGCGGACCGCACAGCACATCGGCCTCGACGTTGACCATCACGACATGCTTGCCGTGTTCGATCGCCGCCAACGCATGCCGCACGCCGGCAATCGGATGGCCGGTCGCCTCGATGATGCAGTCGACGCCTTCGAATGCGCACAGGGCCGCGGCATCCTGCATGATGCATGTCTTGCCGGTCTTGAGCGCTTCGCCGAGGCTCGGGGCGCTATAGCGCTCTTCCGGCCAGCCGACGCGCGCGAAGGAGGCGCGGGCCTTCGCGCCGTCGAGATCGGCGACGCCGACCACGTGGTAGCCCTTGATCCACTGCGCCTGGGCGAGAACCATCGAGCCGAACTTGCCGGCGCCGATCAGGCCGACGCGAACCGGACGTCCCTGCGCAGCGCGCTGGGCCAGGAGAGCAGAGAGATTCATGGCGATTTCCTTTCCCGCGGCCGCCGCTGGCGGCTTGTTCTGGCGGCGCGATGCAGGTAGCGCCGATCGATGCGGGAGCCTATTCAGGCTGCTTGTGAAGCACTATTCAGAATTACGTTCGTTCCGTTTAGCTGAGCTAAACTGTCTGGACGGCTTGCCAGGAATCCCGTTCGGCGCGCAGCCAGCCAAGGAACGCCTGCACCTTGCCGTGCCGCAGATGCTCGCGCGGGCAGACCAGCCATTGCGTCATCAGTCGAACTTCCGGCGGAGTCCGCACCGGACAGATCAACCGTCCTTCGGCTATTTCGCGCTCGGCCATCAGGCTGCTTTCGAGCGCGACGCCGATGCCGGCGACAGCCGCGTCGATCGCCATATGCGATCGATCGAACAGCACGCGGCGCAGGCGTTCGCGCGGCGTCACGCCGGCGACGGTGAACCAGTGCGCCCATTGCATCTGCGCCTTCACCGACTGAATGAGACGCATGCGCGGCAGATCGGCCGCGTCGATGGAAGCTTCGGCCAGAAGGTCGGGCGATGCGAGCGGCAGGAACCTTTCCTCCGCCAGCGCCTCCACGAACAGCCCCGGCCAGCGCCCCTCGCCGTGCCGGATTTCCAGATCGACCCCTTCCTTCGAGAAATCCGTCGGCTCGTTGGTGCCGTCGATCCGCACCTCGAGCGCAGGGTGAGCGTCGAGGAAACGTGGCAGGCGCGGCAGCAGCCATTTCGAGGCGAGCGTCGGCGTCGCACGCACCGTCAGGGTCGTGTAGGCGCGAAATCCGCGGATGCGATTGGTGGCGTCGGAAATGCGCTCGATCTCGTCGACGATCAGCTCGAAATACCGTTCGCCGGCCTCGGTCAGCGTCACGCCGCGTCCGGCCTTCACCATCAACGCCGTGCCGAGCTGCACCTCCAGCGCCTGGATCTGCTGGCTGACCGCCGAGGGGGTGACGCCCAGTTCTTCGGCCGCCTTGCTCACACTGCCGAGACGGGCGACCGCATGGAAGACGCCGATGGCGCGCAAGGGAAGCTGCATGGCGCATTCTCTTTAGAAAATCTAACCGGTCTCCCATATAAACTGAATTGAGCCGCGGGTCAGCGGCGCCTAGTCTCGCTCCGCCGCGGGCGCCTGAAGCGCACCGCCAAAAAACACGGGAGCAGACGCATGAGCGAGACCACGGGAATTTCCCGGCGCAGCCTGATTGCGGCCATGCCGCTGGTGGCGATCGGGACCGGCCGCGCCAAGGCGGCTGAATTCAGCCTCAAGGTCGCGACCGGCCAGTCGCTGACCCAGCCGATCAATACGAGGCTCGGGCAGGCGGTCGATCGCATCCGCGAGGCGACCGGCGGACGTGTCGAAATCAAGTTCTTCCCGGCGAGCCAGCTCGGCTCGGACACCGATCTGCTGTCGCAGATCCGCTCCGGCGGCGTCGACATTCTCAACATCGCCGGCTCGGTCCTCTCGACGATCGCGCCGATCGCCGCGCTCAACAACGTCGGCTTCGCCTTTGCGTCGCCCGACGCCATCTGGTCGAGCATGGACGGCGCGCTCGGCGCCCACATCCGCGCCGGCATCGAGAAGACCGGCGTGCTGGTCATGGCCAAGCCAGGCGACAACGGCATCCGCCACATCACTTCGGCCTCGAAGCAGATCAAGTCGCCGGAGGATCTCAAGGGCTATCGCATCCGCGTGCCGGTCTCGCCGATCTTCACGTCGCTGTTTTCCGCGCTCGGCGCCAATCCGACGTCTATCAACTTCAACGAGCTCTACACGGCGCTGCAGACGCACCTGGTCGACGGCCAGGAGAACGGCCTCGTCACCATCGACTCCGGCAAGCTGTACGAAGTGCAGAAATACGTCGCCGAGACCGGCCATATCTGGGACAATTTCTGGCTGCTCGGCAATCGCCGCTCGATCAGCGCGCTGCCGGCCGACATTCGCGCCATCGTCAATCGCGAACTCGATCGCGCAATGCTCGAACAGCGCGCCGACAACGCCGCCCTCGACGCGAAGCTGAAGACCGAACTGACCGCCAAGGGCCTGACGTTCAATTCCGTCGACCGGTCCGCCTTCCGCAAGACGCTGGCCGCGGCCGGCTTCTATAAGGACTGGAAGGAAAAGTTCGGCGCCGACAACTGGAAAGTGCTGGAGGACGCTGTCGGGGCGTTGGGGTGAGTTCGTACCCCGTCCCGCCCGCGCCGTTTGCGCTCGAACGCTATCTCAATCGGGCAGTCGAGACTGTCGCCGCCGTCATTCTGGTGGCGGAGATGGCCATCCTGTTCGTCGGGATACTCGCACGAGCCGTTTTCAAGCATCCGATCATCTGGTCGGACGAACTCGCCTCGATCCTGTTCCTCTGGCTCGCCATGCTCGGCGCCGTGATTGCGGTGCAGAAGGGCGCGCACATGCGATTGACCTTCTTCGTCGGCGCACTGTCGCCGCGCGCCCGCGACTGGCTGGAGACGCTGGCGATCGGCGCGATGGCGCTGTTCCTCGCGATGCTCATTCATCCCTGTCTTGACTATCTCGAGGATCAGGGTTTCGTCGAAACGCCGGCGCTCGGCTGGTCGGGCCAGGTGCGCGCGGCGGCGATGCCGGTCGGCGCCGGCATCGCGCTGGTCTCCTGCCTGCTGCGACTGCCGCATCACCGCAAGGAAGACCTGGTCTCGGTCGGGTTGCTGCTCGTCGTCGGCGCCGGCGCGCTCTGGCTGGCGCAGCCGTGGCTTTTGTCGATTGGCAACTGGGCGCTGATCGTCTTCTTCGTCGCCATCCTCGGCGCAGCGGTCGCCGCCGGCGTGCCGATCGCGTTCTGCTTCAGCCTTGCGACGGCAGCCTATCTGCTGACGACGACCAACACGTCGCTCACCGTCGTAGTTGGCCGGATGGACGAGGGCATGAGCGGCCTGATCCTGCTCGCGGTGCCGCTGTTCGTCTTTCTCGGCCAGCTCGTCGAGGCGACCGGCATGGCGCGGGTCATGGTCGAGTTTCTCGCCTCGCTGCTCGGACACGTGCGGGCCGGCATGTCCTACGTGCTGATCGGCGCCATCCTGCTCGTGTCCGGCATCTCCGGCTCCAAGACCGCCGACATGGCGGCGGTCGCGCCCGTTCTGTTTCCAGAGATGCGCAAGCGCGGCGCCAAGGACAGCGAACTGATCTCGCTGCTCGCCGCCGCCGGTGCAATGAGCGAGACGATCCCACCGTCGATCGTGCTGATCGCGATCGCATCGGTCACCGGCGTCTCCATTGCGGCGCTGTTCACCGCCGGCATTCTTCCGGGCGTCGCGCTCGCGATCGTGATCGGTCTGGTCGCGCGCTGGCGGGCAGGACAGGAAGAAGAGGAGCGCCCGCCCCGCGCTCCGA
Organism: Hyphomicrobiales bacterium; assembly: GCA_028868735.1. GTDB lineage: Bacteria > Pseudomonadota > Alphaproteobacteria > Rhizobiales > Beijerinckiaceae > JAJXWB01. Next base: position 15,730 of record JAGWTW010000045.1, on the reverse strand, counting down.
TGAAGGTCGTGCTTCGCACTTTCCTGATCGCGCTTCCTGCGATCGCACTCCCATTCCTGATCCGCGGCGCGGTGGTCGAGGGCGTCGCGACGGCGACCGAGGTTTCGACAATCGGCATCGCATACGGGATCGTCGCTGGCCTCATCTTCTACCGTGGCGGCCTGCAATGGTCGCGCGTGATGCCGATGCTCGTGAAGACGGCGACCCTGTCCGGCGCCATCCTGTTCATCGTCGGCGCGGCGTCGGCGATGGCGTGGGCCCTGACGCAATCGGGGTTCTCGCACGACCTCGCGCGGGTGATGAGCGCGACACCCGGCGGCGCGACGGGATTTCTGCTGATCTCGGTCGTCGCGTTCATCGTGCTGGGCAGCGTGCTCGAAGGCATTCCGGCGATCGTGCTGTTCGGTCCGCTGCTGTTTCCTGTCGCGCGCTCGCTCGGCGTGCACGAGGTGCACTACGCGGTCGTCGTCATCCTCGCGATGGGCCTCGGCCTGTTCGCGCCGCCGTTCGGGCTCTGCTATTACGCCGCCTGCATCATCGGGCAGGTGCAGCCCGAAGCGGCCATGCGCCGCATCTGGATCTATCTGGCGGCGCTGCTTGCGGGCCTTCTCGTGATCGTCTTTGTTCCCTGGATATCGCTCGGCTTCCTCGGCTGAGGGAGCGCCGCGGCCGTCGGCGTTGCACGAACACGCATGTTTCCCGGAAACGGACGTTCCGAACGGCGACGATGGGTCACGTGTGGTCGGAATAGGCACTCGTGGTGACCGCCCGCTATCCGCCCATCGCGCGCATTCAGAACGTCCGCTTCCCGCGATTCTTCTTCAGATCGCGGGATCGCGGTTCAATCCTTCGCCGGCATCAATCGCGCCGCCTTGACGAAACGCATGGGATCGGTCGCCTCGTCGTCGATGCGCACTTCGTAATGCAAGTGCGGTCCGGTCGAGCGGCCTGTCGAGCCGACGCGTCCGACCGGTTGGCCGGCGACGACTTTCTGCCCGTCGCTGACCAGGATCGCCGACAAATGTCCGTAGCGGGTCGACAGTCCATTGCCGTGGTCGATCTCGACCATGTTGCCGTAGCCGCCGGACCAGCCGGCGTTGGTCACGACGCCGGAGGCGGTGGCGCGGGCCGTGGTTCCCGTCTCCGCGCGCATGTCGAGACCAGAATGCAGCGCCGGCCGTCCGAGAAACGGATCGAGCCGATATCCGAAGCCCGAGGAGAATTCGAGCGGACCTGCGAGCGGCTTGCGCACCGGCACATAGGGTAGGGCGCGCTGCAGGCGGTCGAGCGCAGCGAACGAGCCCTGGACACTGGCGAGCTGGCGTTCGAACGGGGAGGATTTGTCGTCGAGTTTGACGGGCACGAACGGGCCGCCGACGGCGTCGGATTTCGGCGGCGCGAGTCTGCTCGGCGACAGGCCGGTTTCCGCGATGACCGCCTTGAGTTGCTCGGCCTTGCGCGCGGCAGGACCAGCGAGCGCAGCCAGCGTCGTGATCTGGCGGCGCTCGATGCGGTCGAGCGCGGCGTTGAGCATGTCGATGCGCGCCTGTGTCGGAATGTCCGCGTCCGCGGCGGCGACGATCGCCGCGCGCGCGGGCGCCTCGAGATTGGCGCGCGGGCCGTCGGCGTCGCGCGTGCGCAGTTCGAAACCATCCGGGCGCGGCTTGTTGGATTCGAACGGGCCTCCGGAATCCATCGGGTCTTCGATCGGAGCGAATGCGGTCGGGCGGCTCGGCGTATTCGCCGCGGTCGGGCGCGCGGTCTTCTGCGCCGGCGCGATGGCTGCCGTCGTCTCGGGCGGCGTCCCGATCTTCTCGCCGAGCGCGGCGACGATAGCGGTGCGGGTTTCGAGCTGCGCTTCGCGCGAGACGAGGCGCTGGACCTTGCCCTCGAACGAATCCTGATCGAGCAGCTGACGGCTGGTGACGCGGTCGAGCTGGACCCGCAACGCGGCGATACGGTCCTCATAGGCGTATTGCTGGCGGGCCTGGCGCGCCATGAGCGCGGCGATCATGTCGTCCCGGAAGAACAGGAAACCGGTCGCGGCGAGATAAACCGTGGCGACGACAGGCAAAACGCCGACGAGCCCATAGACGACGCCGGGATGGACGGAGAACCGCCGATGCGAGCCGCCCCGGGCGACCGTGATACGGAAATGGCCCTCCGGCTGGCGCTCGGAAGGGGAGGAAGGTTTTTGCGGCATACAAATCGGCTCCGGGCGAAAAGCCCGGAAGGATCAGAAACGATTAAGGTTAACGCTTCCGAAATCCGGCGGTCGTCGACGCTTGCCACCCCCGCCGTCCGCCCCTAAACCTGCGGCTCCCGAAAGGCCAGAATCCATGTCAGCCGCTCCGCAGAATTTCCGTCCGCAATCCGATTTCCTGGCGACGCTCATGGAGCGCGGCTACGTTCATCAATGTTCGGATTTCGAGGGGCTTGATGCGAAGGCCAGGGCTGGCGACCTGATCGCCTATATCGGCTTCGACTGCACGGCGCCCTCGCTGCATGTCGGCCACCTCCTGTCGATCATGATCCTCGCCTGGCTGCAGCGCACCGGCGGCAAGCCGGTGCCGCTGATGGGGGGCGGCACCACGCGCGTCGGAGACCCTTCGGGCAAGGACGAAACGCGCAAACTTCTGCCGGTCGAGACGATCGACGCAAACAAGGCGGCGATGCGCAAGGTCTTCGCCAAATTCCTGCAATTCGGCGACGGCAAGACGGACGCCGTCATGCCGGACAACGCCGAATGGCTGACCAGGCTCAATTACATCGACTTTCTGCGCGACGTCGGCCGTCACTTTTCGGTCAACCGCATGATGTCGATGGATTCGGTGAAGCTGCGCCTCGAACGCGATCAGGAATTGTCCTTCATCGAGTTCAACTACATGTGCCTGCAGGCCTACGACTTCGTCGAACTGAACAAGCGCTACGGCTGCATCGCGCAGATGGGCGGCTCGGATCAATGGGGCAATATCGTCACCGGCATCGATCTCGGCCGGCGCATGGGAACGCCGCAATTGTTCGCATTGACCTCGCCGCTGCTGACGACCTCGTCCGGCGCCAAAATGGGCAAGACCGCGGCCGGCGCCGTGTGGCTCGAAGCGGGCATGCTGAGCCCTTACGACTACTGGCAGTTCTGGCGTAACGCCGAGGACGCCGACGTCGGCCGTTTCCTGCGCCTCTTCACCTTCCTGCCGATGGACGAAATACGACGCCTCGAAGCGCTCGGGGGGGCCGAGATCAACGACGCGAAGAAAATCCTTGCGAACGAGGCGACCGCGCTCGTGCACGGCCGCGAGGCCGCCGGCCAGGCGGCGGAGACGGCGCGTAAGACGTTCGAGGAGGGCGTTGCGGCCGACACGCTGCCGACGGTCGAAATTCCGGCAGCCGAGTTCGACGCGGGGCTGGGCGTGCTCACCGCTTTCGTGCGAGCGGGGCTCGTCGCCTCGACCGGCGAGGCGCGGCGTCAGGTCAAGGGCGGAGGCCTGCGCGTCAACGATTCCGCGGTCGACGACGAGCGCGCCGTCTTGCGCGACGGCGATCTGCGCGACGGGGCGATCAAGCTCTCGCTCGGCAAGAAGAAGCACGTGCTTCTGAAGGCGAAATAGCTATCGCGCGGGCGGCATGGTCGCATTGTCGAATGCGCCGAAGATCTTGCGCAGGAATCCCGGCGCGACCGTCAGCGGATTGACCGAGACCTGCGGCGCGTTGAGGCGGCCGGTGATCTTGTAGTTGATGGCGAACAGGCCTTCGTTCCACCCGCCGCCGAGGACGAGACCGAGCACGGGAATTTTCGAGAAGAAATTGTTCACGGTGTAGGCCGGAATGAAAGTGCCGTTGAGCGCAAGCACTTCGCGGTCCGTGTCCACCGCGCCTTCCACCGTCAGGCCGATGTTGGGCCCGTTCATAACGCCGTCGCGCAGCGTGAGCTGGCCGCCGACGCGGGAAAACATGACCGACATCCGGTCGAAATGAACAAGGGTCGGGTCGATGCGCGCCCCCCCGTTGGAATCGACGCGCACGCTTCCCTCGTTGACGAGCCGCCGCAACGACGGCTCGTCCCGTAGAAAGAACGACTTGATATTGACGGTGCCGGCGACGCCCTTGTCGGAAAATTGCAATCCGGCGTTGAGCGTGCCGCTTTCCATGCGCGTGTAGAGATCGGTAAAGCCGAGCAGCGCGCCCGCGTCGGCGGTCGCGACATTCACTTGCGGCTGCCCGTTGTCGCCTCGCGCGAGGATCGCCGCGCATTGCGCTCGCCCGAATTGCCCGGTCATCTGAAAGGCGCGAAGCGCGCCGTCGCGTCTCGACACCTTGAGTTCGGCGTTGAGCAAGGTCTGTCGCGCATAGCCGGTCAGGATCGGCGTCTTCAGCTCGACATCGATATTGCCGCCGTCCTTCTTGACCTCGCTCGCTTGCGTTACGCTCTTGATGAACGGCCGCGCATCGACCGAGGCGCCGCGAATGCTCGCTTTCAGATTGTCGCCGGATTTCTGAACGTCGACGCGCATGTCGTCGCCCGGCGACAATTTGGCCTGTGTCAGATGGGCCGCGACGAATTCGCCTTGGTCGGACAGATCGATCGAACCGCGTGCTGACGCGCCGCCGAGATCTGCGACGAGATTGTCGAGGCGGATCGCACCATCCTTCTGGACCACGTCGAAGGTCGCGCGCGCCGCCTTGCCCGGCGGCTTCACAAGTCCGGGAATGGGATTGTTGAGCGCGACGCGCGCGAGGTCCATGTCGACCGCGACATGCATGTCGCGGTCGAACGTGGCCGCAACCTTCAGCCCCATCGGACCGGCGACGCCAGGCGACGCAAATCCGAGCTTTGCACGCGCCGCGTCGTCGATCGTGGTGCCGAGATTGGCGACGGCGGGCTGGCCGACGTCTTTTCGCAGGTCGAGCGTCGCCGGCAGGCCGAACATGCGGCCCGTACCCGATGCGCGCAGGCCGCTCATATCTCCGGTGACAGCCAGCGTTCCGGAGTCGAATTTTTCCTTGCCGAGCAATTTTTCGGCGGAGAAATTCGCGACGTTGGCGTTGACGCCGATCTTGATGTCCGGCGCATCCGGCCCGTCGCCGAGTTTGAAGTCGAGCCGCACTTTCCCTTCGACCTGGCCCTTCAGCGTGCCGGGTTCGAGCGGAAGCGCCGCAAAAGGTTTGATCGCGTCCTTCGAGAGAAGATCGGCGATCGCCTCGACCGACCCGCCGACATGCGCCTCGACATAGGCCGGCGTTGTCGGAAAGCCTTCGTTGTCCGGAACGACGAACGTTGCGTTGCTGACCGATATCTTGCGGCCGGGCGCTGTCTCTATCGTTGCGGCGGTCGCGTTGAAGGTTGTGGAATGACCCGTCACATGGCCGGCGCCGTCGAGGTTGGTCACGACCGGAACGCCGTCGAGCGGCGTGATCGACGCGTCCGCGATCTGAAAGTCGATCGACAGCGCGGCGTCCGGCGGCGGGCGCGCGAAGCGCATGGCGAGCAGCGCGTTCTTGTCGAAATCGATCGAGCCTGCGCCCGATTGCAACGTGCCGCCGTGGGCGTGCGTCAGGAGCCACGTGCGCGCCGGCGCGCCCATCTGGCTCGGCCAGACGCGAAACAGCGATTTCAGCGGCATGCGCCCGGTTGAAAGACCGAGCCGCACATGCGGGCCGTCGACCCAGTCGAATGCGCCGCTCGCAGCGACGGCGAGTTCCGGGCCGAGCATTTCCGCGCGTGAGATTGCTATGCGTTTCTGCTCGATCGATATGTTCGCGTCGATATTGAATTTGTCCACGCTGAGCACCTGATCGCCGATCCTGTTCGGCGCAATCGAACCCGGTTTCAGCAGACCGAGCGTGAGCTTCCACCCGTCGTCGCCGTCATGCGGCGGCTCGAGCGCGCCGCCCGCGACGAACTGCGTGTCGCCGCCGAAATACTGGACAGGATCCACGATGAGGCGCTGATTGACGGTGTCCCAATGGAACCCCCCGGAAATCTCGTCGAAGAAAAGCGGTTCATGATCGGGATCTTCCAGGCGCAGATAGCCGGCGCTGACGACGGCGCGTCCGCTCGCCTCGCGCAGAACGTTGCTCGGTTCGAGCACGAACCGCAGCTTGAAGGACAGGGGCGCGTCGCTGTCGAAGACCGGCCGGCGCATGCCGGCGACGAGGACGATCTCGTCCATTGAAATGTCGCGCATCTCGATGTCGAGCTGGCGTGTCGTCTGCGGCGTACCGGAGGCTTTCGCCACGGCGGAGATCTTCCCGTTCGGACCCTGCGCCGCGAAAACGAAGGACGCCGTCCGGCTTCCCCTGTCGAGCGCCATTTCCAGATTGTCGAATGTCGTCGTGCGGTCGGCCGTCTGGTCCTCGACAACAAGCTTTCCGCCGCGTACGGCGACGTCCTGAAGCGCGGCGATCGGAGACTTGGGGCTCGTCGCCAGATCGAAGAACGAACGCAACGCCGCCGCGGCTTCGCGGAGAATGAGCGAGCGGCGCGGTTTGGCGTTGGCTGGAACGGTCGACGCCGGAGGCGGCGGCGGCGCCTGCGCGGCCACGGGTGGCGTCGGCGCGGAAAGCAGGATCGGCTCGCCGTGCGGACCACCGGCGGAAATCGCGAGCGCGCCGTCCGGCATGACGAGCAGGCGCACGGTCAGGTCGAATACTTCGATCCGCCGAGGCAAAGCTTCGAACCGCAACAGCGCAAGCGGATCGAGCGACAGTTCTGCGCGCGGCGCCTCCACGACCGTGCGGCCCGCGGCGACGGCTTTGAGGTGATCTACGGTGATGGTCGGTCCGTGCGACGTCTGCGCGATCCGCGTTTCGCCGAAGGAGAATTTCACCGTGCCGTCGAACCTTTTCGTCAGCGCTGCGGCGGCGCGGGTTCCCAGCTCATCGACTGCGATCGGCCCGCGCGCCAGTAACGCCATCAACACGCAAAAGCCGAGCGCGCCGACGACCGCTAGAAGCCCGAAAACCCCCGCAATCCACTTCAGCGGGCGTACGATCGCGCGCGAGCGAAAAACCGCGAACGCGCCGCGCGCTGTCGCTATGCCGATACGGCCGAGATAGACAGATACGTCCGCGAAAGACAGGAAGGGTCTCCTCGATCGATCCTGGTTTGGGCGAACCGCCCGGCGGTCCGAGAAAAACGACCGCGACTCGCGCCGGGACTATAAACTGACCGGTGTTCGCGCGCGAACAGGCGGCCGCGTCTTGCTGGTCTGTGTGGTTGCGCAATGGGACGAAAGGAAGGCGGATGACGGCTCAATTGGCGGTTGGCGCGAAAGCGCCGGATTTTCACCTCGACCGCGACGGCGGCGGCCGGGCGAAACTCGGCGATTTCAAGGGCAAGAAGCTCGTCCTCTATTTCTATCCGAAAGACGACACGACCGGATGCACGCAGGAGGCCATTGAATTCAACGGGCTTCGAAAAGAATTCGAGAAAGCCGGCGCTGTCGTCGTCGGCGTTTCGCCAGACAACGCCGCAAAGCACGACAAGTTCAAGAAGAAGCACGACCTGGCTCTGCCGCTCCTGTCGGACGAGTCCACGGCCATGCTCGAGGCTTTTGGCGTCTGGAAAGAAAAGAGCATGTACGGACGCAAGTACATGGGCGTCGAGCGGACGACCTTCCTCATCGATGGCAAGGGCGTCATTCGCGAAATCTGGCCCAAGGTGAAAGTGGTAGGGCACGCGAAAGCGGTTCTGGAGGCGACGAAGAAGCTGGCGTAGCGACGCTTTAGAGCTTGAACGCCTCGTCGACGGGCGTCTGTAAAGCGATGGCGAGGCGGTTGGTCTCGGCCGCCATCCCGACAATGGCGACGAGCTCCATCAACTGCTGGTCGGTCATACCCTTCGCGCGCGCGGCCGCCGTATGCGAGCGGACGCAATATTCGCAGGATTGCGCGGCCGAAACCGCAATGTAGATCATTTCTTTCGTCAGCGGATCGAGCGCGCCGGGCGCCATCACCTGTTTCACGCTCTCCCAGGTGCGCTTGAGTAACGCCGGATCGTGCGCGAGCGTCCGCCAGAAATTGTTGACGAATTCGGTCTTGCGCGTGGCGCGGATGTCGGCGAAGACCGCCGCGGACTCCGTGGAGAGTTCGTGGTCTTCGAGAATTTTGACGGTGCTCATGGAAGGCGCCTGCTGCGAATGTCGGTTCGGCCGACTGTATCAGGTCGCACGCAGGGCAGGGGCGATCTTCTCGGCGATGTCCGCTTCGGCCAAAGGCCCGTCGATCCTGAGCGCGACGCGCGGACCCGGACGCACGACCAGCGTGGACGGTACGCCGCGCGCCCCGATGGCGCGCGCGAAGAGGCCGCGCGGATCGTCGCCGACCGCAGCGAACGGATTGCCGTTGCGCCTGAGATATTCCACCGCCGCTTCCGGCTTGTCCTTGTAGAGCGCGCCGAAGACAGGCACGCCCGTGCGCTCCGACAGTTGCGAGATCATCTTGTGTTCGCGCCGGCAGGGCGGACACCACGATGCGAAGAGAACGACGAGACTTGCGCCTGCGCCGAGGTCGGCGGCGCTGAAGCCGCGCGTTTGCTGGCCCGCGAAGTCAGAGACGCCCGCGACCGGCGGCAGCGCGAAATCGGTCAGCCGAACCGGATTGAACAGGCGCTCGCCCATTTCGAGCTGCCGCCAGGCGACGGAAGCGCCGACGCCGAACAGACCCAACGCCCCGCCGGCGGCGAGCAAATCCCGCCGGCTCGAACCAAAACGCGACATTTTCTTTTCGTTTCCGCCCCAGACGGCTCGATAATGCCGATCTGCTCACGGTTTAGCAATATTCCCGCCAGTCATCGGCCGGGAAACGCCGGTCGTCGTCGGAAAGGTGTACGGCAAACCGAGATAGGAGCGCGCCGCAAGATAGGCGAACGCCTGCGCTTCCATCGCGTCGGCCGACCAGCCGCAGACGTCGGCCGTCGTCACCTTGCAAGGCAGGCGGTTGACCAGTTCCCGCACGAGGATCGGGTTGCGCGCGCCGCCGCCGCACACGATAAGGCTCTTCGGCGGCCGCGGCAGATGAACGAACAGACGATCGACCGACGCCGCCGTGAAGGCGGTCAGGGTCGCCGCCGCGTCCTCGAGCGCCAGATGGCTGACCGCCCGTGAAGAGAAGGCGTTGCGGTCGAGCGATTTCGGCGGCGGCAGCGCGAAATAGGGATCGTCGAGCAGCGCGGCGAGCGCGATCTCGTCGACCTTGCCGCGTGCTGCTGTGTGGCCGTGGCGGTCCATCGGCTGGCCCGTGCGGGCGAGCATGAGGTCGTCGAGGAGGGCGTTGCCGGGGCCCGTGTCGCAGGCGATCGGGTCGAAACCGTCGTTAACATAGGTTACGTTGGCGACGCCGCCGATATTGAGGAGGGCGAGCGGACCAGGCATGCCGCTGGCCTCGACCAGCGCACGATGGAAGGCCGGCACGATCGGCGCGCCCTCGCCGCCGGCCGCGACGTCCGCCGCGCGAAAATCGTAAGCCGTGGCGATCCCGAGGCGGGTCGCCAGCGCCTGGCCGTCGCCGATCTGGATCGTCAGCCGTTGCTTCGGCCTGTGCAGAACGGTCTGCCCGTGGAAGCCGACGAGGTCCACGTCGGACGGCGCGAGGCCGTTGTCGGCGAGAAATTTCTCGACGGCTTCGGCATGGCGGCGCGTCACCATCGCCTCGGCTGCGGCGACTGCGCCCGTCCGCCCGTCCCGACCCTCGAGCCCCGCGGCCTCGGCGAGCGCGTCGCGCAGAAGCGCGCGATCGGCGTCGTCGTAGGGCGAAAAGCCGGTGGCGCCGAACGCGATCGCCTTCTCGCCGTCCGTCTCGATCATCGCGACGTCGACGCCGTCCATCGACGTGCCGGACATGAGGCCGATCGCCCGGAATCGCCGCCCCTGATTCTTGGTCTCCATGCCGCAGGATTAGCGGTCCGGAGGCGCGGGCGATAGCGCCAAGGCGGGGCGAAGACGCTCACGCCGGTTCGCGCTGCTTGGGGGCGGCCGCTGCGGCGCGCGCGGCCCGCGCGCGGCCCGGCCGCCGCACCAGCGTCGCGAACTGCTCGAACACGGAGCGCATTCCCTGCGGCTTGTCGGACATTGTCGCCGGACCCCGGTCATCGCGTTTCAGTTCGATGCGTCGGTTGTGATATTTTTCGAGCCCCGGCCGATGTGCGACGTGGAGCACGGTCGAATGCGCAAGCTTGTCGCACATCATCTCCATCATCCGCGCCTGGCTGAGCTCGTCGAGCGCGGACGTCGCTTCGTCCAGAATGACGATATCTGGCTTCTTCAGGAAAATGCGCGCAAAGGCGATGCGCTGCTGTTCGCCGCCCGAAAGCACGTTCGACCAATTGTCCTCCTCGTCGAGCCGCGGCGCGAGATGCGCAAGGCCGCATTCCTCGAGCACCTTTTCGACCGCGGCCGGCGCGGGCGCCCCGCCGTCCGAGGGGTAGTTTACGGCATTGCGGAGCGAGCCGAGCGGCAGATACGGCCTTTGCGGCAGGAAGGCGATCGCTGCATCGTTCGGCCGCTGAATGCGGCCCGAACCCCACGGCCACAGTCCTGCGATCGCGCGGATCAGGGTGCTTTTTCCCGATCCCGAGCCGCCTTGCACCAGCACTTTGTCTCCCGGTTCGAAGCGCGCGTCGGATTCTGCGAGCATCGCGTCTCCGCTGACCTGGGAAATCGTCAGGCCGCGGATATGAAACGCGCCGTCGGGGCTGTCTTCCAGCACGATCGTCTCGCGGCCGCGCGCGTTGGCGGCTTCGTCGAGTTCGTTGAAAGCGGCGTCGAGCTGGGCGACGCGGCGCGCGGACGCGGACCAGTTCGCCAGGTTGAGCGCATTGTCGGCGAGCCAATTGAGTGCGGTTTGCACCTGACCGAAGGCCGCCGCCGCCTGCATCAGATCTCCGAGCGTCATTTCGCCCGCCAGAAATTTCGGCGTGCAGAGAATGAGCGGCACGACGGGCGCCAGAACGTTGTTGCCGCTCGACAGGAACATCATGCGCGTCTGCCTGCCGATGACCGCGATCCAGCGCCGCGCCAACTCGCCGAAAGAATTCATGATCGCGTCATGCTCGTTCTCGTCGCCGCCGATCAGCGCGATCGTCTCGGCGTTTTCGCGCGTGCGCGTGAGGGCGTACCGAAAATCGCCCTCGCCGGCGGCCTTATTCTCCACCGCCGTCACCAGCGGCCGACCGAGCAGATACATGCCGAGCGAGGTCGCCGCCGTGTAGAGAACGACTGCAATGACGAGATAGCCGGGGATCGTGACCCCGTAGATCGTCAGCGAGCCGCCGACATACCACAGCACAACCATGAACGACGCCGACAGGATCACGGTGTTGATGATGCCGCCTGCGATATCGACGAACAGCTCGATCGACAGGCGTCCATCTTCCGCGATACGCGCTTCCGGATTGTCGATCGTGCGAAGGATGTTGAGCTGGTAGAAACGGCGATCGGCGAGCCAGCGCGACACAACGGTGTCCGTCAGCCACTGGCGCCAACGCAGCTGCAAGCGCATCCGCGCCTGGATGAGCGCGATGGCGACGAGCGAGGTGGCGAGCGCAAGGACGACGGCCGCGCCGATGCTCATCTGGATCACGGGAATGTTTTTCGACTGGAGCGCGTCGAAGAAATATTTGTTCCATCGCGTGACGGCGACTTGCAGCCCCATGCTGAGGAACAGGCAGATCAGGAAAGCGCTCGACAGCCACCAGGCCTTCGCCCTGGTCTCGCCGCGCCAGAACCCCAGCGCCAGTCTTATGAATTTCATCCCCGCCCTCCACAAGGCGCGGGCCAAAGCGAAGCCCACGCCATACCGCGACGCAACGCGGCAGGCGAAACTTCGTTCCACAGCTTGTGCCAGAGGCGGGCCTCGGCGAAGCTTCCCGCGGGAGTGCGGAGCTGGATTTTATGTTTGAGGGCCTGGCGACGATGGGAACGATTGCGGCCGCGTGCGTTCTGGGGATAGCGAGCGCTGCGCGTGCGGAAAGCCGGATGGCGCAATCGGGCGCAGCCACAATCGAATGTCTCGTCGCCGGAAGCGGTCCTGCCGTCCTGATGATCCCGTCGCTCGGCCGACCCGCTCGGGACTTCGACGATCTGTCGTCGCGGCTCGTCGCGGCGGGCTATGCGACCATTCGCCCGCAACCGCGCGGCGTCGGCGCGAGCCGCGGTCCGATGGACGGGCTGACGCTGCGCGACATGGCTGCCGACGCCTTGGCCTGCGCGCCGGCGGCCGCAGGGCCGATCGTGGTGGTCGGACATGCCTACGGCCAGCGCGTCGCGCGCATGCTCGCCGCCGCCCATCCCGAGCGTGTCAGAGGCGTCGTGATGCTCGCGGCCGGCGGCAAGGCGCCCATGAAGCCCGGCGCGCAAGAGGCGTTGCTCGCCGTATTCGATACGAGCCTCTCGCCGGAAATGCATATCGAGGCGGTGCGCACGGCGTTCTTCGCCCCCGGAAACGATCCGGCGGTCTGGCGCGACGGCTGGCGCGGCGACGTCGCGAAAATGCAGACGGCTGCGACGCGCGCAACGAAGCTCGAGGATTGGTGGGGCGGCGGCGCGGCGCCGATCCTTGTCGTTCAGGGGCTACAGGACGCGGTCGCCGTGCCGGAGAACGGGCGGATGTTGCAGGAAAAATTCGGGCCGCGCGTGACATTGCGCGAGATCGACGGCGCCGGCCATGCGATGCTGCCCGAACAGCCGCAGAAGATCGCGGATTTCATCCTCGCTTGGCTTGCCGACCTGCCGAAATAACCAGTTCCGCAGCCGCGCATGGACGTTCGCCGCGCCAGCCTTCAAACTCGCCTTTACGACTCAGAATGAGGACCGGGGAGGCAGGGCATGAAGATTTCGTTCCATGGCGCCGATCGCGACGTCACCGGCTCCTGCCATCTGATCGAAGCGGCTGGAAAGAAAATTCTCGTCGACTGCGGCATGTTTCAGGGCGGCGCCACCGAGCGCGCAGAAAACAAGATGGACTTCGGCTTCGACCCGGATTCGATCGATGTGCTGGTCCTCACGCACGCCCATCTCGATCATTGCGGCCGCATTCCCTTGCTTGTGAAGCGCGGGTTTCGCGGCGAAATCGTTTGCACCGGCCCGACGCGCGAATTGTCGCGACTCGTGATGCTCGACTCCGCGCGCCTGCAAGAAGAGGATACGCATCGCCCGATGCGCAAGGCCCGACGCTGGGAGCCGCACGGACCGGCCGAGCAACCGCTCTACGACGTTCAGGACGCGATGAAGGCGCTCGACCGCTTCGGTCGGCTCGTCACGGTCGGGTCGACGATCGAACTCGTGCCGAACGTCACGGCAACCTTCTACGAAGCAGGCCACATCCTCGGCTCGACCAGCGTTTTGATCGAGTCGAAGGAGAACGGCTCCACGAAACGCATTCTTATGTCCGGGGATCTCGGCGATCCCGGCCGGTCGCTGCTCAACGATTATGCGCCGCCGGCCGCCGCCGACGCTGTTGTCATGGAAACGACCTACGGCGACCGCGACCACAAGGATTTCAACGAATCCGTGGAGGAATTCTATGAAGCGATCGCGCAGATCCGCGCGCGCGGCGGCAACATCGTCGTGCCGACGTTCGCGCTCGAACGTGCGCAGGAACTCCTGTTCTATTTGAAGACCGGCATAGCGCAGAACAAGATTCCGCCGGACCTCCAGATCTTTGTGGATTCGCCGATGGCGATCTCGGCGACCGACATCGCGCGCAACTCGCCCGACTTCTTCCGGCCGAACATCGCCGAGCTTCTGAAATCGGGCGACGACCCCTTCGCGCCGCCGCATCTGCGTTTCACAAAGCTCTCGCGCGACTCGATGGAGATCAACAACATCAAGGGCGGCGCGCTGATCCTCGCAGGCTCGGGCATGGCGACGGGCGGGCGCGTGCTGCATCACCTGCGACACAATCTCGCGCGGCCGGAATGCGGCGTGATCTTCGTCGGCTTTGCGAGCGTCGGCACGCTCGCGCGAAAAATCATCGACGGCGCGAAGGTCGTGCAAGTGCTGGAGGACGAAGTGCCTGTGCGCGCGTCGGTCCACACCATCAACGGCTTTTCCGGTCACGCCGGCCGCAAGTCGCTGATCGCCTGGCGCGCGAAAGTGAATGCGCCGAAAACGTTTCTCGTCCACGGCGAAGTCGCGGCAATGCAGGCGATCGCGCCGGCGCTGCCGGGTCAGCCGACCATGCCCGCGATCGGCGACGCCGCGGAGATATAGTCGCGCGTCATCCCGGCCGAAGAGGATCGGCCTTCGGCTGTCAGGGATGACAGCGAAATTTTCAATCCCGCCGCGACGGCACTGCGACGCGGGGCGGATTGCCGAGGCGCTTGTCGAGATAGGAGCCGACCTCTTCGATCAGGGGTTCGACCCGATTCTCGAAGAAGTGGTTGGCGCCGGACACGACCGCGTGCTCGATCACGATTCCCTTCTGCGTCTTCAGCTTCTCGATCAGCGGCGTCACTTCCTTGATCGGCGCGACCCGGTCCTGATCGCCGTGCACGAAAAGGCCGGAAGAAGGGCAGGGCGCCAGGAACGAGAAATCGAAGCGGTTGGCCGGCGGGGCGATCGAGATGAAGCCCTCGATTTCCGGCCGGCGCATCAGAAGCTGCATGCCGATCCACGAACCGAAGGAGACGCCGGCGATCCAGCAGGCGCGCGCCTCCGGATTGATGGACTGCGCCCAGTCGAGCGCGGCGGCTGCGTCCGAGAGCTCGCCCTGGCCGTGGTCGAACAGGCCCTGCGACCGGCCGACGCCGCGAAAGTTGAAGCGCAACACAGAAAAGCCGCGCTCGGCGAAGGCGTAATAGAGGTTGTAGACGATCTGGTTGTTCATCGTGCCCCCGAATTGCGGATGGGGGTGCAGGATGATGGCGATCGGCGCGCCGCGCGTCTTGGAGGGATGGAACCGCCCTTCCAGACGTCCGGCAGGACCGGTGAAAATGACCTCGGGCATAGCAAACTCCGTTCGGCGCGGGGTCTAGCACGGGGGCGGGGGCGAAAAGCAAGGAAAAAGGGCGCCCGATCGGCCGGCGGGGCCGGACTTGGCGTCAGATCGACGCCGTCATTGCCGGTTGAGCGCGCGGGGCCCGCTCACGAACGGACTGCCGGCGAGGAAAAACCGTAAGGGGCGCTCGGCGTCGCGCGTGATGCCGATCCGCACGCTTTGTCCGATCTCGTCGTTTTGGCGATCGTCGTCGCCGAGCCACAGGTCGCCGCGCCGGCAGAGGTCGAGGCCGTCCAGCCGGCGGTCGATCCTCATCGCGGCCGCGAGCCGTCCGGGTCCGCGCGCCAGGTCGCGCAAGCCCACGACGCCGCGATTGCTCTGCATGAGCGGAACGCCGTCGAGCGGTTCGAGCGCGCGGACGAGAACGCCGGCGCCCGTCCCGGCCGCTTCGCTCGACACATTGAGCAAATGGGAAATTCCGTAGGCGAGATAGACATAGGCGTGGCCGCGCTCGAGAAAAAGCGAGCGATTGCGCGGCGTCACGCCACGGAAGGCGTGGCCCGCCGCGTCTCCGACGACATAGGCCTCGGTCTCGACGATGCGGCCGCTAACGACGCCTTCGGGCAATTCGCGCACAACGATCTTGCCGATCAGGAACCGGGCGAGCGCGACGGTGTCGGCGGGCAGTTTCGCGCGTGACAGCAGTCGGGGCCCCGGCAAGGCCGCCGCGTTCAATACGGCGGCGCCTGTTTCGCCCGCTGCGCCCGCGCGGCTTCGGTCCACCACGCGAGATCAT
>JAGWTW010000174.1 GCA_028868735.1 Hyphomicrobiales bacterium | reverse complement strand
CGGCTGCATCGCCGCCTGCTCGACGTCATCAAGGACGAGTTCGACCGCCGCGGCCGTTCCGACATCAATTCCGTCCAGGCGCTGCTGCTCTACAACATCGGCGACAAGGAACTGACCGCCGGCGAGCTGCGCACCCGCGGCTATTATCTCGGCTCGAACGTCTCCTACAACGTCAAGAAGCTGGTCGAGATGGGCTATCTCCATCACGCCCGCTCCCGCGTCGACCGCCGCGCGGTGCGGATTTCGCTGACCGAGTCCGGCCGCGACGTCCATCGCATCGTCGCCAGCCTCTACGACAAGCACGTGATGACGGTCGAGCAGATCGGCGGCATCACCTGCGATGAGTTCCGCCAGGTCAATCAGGCGCTCATCCGCCTGGAGCGCTTCTGGACGGACCAGATCCGCTACCGCCTCTGATCGACAGCTATCGCCAAAGTCCTCCAGCCGCCGGCGCGCCATCGCCGGCGGTTTTTTCGTTTGCGCGCCTGTTTCGACGGGGATATCCCGGCCGGCGTCACAAAATCGCCGGCTTGTTCGGGCGTCTTTAACCCTGATCATGACAGGGTGCGCGTTATGCGGTAATGACCGCTCACCCCAGTTTCGACAAATCTCCGGCCGTCGCGCCGCGCCTTATTCGAGGGCGGAGCGTCGGCGCAGGCCCAAGGTTCCGGAATTCTCCAGCATGTCCAAACCCTCCTCGCCCGATCTGACGCGCCGCGCCTTCGCCGGCGGCATCTCTCTTCTCGGCCTCGCCGTCGGTCTCGGCTTTTCCACGGCCTTCGCGGCGCCTGCCGACGGGTTCGGCCAGGCCGAATGGGCGCAGCGCTACGATTCCGACGCCCGGCTCGTCGTTCCGCGCGCAACCACGCCGTTGCTCTCGCCGGAAACATTGTCGGCGACCGAGCAGGCGATCCAGCATTACCAGCAGATCGTCGGGCAGGGCGGCTGGCAGCCGGTCAACGGACCGACCCTCAAGCTCGGAAGCCGCAACCAGACCGTGGTGGCGCTGCGCCAGCGGCTGATGCTTTCGGGCGATCTCGACGCCTCGGCCGGCACGTCGCCCGTCTTCGATTCCTACGTGGAAGCCGGCGTAAAGCGTTTTCAGGCGCGCCACGGCCTCGGCCAGTCCGGCATTGTCGGCAAGCAGACCTATTCGGCGATGAACATTCCTGCGGACGTCCGCCTGAAGCAGCTCGAGACCAATCTCGTGCGTCTTCGTTCCTTCTCGGGCAATCTCGGCCGCCGCTATGTGACCGCCAATATTCCGGCGG
This sequence comes from Hyphomicrobiales bacterium, assembly GCA_028868735.1. Lineage (GTDB taxonomy): Bacteria > Pseudomonadota > Alphaproteobacteria > Rhizobiales > Beijerinckiaceae > JAJXWB01. The sequence continues at coordinate 5,208 of JAGWTW010000174.1, read as the reverse complement.
CGATGGTGGAGACGGTCGAGGACGGGCAGATCCAGACCCTGCACGCGGCCGGCGTCGGCCGCATCGACCGTCAGTCGCCGGTCATGCAGGCGCGCGTGCTCGACATCAACTTCAATCCCTACTGGACGGTGCCCGCCTCGATCATCCGCAAGGATCTGATCCCGAAGATGCAGCAGGATCCGGAATATCTCGCCGAGAACAAGATCCGCATCTTCAACAAGGACAACCAGGAAGTCTCCGCGCGGCAGATCAACTGGAATTCGCTCGACGCGGTTAACTACAAGTTTCGGCAAGACCCCGGCGGCGACGTGAATTCGCTCGGCGTCGTGCGCGTCAATATCGCCAATCCCTACGGCGTCTACATGCACGATACGCCGGCCAAGGGCGTGTTCGGCGACGATTATCGGTTCGTCTCGTCGGGCTGCATGCGTTTGCAGAACATCCGCGACTATGTGGCGTGGCTTCTCAAGGACACGCCCGGGTGGGATCGCGACCATATCGACCAGGCGATCGCCTCCGGCGAGCGCGTCGACGCCAAGCTCGCCGAGCCGGTGCCGGTCTATTGGGTCTACATCACGGGCTGGGGCACGCCGCAGGGCATCGTGCAATTCCGCGACGACATCTATCAGCGCGACGGCCTCGGCGCCGTTGTGGCCTATCAGGCGGCGCCTGCCGGCGGCGACGACGGGCATGGCGGACACACGGTCGGCATGAAGCCCGCCGACCAGCAGGAAGAATAGGGGCGCAACCCGCGCCGGAACGCTGAAGACCCGCCGGAAACGGCGGGTTTTTGCTTTTGGGCGGAAGGGAAAGGCGGGTCTTCAGCTTCTGTTTCATTCCGGCTGCTAGCGTCGCCGTCGTTTCGGCTCGCACAGGCGGTCTCGAATGCCGGCTCGGATCAGGAATATCGACGTCTTGCGCGGCATCGCCATCCTTGCCGTGATCGAGCTGCATGCTTTTCACTACGGCGGGGTGAACGCGTTCCTCGGCCTGCCGTCCTTCCTGCGCGCGGTCCTGAGATGCGGCTGGGCCGGCGTCGATCTCTTCTTCGTGTTGTCGGCCTACCTGCTGACGTCCAATCTTCTGCGGAACCGGACCGCCGACGGCCTCGCATTCACTTTCTACAAGCGACGCGCCTTGCGAATCCTGCCGCTCTACTGGGCGGTTCTGGCGGTCGGCTTCGCGCTGGCGACAGTGTGGGATCTGATCGGCGGCGCGCCCAACAGCTTTCTGTTCGGCGGGCGGCACTCGTTGCTCACTTACCTCGTCTTCGCCCAGAACTGGGTCGAGGGCTGGAATTCTGGCCGTCCGGCGCAGTTCTTCGGCGTGACCTGGTCGCTCGCGGTGGAGGAACATCTCTATCTCGTGTTGCCCCTGTTTGCGCCGAGGCTGAGCGCGCGCGCGCTCGGCGCCGTCGCCATCGCCTGGATCCTGCTTGCGCCTGCGATACGTTACGAGGCTGCGAACCTCGGTTATTCGAACGGCGCCTATGTGTGGACGATCGGAAGACTCGATGCGTTCGGCGTCGGCATCCTGATCGCGCTTTGCGCCGTTTACCGCGAAAACCTGATTCAGCGCGCGCCGCCGGCTTTGTTCGCCGCGATGGCGGTCGCGATCGTCGCGATCCTGTCGCAGGTCGCGCCCGATGCGCAGGCAAGTCCATTCGCCGCCGCGGCGGGGCCGACGCTCGCGACGCTCGCTGCCTTCTGCATGATCGTTGCGGGGCTCGCCGCCGCTCAGCGGTCCCCGGGCCGCGGCGCCGGCGCGGTCGGCTCGGCGCTGGCGTGGTGCGGCGAGCGGTGCTTCTCGCTCTACCTGCTGCACCTGCCCGTGCTCGGCGGCGTTTTCGCCTGTCTCGATCTGGAAGGCTCGGCGCCGTATGTCTACGGCAGCTACGGCGGCCTTGCGCTAATCCTGATCGGATGCGGGGCGACATTCGCAATCGCAGCGATGACTTTCCGGCATATCGAAACGCCGTTCATCGAACTGGCGGGAACCCTGGCGCCGTACCGGCGCCGCGCATCCGTCGTGGCCGCGCATCCTGTGATCGACGGCGCGGATGTGTGCAATGGCGAGGCCTGCGCACACGAGCATTGCGCATGCAGGACGCGGCGCGCGCTCGCCGCGTGACAAAGAAAGAGGCCCGACGATACGCCGGGCCTCCTGCAAGCATCGATCGCAGAGTTCAGTCGCGCGCCAGGGCAGGGCCCGCGCCCTAGTTGAAATGATAGTTCACGCCGAGGCGGACCACATGGTTCTGCGCGGACTGGTTCCAGAAGGCGGCGCCGAAATTGCCGCTGTTGCGGCGAATGTCGGTATAGAGATATTCCGCCTTGATCGACCAGTTGTTGGCGATCGCCCATTCGACGCCGCCGCCGACGGTCCAGCCGACCTTCATGCCGCTCGACGAATTGCCGTAATAGATGGGAAGGCCGGCTACGGGATAATACGTGTTGTAATAGGCGTTGCCGTAGGCGAAACCGCCGGTGGCGTAGATCAGCCAGCGGTCGAGCGCGAGACCGAGACGGCCGCGCGCCGTGCCGAGCAAGCCGCCGGTGCTGTTGTTGGCGCCGAAGAAGTAGGCCGCGTTGCTGGCGTTGTTGGCGCTGAGATAGTTCAGATCGGTCTCGAGGCCGAACACGACCGAATTCATCTGCCAGTTATAACCGAGCTGTCCGCCGCCGGTGAAACCGACATTGTTGTTGGCGTTGGCCGGCACGAACGGCGCGAATCCGCTGTATCCCCACTTGTTGTCGCGAATGGCCGCGCCCGCGTTCAGACCGATGTAGAATCCGGTCCATGTAAACAGCGGCGGCGGAGAATAGGCGACGGGCGGCGCTTCCTTGCGCGATGGCAAGTCGGCAGCGAAAGCGGAACCGCCGAGCGTCGCCGCGGCGATCGATAGAGCGAGGGTCTTGGCTATGCGTCTCATCTGATACCTCCGTCCGGCGCATGTCCCCCAGCGCGATTGGCCGCGTCGTAGCCCGGACACGAGCAAAACGCCGACCTATGGCAAATCGACGACGCCAAAAGACGAGATTCCGCCAGCGTGTGATTGCTGCAACACAAGCGCGCGCGCGCGCTCGTCAGCGCGAGAGCGCTTGAAGCCAAGACGATGCGATCAATGGTGTTTTTCGAAATGCGCCGCTTACGTAAGCGGCGGTTCGAACGCGCAACACCGACTCGAGCGCGAGCGTACGAGCGCAGCGTTCCGCGCCAATGACGGAATTATTCGAACAAGCGTGGAACCTTTCGCGCAATTCCGGCGGCGCATCGATGGTCGCCGGTCGTTCATTTTCGCATCGACTGGCTGCGCATGAAGTCGATCGCAGCCGCCGGAATCGACTGTTTCGTGTTCCAGAAATCATCCCACGGATCGTTCTGCCCGAGCGCGGTCGAAATCGAGAAGGCCGCGGCGCTTTTCGTTTTTGCAAGATTGCGCCAGGTCAGAGGCACGGCGACGCTCGCGCCTTTTCGCGCGCGCAACGACCACGGCAGGATTGCTGTCGCGGTTTTCTTGTTGCGGAGCCAGTCCACGAAGATGCGGCCCTTGCGGCGCGCCTTGCTCATGGTGGCGACGAAGCGCTGCCCATCCTTCGACGCCAGCCCTTCGGCGAACCCTTTCGCGAAAATTTCAGTGTCGGCGTAGGCGAGCGACCGGTCGAGCGGCGCGACGATGTGGATTCCCTTGCCGCCGGAAATCATCGGCCAGGATTTCAATCCAATGTCTTCGAGATGATCGGCTATGTCGCGGGCGGCTTTTTTCACGTCCGCGAAATCGAGCGATTCGTCCGGGTCGAGATCGAACACCATGCGGTCGGGATGATCGAGGCTGTCGGTCGTGCTCATCCAGCCGTGCAGTTCGATCGCGCCGAATTGCGCCGCCGTCATCAGACCGGTCTTGCCGTCGAGCGCCATGTAGGGCTCGGCCTCGTCGCCGACGCCGAGGACGCCCTTGTTCATGCCCTTCAGCGGATGGCGCTGGAAGAATGTCTCTGAAATGTTTTCCGGCGCTCGAAGGATGCTGACGGGCCGATGGCTGAGATGCGGAAGGATGCGGTCGGCGACCTTTTCGTAATAGGCCGCGATTTCGCCCTTGGTCACGCCGTCGTCCGGAAAGACGATGCGATCGGGATGCGTTATGATCACGGGCGCTTGCGGCGCCGGCGCGGTCTCGGCCGCTGCGCGTCGTGTCGTCTTTTTCATTGGAAGATCGTCCCTCAACGCCAGGAACCGCGCCTGGCGCAAATGACCGTCGCCCGTCCAGCCGCCGAAGCGAATTTCCGCGCGCAGCGGACGCCGAATGAATTTCACACCGCGGGGCGGATCGCCGGTCAGATTTGCCGGCGGTTTCGCCGTCTCGTCCCGCGCCAGCCTCGCGAAGATCGCAGATTTCTGCGCGGCGGAGAATCCCGTGCCGACGCCGCCGACATAGCGAAGCTCGTCGCCTTCCTCGACTGCGGCGTGCAACGACGCAAACAATTCGTTTTTCTTCGACGGTTGCCAACCGACGACGATGACGTCGGTGCGCGGATATCCCTTGATCTTCAACCAGGCTGACGAGCGGCCGGACACATAGGCGCTGTCGCGCTTCTTGGCGATGACGCCTTCCGCGCCGGCTTCGACGACCTGACGGAAGAAATCCGCGCCGCCTGTTTCGAGATGGTCGGCGAAGCGCAGATTGGGAAGGCCGTCGCCGATGAGCGCCTTCAGGCGTCGCTTGCGTTCTGTCAGCGGCAATTTACGCAAGCTCTTGCCGTCGAGCGCGAGGAGGTCGAACGCCATGAGCGCGATGGCGCCGGGCCGTTTCTGTTCGAGCGCGGCGACGAGCGCCGGAAAATCGGAGAGGCCGGACTTCGCAAGCACCACCGCCTCGCCGTCGATCAGGGCGGACGCGCATTTCAGCGCGCGTGCGTCGGCGGCGATCGCCGGAAATTTCCGCGTCCAGTCGAGGCCGGAGCGCGTGTAGATTTTCGTTTCGACGCCGTTGGTCGCGATCTGGAGGCGATAACCGTCGTATTTCATTTCGTAGAGCCATTCGCGGCCCTCGGGCGGCGCGTCCGCCTGGCCGCAAAGCGCCGGCGCGACGAAGGCGGGCAGGGCGGCCGCCTTGCGCGCGGCCGCAGCGCCGCCGCGCTTGCCGCTTTCGATGTCTTCGCGCGCGCGTTCGGTCGCGACGGACTTCGGGAATCGCGTGGTCAGGCCGTC
>JAGWTW010000173.1 GCA_028868735.1 Hyphomicrobiales bacterium | reverse complement strand
ATCGACGTGACGCTCATTGTGCCGATCGCGATGGAAGAGAAGCTTCGCTTCGCGATCCGCGAAGGCGGCCGCACGGTTGGTTCGGGCGTCGTCGCCTCGATCGTCGAGTAAAGGGACCGCGAGCCCGACGGGCTCGCTCGTCGAAGACGGACTGCGGGCCGGCCGGCCCGCAGGTCCAGCGGTTCCCAAAAGGAAGATGACATGAACGGCCAGAATATCCGGATCCGCCTCAAGGCCTTCGATCACCGGATTCTCGACACTTCGACGCGCGAGATCGTCTCGACGGCGAAGCGGACGGGCGCGCAGGTGCGCGGTCCCATTCCGCTGCCGACCAAGATCGAGAAATTCACGGTCAACCGTTCGCCGCACGTCGACAAGAAGTCGCGCGAGCAGTTCGAAATCCGCACGCACAAGCGCGTGCTCGACATCGTCGATCCGACCCCCCAGACGGTCGACGCGCTCATGAAGCTCGATCTCGCCGCCGGCGTCGACGTCGAAATCAAGCTCTGATTTTTCACCGGCGCCTCTGCCTCGAGAGCACGCGCCCCGAAGGAATGAACGATATGCGATCAGGCGTTATCGCACAGAAGGTGGGAATGACCCGCGTCTTCACGGACGCAGGCGAGCACGTGCCGGTCACGGTGCTCAGGCTCGACGGCTGCCAGGTCGTCGCCCATCGCACCAAGGACAAGAACGGCTACACCGCCGTGCAGCTCGGCATCGGGCGCGCGAAGGTGAAGAACGTGTCGAAGGCCGAGCGGTCTCGCTTCGCCGTAGCGCAGGTCGAGCCGAAGATGAAGCTCGCCGAATTCCGCGTTCCGGAAGACGCGCTGATCCCCGTCGGCGCCGAGATCACGGCCGATCATTTCGTCGTCGGCCAGTTCGTCGACGTGACCGGCACGACGATCGGCAAGGGCTTCGCCGGCGCGATGAAGCGCTGGAACTTCGGCGGTCTGCGCGCCTCGCACGGCGTGTCGATCTCGCATCGTTCGCATGGTTCGACCGGCGGTCGTCAGGATCCCGGCAAGACCTTCAAGAACAAGAAAATGGCGGGCCATCTCGGCGTCGATCGGGTGACGACGCAGAATCTGCGCGTCGTGCAGACCGATGTCGAGCGCGGCCTCATCCTGGTCGAAGGCTCGGTTCCCGGCCACGCCGGCGGCTATATTTTCGTCCGCGACGCGGTGAAGCGCGCGCTTCCCGGCGACGCGCCGAAGCCCGGCAAGTTCAAGGCGCCCGCAGCGAAGGCTGACGCGGCTCCGGCTGAAGAAAAGAAGGAGGGCTGAGCCGTGAAGATCGACGTGCTGTCGCTCGACGGTCAATCGGCCGGTTCGATCGAACTCAACGACGAGATCTTCGGCCTCGAGCCGCGCATGGATCTCATTCACCGCATGGTGCGCTGGCAACTCGCCAAGCGCCGCGCGGGCACGCATGCCGTGAAGAACCGCGCCGAGATCTGGCGCACCGGCAAGAAGATGTACAAGCAGAAGGGCACCGGCGGCGCCCGCCACGGCTCGGCCCGCGTGCCGCAGTTCCGCGGCGGCGGACGCGCCTTCGGCCCGGTCGTGCGCGACCACGCGCACGAGCTGCCGAAGAAAGTGCGCGCGCTGGCGTTGCGCCACGCGCTGTCGGCCAAGATGAAGGACGGCGGCGTGATCGTGTGGGACAAGGCCGAGTCCGAAGGCAAGACGAAGGCGCTGAAGGCGACTTTCGCCAAGGCCGGCCTGAAGAGCGCGCTGATCATCGACGGCGCCAAGCCGCACGAGGAATTTGCGCTCGCAGCCCGCAACATTCCGATGATCGACGTTCTGCCGGTCGCCGGCATCAACGTCTACGACATCCTGCGTCGCGAGAAGCTCGTGCTGACGCGCGCGGCGGTCGATGCGCTGGAGGCGCGTTTCAAATGAGCAAGGACCCGCGCCACTACGACGTGATCGTCTCTCCGGTGATCACCGAAAAAGCGACCTTCGCCTCCGAGCACAACAAGGTCGTGTTCAAGGTCCGCAAGGACGCGACGAAGCCGCAGATCAAGGCGGCGGTCGAAGGTCTGTTCGACGTGAAGGTCGAGGCCGTGAACACGCTCGTGCGCAAGGGCAAGACAAAGATGTTTCGCGGCAACCGCGGCTCGCAGTCCGACGTCAAGAAGGCTGTCGTGACGCTGGCCGAAGGCCACAGAATCGACGTTACGACGGGTCTGTGAGCGGGCGAGGAAGAGAACAATGGCGCTGAAGACATTCAAACCGATCACGCCGAGCCTTCGCCAGCTCGTCATCGTCGACCGCAGCGAGCTCCACAAGGGCAAGCCGGTCAAGGCGTTGACGGAAGGCAAGAGCTCGCAGGGCGGCCGCAACAACAACGGCCGCATCACCGTCCGTTTCCGCGGCGGCGGCCACAAGCAGTCCTACCGTCTGGTCGACTTCAAGCGACGCAAGGTCGACATGCCCGCCAAGGTCGAGCGTCTGGAATATGACCCGAACCGCACGGCGTTCATCGCGCTCATCAAGTACGCGGACGGCGAACTCGCCTACATCCTGGCGCCGCAGCGTCTGTCGGTCGGCGACGAGGTCGTTTCGGGCGCCTCGGTCGACGTGAAGCCCGGCAACGCCATGCCGCTGTCGGCCATCCCGGTCGGCACGATCGTCCACAACGTGGAGATGAAAATCGGCAAGGGCGGCGCGATCGCGCGGTCGGCAGGCAATTACGCGCAGATCGTCGGCCGCGACCAGGGCTATGTGATCGTTCGCCTGAATTCGGGCGAGCAACGCCTCATTCACGGCCAGTGCTTCGCCTCGATCGGCGCGGTGTCGAACCCCGACCACATGAACACGACGATCGGCAAGGCCGGCCGTCAGCGCTGGCTCGGACGTCGCCCGCACAACCGCGGCGTCGTCATGAACCCGATCGACCATCCGCACGGCGGCGGCGAAGGCCGTACGTCCGGCGGTCGTCATCCGGTCACGCCGTGGGGCAAGCCCACCAAGGGCAAGAAGACCCGCACCAACAAGCAGACCACCAAGTTCATCGTGACCTCGCGTCACAAAGCCAAGAAGAAGGGCTGATCTATGGCTCGCTCGCTCTGGAAAGGCCCGTTCGTCGACGGCTACCTTCTCAAGAAGGCCGAAGTCGCGCGCGGTTCGGGTCGCTCCGACATCATCAAGATCTGGAGCCGCCGCTCCACGATCCTGCCGAATTTCGTCGGCCTGACCTTCGGCGTCTACAACGGGCACAAGCATGTTCCCGTCGCGGTCACCGAAGACATGATCGGCCACAAGTTCGGCGAATTCGCGCCGACGCGCACGTTCCACGGCCACGCCGCGGACAAGAAGGCCAAGAGGGGCTGACATGGGCAAGCAGCAGACACCTCGCGCGCTCAAGGACAACGAAGCGAAGGCGGTCGCGCGCATGTTGCGCGTCAGCCCGCAGAAGCTGAACCTGCTCGCGCAGCTTATTCGCGGCAAGAAGGTCGATCGCGCGCTCGCCGATCTCGAATTCTCGCGCAAGCGCATCGCGCTCGATGTGAAGAAGACGCTCGAGAGCGCCATCGCCAACGCCGAGAACAACCACGATCTCGACGTCGACGATCTGGTCGTCGCCGAAGCGCATGTCGGCAAGGCGCTCGTCATGAAGCGCTTCCACGCGCGCGCGCGCGGCCGGGCGGGGCGCGTCGAGAAGCCGTTCGCCAATCTGACGATCGTCGTGCGCGAAGTCGAAGCGGCGAAGGCCTGAGGAGAAGACGATGGGTCAGAAAGTCAATCCGGTCGGCCTGCGCCTCGGCATCAACCGCACCTGGGATTCGCGCTGGTTCGCCAATACCGGCGAATACGGCAAGCTCCTGCACGAGGACATGAAGATCCGCGAGATCCTCATGAAGCAACTCAAGCAGGCGGCCGTCTCGAAGATCATCATCGAGCGTCCGCACAAGAAGTGCCGCGTCACGATCCACTCGGCCCGTCCGGGCGTCGTGATCGGCAAGAAGGGCGCCGACATCGACAAGATCCGCAAGACCGTCGCGAAGCTGACGGATTCGGAAGTCGTCATCAACATCGTCGAAGTGCGCAAGCCCGAAGTCGACGCCACGCTCGTGGCCGACTCGATCGCCCAGCAGCTCGAACGCCGCGTCGCCTTCCGTCGCGCCATGAAGCGCGCTGTGCAGTCGGCGATCCGTCTCGGCGCCGAGGGCATCCGCATCAACTGCTCCGGCCGTCTCGGCGGCGCGGAAATCGCGCGTCTCGAATGGTACCGCGAGGGGCGCGTGCCGCTGCACACGCTGCGTGCGGACGTCGACTACGGCGTCGCGACCGCACATACCGCCTACGGCACCTGCGGCATCAAGGTCTGGATCTTCAAGGGCGAAATCCTCGAACACGATCCGATGGCCCAGGACAAGAGAATGAACGAGGCAGACGCCGGCGGCGAGCGCCGTCCGCGTCGTGACGACGGCGAACGCCGCGAACGCCGCGATCGTCGCGACGCGCGCGCGCCGGCGGCCTGAGGCTGAAAGAGCACGATCATGCTGCAACCGAAGCGAACCAAATTCAGGAAGGCCTTCAAGGGCCGCATCCGCAACGCGACGAAGGGCGGCGCTGAGCTGAACTTCGGCCAGTTCGGCCTCAAGGCGATGGAGCCCGAGCGCATCACGGCGCGTCAGATCGAGGCGGCCCGCCGCGCGCTGACCCGCCACATGAAGCGCGCCGGCCGCGTCTGGATCCGGATCTTCCCGGACGTTCCGGTCTCGAAGAAGCCGACCGAAGTGCGCATGGGTAAAGGCAAGGGCTCGCCGGAATTCTGGGCGGCCCGCGTTTCGCCCGGCCGCATCATGTTCGAGATCGACGGCGTGCCGGCCGATCTCGCGCGCGAGGCGCTGACGCTCGCGGCGGCCAAGCTGCCGATCAAGACGCGCTTCATCCAGCGCATCGCCGAGTGAAGGGAGTCTCGAGATGAAAAGCAAGCAGAGATTCGCCGACCTCAAGGTCATGACCGACGATCAGCTGAACGACGAGATTCTGAAGCTGAAGAAGGAGCAGTTCAACCTGCGCTTCCAGCGGGCGACCGGTCAGCTCGAAAACACCTCTCGCGTACGCGTGGTTCGCCGCGATATCGCCAGGGCCAAGACGATCGCCGCGCAGAAGCGCGCCGCTGCGAAGAAGTAAGGTCAAGCCAATGCCGAAGCGAATTCTTCAGGGCGTCGTCGTCAGCGACAAGCAGCAGAAGACCGTGGTCGTGAAGGTGGAGCGCCGCTTCACCCATCCGCTGCTCAAGAAGACCGTGCGCCGCACCAAGAACTATCACGCCCACGACGAGAAGGGGCACAAGGTCGGCGACGTCGTCTCGATCGAGGAGACCAAGCCGATCTCGCGCCTGAAGCGCTGGATCGTCGTGGAAGCAGCAAAGGCCTGAACGGCCTGCGATAAACGAAGAGGAAGCGAAAGCTTCCTTCAGGCGAAGTCCGGGGCGCGCTCCGGAAACCGATCTGAAAGAAAGGCTTCATGCCATGATTCAAATGCAGACTAACCTCGACGTGGCGGACAATTCCGGCGCGCGCCGCGTGATGTGCATCAAGGTGCTCGGCGGTTCGAAGCGGAAATACGCCGGCGTCGGCGACATCATCGTCGTCTCGATCAAGGAAGCCATTCCGCGCGGCCGCGTGAAGAAGGGCGACGTCATGAAGGCGGTCGTCGTTCGCACCGCCAAGGACATCAAGCGCGCCGACGGCTCCGTCATCCGTTTCGACACGAATGCGGCCGTGCTGATCAACAATCAGTCCGAGCCGGTCGGAACCCGTATCTTCGGACCGGTGCCGCGCGAGCTGCGCGCCAAGAACCACATGAAGATCATCTCGCTGGCGCCGGAGGTGCTGTAATGGCCGCCAAGATCAAGAAGGGCGACAAGGTCGTCGTCATCACCGGCCGCGACAAGGGCCGCTCCGGCGAGGTCGTGCGCGTCATGCCGACCGAGGAGCGCGCGATCGTGCGCGGCGTCAACATGGTCAAGCGCCACCAGCGCCAGTCCATGCAGGCGGAAGGCGGAATCATTTCCAAGGAAGCCTCCGTCCACCTTTCCAATCTCGCGCTGACCGACCCCAAGGACGGCAAGCCGACGCGCGTCGGGTTCAAGGTCCTCGAAGACGGCCGCAAGGTCCGCTTCTCCAAGCGCTCCGGAGACCTGATCGATGGCTGACGACAAGAAGACAAAGGCCCCCAAGGGCGCAGCTCCCGCCGCCGCCAGCGGCAAGGATTCCGCCAAGGTCGCCAAGCCGAAGGCCGAGAAGGCCGCCAAGGGCTCGGGCGCCACGCACGCCCCGCTGCCGAAGGGCTACAGCCCCCGCATGCGCAAGATGTACGACGAGGTCGTGCGCGCCAAGATGATCGAGGAGTTCGGCTACAAGAACCCGCTCGAAGTGCCGCGCATCGAAAAGATCGTGCTGAACATGGGCGTGGGCGAAGCCGTCAACGACACCAAGAAGGTGACGACGGCCGCTGGCGACCTCGGCCTGATCGCCGGCCAGAAGCCGGTCGTCACGCGGGCCCGCAAGGCGATCTCGACCTTCAAGGTGCGCGAGAACATGCCGA
>JAGWTW010000172.1 GCA_028868735.1 Hyphomicrobiales bacterium | reverse complement strand
ACGTTCTGAAGCCCGACGCCAAAAGCCTCGCCGACGTCGAGCCGGCGCGATCGTCCATCACGATCAGGCAGTTGCTGACGCATTCGTCGGGTCTCAGCTACGGCATTTTCGATCCCGGCACGATCCTGTTCAACGCCTACAATGGCGCGAAGGTCATGAATCCGGCGACGCCGCTCTCCGACATGATCGACCAGCTCGAGCCGCTGCCGCTTGCCTATCATCCGGGAAGCTCATGGGAATATTCGATCGCGACCGACGTACTCGGACGCCTCGTCGAAGTCGTTTCGGGCAAGTCCTTCGACGCGTTTCTGAAGGCGCGCATCTTCGATCCGCTGGGCATGGCGGACACCGGCTTCGTCGTTCCGCAGGCGCAGCAGCATCGGCTCGTCGCCTATTATCGCGGCGCCGATCTCATGGACCCGATGAAGCCCGGGCTGACCCGCATCGATCCGCAATCGCCCTATCCCGACGCCTATCTCAAGCCGTTTCCGCGTCTGTCGGGCGGCGGCGGGCTCGTGTCGACCCTGCCCGACATGCTGGCGCTCACGCGGGCGCTGCTTCCCGGCAGCGACAGGCTCCTGAGACCCGATACGCTGCGGCAGATGACGCAGAACCAGCTTCAGGCGGGCCAGACGATCCGGTTCGCGATGCTCGGACCGATGCCCGGAAAGGGATTTGGACTCGGCGGGGCCGTCACTTTTGCGCCGACCCCGATCGATCCGCCGAATTCGACGGGCGAATATCAGTGGGGCGGCGTCGCCGGCACGCATTGGTTCATCTGCCCGCAGGCCGATATCGCCGGCGTGGTCATGGCGCAGCGCTATATGGCGTTCTGGAATCCGTTCTTCTTCGAATTCAAGCGGCTGGCCTGGCAGGCGGCGGGCGCATGACCGCCGCCTTGCGCCGCAGCAGAGAAGTGTGCGTTGCAACAATGACTTAGCGTGCGCTTGAATATGGTCAACTTGCGAACTATGTGCCAAACTGTCGCATCTGCGCCGTCATAAGCCAGAGCGCGGCGCGCGGGTGGTCACGAAGGAGATCGCATGTCGACTGTGTCCATGGCCATCCGGCCGCCGTCCCCGCTCCTGATGATGCTGGAGGCGCGCGCGTTCCACGAGCTCGGCGCCTTCGTCGGGGCGTTGCCGCTGCTCCGCCTCGCGCCGCGCGGCGACGGGCATCCCGTGCTCGTGCTGCCGGGTCTGCTCGCCAGCGACCGCTCGACCACGCCTCTGCGGCGCTTCCTCGCAAATCGCGGCTATGCCGTCTCCGGCTGGGAGATGGGCAACAATTTCGGCCTTCGCGAGGGCGTGGAGGAAGGACTTGCGGCGCTGGTGAAGGGAACGACCGATCGGCACGGGCGCAAGGTCAGCATCGTCGGCTGGAGCCTCGGCGGGCTCTATGCGCGCCAACTCGCCAAACTCTTTCCGGACGAAGTGCGATCGGTCATTTCGCTGGGCAGTCCATTCAACGGCAGCCCGCGCGCGACCAACGCCTGGCGCGTCTACGAATTCGTCAGCGGGCACAAGGCCGAGGCGGACGAGCGGCAGATGCACGGCCATCTCGAAGAAGCGCCCTCCGTTCCGACAACCGCGATCTTCAGCCGGACCGACGGCGTTTGCGCGTGGCAGGTGTGCATGGAGAAAGAGACGCCGCACACCGAAAATATCGAAGTCCAGGGCAGCCATTGCGGCCTCGCCCATCATCCCGCGGCGGTCTTTGCGATCGCCGACCGTCTGTCCCAGCCCGAAGGCCAGTGGACGAAATTCGAGCGCACGGGCTGGCGCGCCATGCTCTTCCCCGACCCGGCGCGTCCGGGTTAGTCTCGACGGAGACAAAGGGTCTGGCGCCAAGCGGGAGGAGCGCCATGTCGGACAAACCTAAAGATCCGATGGACGCGTTTCGCGATCTGGTCGGGCAATGGGAGCGCGGCGTCAACCAGATCGCCAACCAGGCGATGGGGAACGAACAGTTCAGCCGCGCCATGCATGGACTTTCGTCCGCCGCTTTCAGCGCGCGCGCCGGCGTCGGCGAGGCGATGGAAAAATATCTCGCGACGGTGAACCTGCCGAGCCGCGCCGATATCGTGGCCATCGGCGAAAGATTACAGGCGATCGAATCGCATCTCGCGCGCCTGACCGAACTCGTCGCGCTCGTCGCCGGCGCGAACGCTCCGGCCGCGGCTAACGCAGCGTCCAAACCGAAGCGCACGCGCCAGCCTCCGCAAAAAGCCGGAGGGCCGTCATGAACGCGCCTGCGCCCAACGTCGCCGAACGGCTTCGCCTCGAAGTCGAGCGCGCGATCCAGCGCGGCGTGAAGGGCGTGGAATATCTCGGAAGCGGCGCGCCCGCCGTCGGGCTCACGTCGAAGGACACGCTTGCGGCGCGCGGCACGATGCGCCTCTACCACTATCATTCGCAGACCGACGACGTTTATCGCGTACCCGTCCTCATCGTGATGGCGACGACCAACCGCGGCTACATTCTCGATCTCGCGCCCGGCAACAGTTTCGTCGAATTCCTGCTGAAGCGCGGGTACGACGTGTTCATGCTCGACTGGACCGCGCCGTCGCCCGCCGAAAAAGGTCTGCGCATCGAAGATTACGTTCTCGATTTCATCCCGGAATGCATGCGCCGCGTGCGACAGGAAACCGGCGAGCAGGACGTCACGGTCGTCGGCTATTGTTTCGGCGGCGTGCTGTCGGTGATCTATTCGTCCCTGCATCTCGACGACGGGCCGACCAACCTCGTCTGCTTCACGACGCCCGTCGACTTTTCGAAGATGACGTTGTTCCAGAACTGGTCCGATCAACGCTATTTCGACGTCGACCGAATGGTGGATTCGTTCGGCAACGTGCCGCCTGAAATGATCTTCGCGTCCTTCGAAATGTTGCGGCCGGCGTCGCGCGCGGCGTCGCAGGTGACGCTCTGGGACAATATCTGGAACGACGAATTCGTGCGCTCGTTCCGTCTCTACGATCGCTGGGCGAACGACACGCTGCCGCTCGCCGGCGAATATTTCCGCCAGACGACGAAAGAGCTGATGTGGGGCAACAAGCTGCTGTCGCACGAACTCGAAATCGGCGGCCGCCGCGTCGACTATACGAAGATAAAGGCGCCCGTCCTGCACGCCGTCGCCGAACACGACCACATCATTCCCTACGACGCGGCCAGGCCGCTGATCGCCAACATCGGTTCGAAAGACAAGACGGAGGTCATGCTCAAGGGCGGGCATGTCAGCCTCGTCGCCGGCGCCAACGCCGTGAAGCGGTTGTGGCCGAAACTCGACGAATGGATGGGCGTGCGGTCGATATGACGAAAAGAAGCTATCCACGCCGCGTCGCTCTCGAGGCAGGCCATGTCGATATCAGACCGATGGCTGCGGCGGACGAAAAGGCCGTGCTCACCTTCGCCAGAGGGCTTCCGGACCACGATCTCCTGTTCCTGCCGCGCGACATCAGCGAAGCGAAAGTGCTGAAGGCCTGGATCCGCGAGATCGAAAGCGGCGCGATGCAGTCTCTTGTCGCCGTGCGCGACGGCGCAATCGTCGGCTGCGGCGCGCTCGCGCGCGACGAGCTGTCGTGGTCGCCGCACGTCGGCGAATTGCGCGTGCTGATCGACCCGAAAATGCGCGGGCAAGGCGTGGGCCGCGCGCTCACTCAGGAAATGTTCGCGCTGGCGATCGAATCCGGTCTCGAAAAGATCGTCGCGCAGATGACGGTCGATCAAACCGCCGCAATCTCGGTCTTCGAGGGGCTCGGCTTTCGCGCCGAGGCGCTGTTGCGCGGTCACGTAAGGGATCGCAGCGGGAAGCGGCACGACATTGTCGTTCTCGGCCATGACGCGGCCGAAGTGATGGCGCGCATGAAGGCGTTTGGCGTGGTCGACGCCGCTGCAAGAAAAGCATAACGAAATCAGCAAATTATCGAAATTTGCGCTCCAGGCCTGCGCCTGGAGCGACTTTTTTGTTGCAATGCACAAAAAAGTTTAGTAGAGAACGATTATCCCGGGCCGCTGACGGACGGGACCTGCCCATGGCTCGAAGAGAATGGAGTAAGACACATGACCGCTTCCAAGAAGACCGTGAAGTCCGCCCGCAAGCCCGCCGCCAAGGCCGCTGCGCCCGAGACGAAGTCCGTTGAATTCCAGACCGCCGCCCGCGACTACGCGCATCGCGCCGCCGAAGCGGCGCTCGAGCGCGCCACGTCGATCCACGCCGGCGCCGAAAAGGCCACGTCGGCGATCGAAGTCGCCGCCAGCACCGCCGTCGAGTCGGCAGCCAAGGCCGCTCGCGAGATCCAGAACGCCATGTTCGACGACGCCAAGGCCGCCGTCGCCGCGTTCGAAAAGACCATCGCCGCCGGTTCCGTCGGCGAGGCGGTTCGCGTCCAGTCCGACTATTACCGCGCGCAGCTCGACGTGAATGTGACGCGCGTGAAGACCGTGGCCGGCCTCGTGGCGGAAGCCGCCAAGACCGGCGCAAAGACCGCGCAGGACAATTTCGCCCGCCTCGGCCTCAAGTTCGGCAAGGCCGCGTAGGCACCCCAGGTTTCGACGACCGTTTCGGCCCGCAGGAGAAATCCCGCGGGCCTTTCGTTTGCGAAGGCTCGCCTTCTCGCGCCGCCGCGACGCGCGAAACGACATCGTATTATACTCGCGTCGGACGAAACCGATGGAGCGACGATGAGCGAGACAGGCATATTGCGAGGAGCTTTGCGCGGCGCGGCGCTGGCGGCGGCTCTGCTCGCGGCGCCGGCAGCGTTTGCCGCGGGATTTCCCGAACAGAAGGAGGGCGACTGGGTCGCCCGCGACTTCCGGTTCCACACCGGAGAAGTCATGGGCGCGTTGCGCGTGCACTATGTAACGCTCGGTTCGCCTGCAAACGAGGCGGTGCTCGTCCTGCACGGCACGACGGGCTCCGGCGTCGGCATGCTTTCGCCGGCCTATGGCGGCGAATTGTTCGGCCCGGGGCAACCGCTCGACGCGACGAAATATTTCATCATCCTTCCGGACGCGCTCGGACACGGCAAGACGGCCAAGCCGTCCGACGGATTGCGCGCCAAATTCCCCGCCTACAATTACGACGACATGGTGTCGCTGCAGCACCGCCTCGTGACGGAGGGGCTCGGCGTGAAGCATCTGCGGCTCGTGACCGGCAATTCAATGGGCGGCATGAACGCGTGGAGCTGGGCGGTCAAATATCCGGGCTTCATGGACGCCGTCGTTCCAATGGCTTCTCAGCCGACGGCCATGTCCGCCCGCAACTGGATGATGCGCCGGCTGATCGTGGATTCGATACGCCGCGATCCTGAATGGAAAGGCGGCGACTATACGACCCAACCACGGTCGGCCGCCTTCGCCAGCGCCTTCTTCGGTTTCGCCACGGGCGGCGGCACGCTCGGCTGGCAACATCTCGCGCCCACGCGCGCAGCGGCGGACAAAATCGTCGACGACAAGCTCGCGGCCCCCTTCCCGGCCGACGCCAACGACACGCTCTACCAATGGGATTCGTCGCGCGACTACGACCCCTCGCCGGACCTCGAGAAGATCACGGCCGCGGTGCTTGCGATCAATTCGGCCGACGACGAACGCAACCCGCCGGAAACCGGGCTTATGAACGCCGCGCTGAAAAGAATCAGAAACGCCCGCCTCTACCTGATCCCCGCGAGCGCCGAGACGCGCGGCCACCTGACCACCGGCATGGCGCGCTTCTGGAAGGACGAGCTCAAGGCGTTCCTGAATGCGGCGCCGCACCTGCCGACGCATTGAACAGCCCGCGGCGCCGTCAAGCTTGCAAACTAGCATGTCTGCCTCCAAAATCCCGCGCAGCTTCGCCCGCAGACGGCGAAGGGATCAGGGGAGAAGACATGAAAGCCAGAATACTCGCCTTGGCTGCGACGACCGCTCTTGCCGCGCTCGGCGCGGCGCCCGCGCTCGCGGCCGATCCCATCAAGATCGGCGTTATCGCCGAAGCGCAATCGGTCGCCGGCTCGTCGATCGCGCCAGCCGCGCAACTGGCGGCGGACGAAATCAACGCCAAGGGCGGCGTCGACGGACGCAAGATCGAAGTCATCGTCTACGACAACCATTCATCCTCGGCCGAATCCGTCCGCGCGTTCCAGCGCGCGGTGAGCGAGGACAAGGTCAATGCGGTCATCGCCAGCTATATTTCGGAAGTCGTGCTGGCGCTCGAACCTTGGGCCGGCCGCCTGAAGACGCTGATGATCACGCCCGGCGCAGCGTCGGACGTCATCACGCAGAACATCGCCAAGGACTACGATCATCTCAAGTACACGTTCCACGGTTATCTGACATCGTCTTCGCTCGCCGGTCTCGTCTGCGATGCGGCGAAAGATCTGCTGGTCGATCCCTACAAGATGAAAAGCGCCGTCATCATGAGCGAGGACGCCGCATGGACGACGCCGCTCGACGCAGGCTACGAAAAATGCCTGCCGCAGATCGGCCTCAAGGTTCTCGACCACATCCGGATGTCGCCTGACACGACGGACTTCACGCCGATCTTCAACAAGATCGAGGCGTCGAAGCCGGACGTGATCATCACCGGCATCTCGCATGT
>JAGWTW010000044.1 GCA_028868735.1 Hyphomicrobiales bacterium | reverse complement strand
GCGCTGGAGGCATCGCGTCCGCAACAATCGAGGCTGGGAAATGTCGAAACCGTCGTCGTCCGAAAAGGCTGGATCCGCTGTACTCAAATCAGGCGATCCCGGCGACGGATTTCAAGGCAAGATCGGCCGCACGTTGCAGGATTCGAAGCCTTGGTGGCGTCCGCCGACGAAACCGCCGGCCGGCGCGCCGAATATCATCGTCATTTTACTCGACGATCTCGGCTTCTCCGACTTCGGCTGTTACGGCGGCGAAATTGCGACGCCGAACATCGACCGGCTGGCGCACCGCGGACTGCGGTTCACCAATTATACGACGGTGCCGATGTGCACGCCGGCGCGCGCCGCGATGATGACGGGCAAGAACCCGCACTCCGTCGGCTGCGGCTGGCTCACGCACGCCGATCCAGGATATCCCGGTTATCAGGCCGGCGAAATCACGCCGGATGCGCCGACGATCCCCGAACTCCTGCGCACGATCGGCTACTCGACCTACGCCATCGGCAAATGGCACAACACGCCCGATCACAAGGTCGACGCCGCGGCCGACCGTGCGTCCTGGCCGCTGCAGCGCGGCTTCGACCGGTTCTACGGCTTCCTCGGCGCGGAGACGAATTACTACTCGCCGTCCCAGATTTGGGAAGGCAACGAGCTTCTGCCGATCGACGCCTACCCGGCTGACTATTTCTGCACGGACGACTGGACCGAGAAGGCGATCGCATGGATGCGCGCGCATCGTTCCGCCTGTCCGTCGAAGCCTTTCTACATGCACTTCGCGACCAACGCGCCGCATGTGCCGCTGCATGCCAAGCCCGAAGACATCGCGAGATACAAGGGGCGATACGACGCCGGATGGGAGGCCTTGCGGCAGGAGCGGTTCGCGCGGCAGCGCGAGGCGGGAGTCGTCGGCCCTGACTGGAAGCTGCCACACATTTCGCCGGGCGTGACACCGTGGGCCGACGTTCCCGCGGACGCTCGGCCGGTGATGGCCGCCTACATGGAACTCTACGCCGCGCTGGTCGACAATACCGACCAGAACGTCGGGCGCATCGTGGCCGAACTCGAGACTCTCGGTATTCTCGACAACACGTTGATCATCGTCACGTCGGACAACGGCGCCTCGTCGATCGGCGGACCGGACGGCGCCGCGAATATCGCGGAAAAGCGGATCACGCAGCTCGAGGATGCCGACACGCCGAAGCGCATGCTGAGCGAGCGTACGCTCGGCGGCGTCGATTCCTACCCGGCCTATCCGGTGGGCTGGGGCAACGCCTGCAACACGCCGTTTCGGTTTTACAAGCGGACGCCGATGAACGGCGGCATTCGCGTGCCGCTGATCGTGCAATGGCCCGAGCGCCTGAAGGACGCCGGGGCCTTCCGCCGCCAATGGGTGCATGTCACCGACATCCTGCCGACGCTTCTCGATCTCCTGTGCATGGATTACCCGCAGCAGTTCAAGGGCTACAGGACGCGCGGGCTCGATGGCGTGAGTTTCAAGCAAGCGTTGACGGAGGGGGATGCGCCAACGAAACGCAGCGACCAGTATTACGAACTCGAGGGCAATCGCGGCTACATCAGCGGCAAGTGGAAGATCGCATCGCTGCAGCCGCCGGGTCAGAAGATCGACCTCGACAACTGGCTGTTGTTCGATCTCGACGCCGATCCGACCGAATGCGACAATCTCGCGAAGACGCATGCCGGCGTGCTCGCGGCGATGATCGAGAAATTCGAGACCGATGCCGAAGCGAACTACGCCTATCCGCTCGACAACAGGACCCTTCTGCGGGCATTGACTGTCAATCCACATGAACGTGAGGACATCTTCACCGCGCATACATTCTACCCCGATACGGAAACGACCCACGCCAGCGTCGTCAGCCGCCTGATCGCCGATCGCAACTTCGAGATCGAGTGCGCATTCGCTTACAAGACAGGCGACGAAGGCGTGATCTTTTCCATCGGCGACGCGTCGAGCGGATTTGTCGCCTATGTTATGGATCGATCCATCGTGTTTGCGTATCGCGGCGGCTACAAGCTGATGCGTTATGTGCGGCTCGCGATCGAAGACGGCGAGCAGAGGCTCAGGATTTCACATCACGCGGCCGGCAAGAGGAAGGGCGCCGCGATCGTCGCGCTCGACACCGCGGGACGCGAATCCGTCGCGACGGCGGAGATCGATATGTCGCCGACTATCCTCGGTCTGCGCGGCGAGGGCGTCGATGTCGGCGTCGACAGGCTGCGCAAGGTAGTGCCCGATTACGCAAACCGCGGCCTGTTCCGATATCCGAACCGCATCGACTGGATGCGCCTCGTCCCGGGCGCACAGGCGCCCGGGAGTCTGGCCAATCGTGCGGAAGAAGTGGCGCAGCTCGACTGAGTGGTCGCCGGTTGATCGACCGGCTCAAACGAAGGCGCGTTTCAACAAGCCAGGCGTGACGATCGAGGAAGACCGCTGACGGACATTGCCCGGTCTTCAAAGGGCGATCCAACCGTCCAGTCGGTTTCCCGGCGCTATCGCCTGTATTCCGCGTCGTTGAGCAAGGTCACTTCCTTTGCGATATCTTCCATCCCGCCGCTGACGACCCTGTACCCGCCATCCTTCAAAAGGGAGCGGACTACGCCGCGGACCAATTCGTGGTTCAGTCGAACCGAAATGTCGATCGTAATTGCCTCCGATGAACAACCGTCGGATCGGCGCTCGTTCTTGATCGCCGATGAGGCTGCGGGTCTGGCCAACGCCGCGTTGCGCGCCACAGTTTCCGATCGGATAATCATTCAAATGCCGGCCAGTCTCACGATTTGGCGCGCCATTGCCGCCAATCTCCATGAATTCGGGCGGGACACGGCTCCCAGCGCGCTATCGCCAATCGGCAAGCGCTTGATCTCGTTTGATGCTCACATCCACGATCTACGGCCCCGACATCCGCGCGCTTGACTTCAAAGGCCGTAATCGCCAGTTTCGCGCCGCTCCCGGCGCAGCCGGCGCGGGACGCCCTGGTCAGGCGTGCGCGCCGCAACTCCGCCCTTCATGCGATCCTACCTCGACTTCGAAAAGCCCGTCGCCGAACTTGAGGCGAAGGTCGAGGAATTGAGGGCGGTCGCCACGCGCGGCGGAGCGGTTTCGATCGGCGAGGAGCTCACGAAGCTCGAGGCCAAGGCCGCCAAGGCGCTGGCCGACCTCTACAAGGATCTGACGCCCTGGCAGAAGACGCTGGTCGCCCGCCACCCGCAGCGGCCGCGTTTTCTCGATTTCGTCAATGGGCTCGTCACGGACTTCACGCCGCTCGCCGGCGACCGCAAATTCGCCGAGGACGCGGCCATCGTCGGCGGTCTCGGCCGTTTCCGCGGCGCGCCGGTCTGCGTGATCGGCCAGGAAAAGGGAACGGACACCAAGACCCGCCTGGCGCATAATTTCGGTATGGCCCGGCCGGAGGGCTATCGGAAGGCCGTGCGCCTGATGGAGCTCGCCGACCGCTTCGACGTTCCGGTCCTCTGCCTCGTCGATACGGCCGGCGCCTTTCCCGGCGTCGACGCCGAGGAGCGCGGGCAGGCCGAAGCCATCGCCCGCTCGACCGACGCGTCGCTGGCGCTCGGGGTTCCCAACGTCGCCGTAGTTCTAGGCGAAGGCGGCTCCGGCGGCGCGGTCGCGATTGCGAGCTGCAACCGCGTTCTCATGCTGGAACATGCAATCTATACAGTAGCTTCGCCCGAGGCGTCGGCTTCCATTCTCTGGCGTGATTCCGGCCGGGCGCAGGAAGCGGCGACCAATATGAAGATCACGGCCCAAGATTTGCTCAAATTCGGCATCATCGACGCCGTCGTGCCCGAACCTGTCGGCGGCGCGCACCGCGATCCGCAGGCGATGATCGAAGCGACCGGCGCAGCCATCGCCGCGGCGTTCGAGCAACTGGCCGGGCAGAGCGCGGACCAGATACGGGCCGCGCGCGCCGACAAGTTTCTGGCCATGGGACGCAGGCGCCAGTAGTCCGGGCGCCGCGGTTAACGAACGGCTAACCGTGACAGAAGAAGGCGCCTGCCGCGAGTAACAGAGACGTAAGGATAACGGCCGTAAATCGGTTCGCAGCCGGCCAACGCGGCGAACAAGAACAGGGGACGCGACAAGCGTATGAGCTTCCCGCCGAAATTTTCCGTTCTGGCGCGCTTCGGCGCGCTCGGCCTCGCAGGCGCAGCGCTGGCCGGTTGCAACGCGTCTCCGTCGGCG
The DNA here is from genome assembly GCA_028868735.1 of Hyphomicrobiales bacterium. GTDB lineage: Bacteria > Pseudomonadota > Alphaproteobacteria > Rhizobiales > Beijerinckiaceae > JAJXWB01. The sequence continues at coordinate 24,796 of JAGWTW010000044.1, read as the reverse complement.
TCGAACGCCCGCGCATGGAAGCCGATTCCCTCCGAGACCGTCTCGCTGATGAATGCGAAAGGCACCGACGCCCACAAGCCGATCCTGATTCGCGCCTACAAGAAGGAGGCGGAGCTCGAGATCTGGAAGATGAAGGCGGACGGGCGATACACGCTGCTCAAGACCTATCCGATGTGCCGTTGGTCCGGCCAGCTCGGCCCCAAGGTGCGCGAAGGCGACCGGCAGGTGCCGGAAGGCTTCTACGCGATCACGCCCGGCCAGATGAATCCGAATTCGAATTGGTATCTGTCTTTCAACGTCGGCTATCCGAACACGCTCGATCGCGCGCTCGGCCACACCGGCGGTTCGATCATGGTCCACGGCGCCTGCTCGTCGGCCGGCTGTTTCTCGATGACGGACAATCAGATCGCTGAAATCTACGCGGTCGCGCGCGAAGCCTTCGGCGGCGGCCAGCGCGAAATCCAGATGGAATCGTTCCCGTTCCGCATGACGGCCGAAAATCTCGCCAAGCATCGGCTCGACCCCAACATGCCGTTCTGGCGCCAGCTCAAGGAAGGCTCGGACCATTTCGAGGTCACGAAACGCGAGCCGACGGTCGGCGTCTGCGGGCGCCATTACGTTTTCGACGAGCAGCCCGCCAATGGCGGCCGTCTCGATCCCTCCGGCCCCTGCCCTGCGCTTGCTGAAGATCCGGAGATCAGGCAGGCGGTCGCAGCGAAGGCGTCCGCCGACAATTCGAAAGTGGCCGAACTCGTGGCGCGCGGCGTAAAGCCGATCCGCATCCAATACGCCGACGGCGGCCAGAATCCGCAATTTGCGGCGATCGACGAAGTGAGTCGTCCGGAGGCGCTCGAGGCCGGCCCGGTCGAGATTCCGCTCGACGAGAAGGGGCGGCCGATCAAGGCCTCTCCGGCGAAAATCGCCAGGGGCGGCGCAAAAATCCCGACGACCGTCGCCGAAACGGTCGCAGCCAGGGCGCCGGAACCCGCCACGCCGCCGACGGCGCTCGCGGCGGCCGGCTCGAAGACGGGCGATGCGATCGGCCGTCTGCTCGCCTTCGGCCAGAAGACCGATCCCGCCCCCGCGCCCGTGGCGACGGTTCCCGAGACCATTCTCGTGACCGATCCGGACAAACCGCAGAAGGCCGGCAGAAAGTCCGCGGCGGCCAAGCCGCAGGCCTTGCTCGACATGACGGCGACCGGCCGCACGAACTGACAGAGCGTGCGGTCGAGACCGGCGCTCGGGTCCCTAAGGCGGCGCCGGGCGTCGGCTTTTCACCGCTAGCGCGCGCCGGTGACGTCGAGCAACGCGCCGGAGACGTAGGACGCTTCGTCGGACAGAAGCCATACGACGGCTTCCGCGACTTCTTCCGCCGTTCCCTCGCGGCCCATCGGCACGAACTGCATCAGTTTCTGCAAACGTTCCGGCGCGCCCATCAGCGCGTGGAAGTCCGTCGCGATCAGACCCGGCCGCACGGCGTTGACCCGCACGCCCTGCGGCCCGAGTTCGCGCGAAAGCCCGATCGTCAGCGGATCCATCGCGCCTTTGGTCGCCGCGTAATCGACGCCTTCGTTCGGCATCCCGAGCCGCGTCGCCGCCGACGACATGTTGACGATCGAGCCGCCCTTGCCGCCGCGCTTCGTCGACATGCGCCGCGCCGCCTCGCGCGCGCCGAGCAAGGCGCCGAGCACATTGGTCTCGACGAGCGCAGCGATATCTTCAGGTTTCTTGTCGGCGAGCTGCGCGGTCTGCGTTCCGAAGCCGGCGTTGTTGACGAAGCCGTCTATCGCGCCGAACGCTTTCTCTGTCGCATCGAACGCGGCCGCGACCTCGGCCTGCACGGCCGCATGTCCTTTGATCGCGAGCGCCTTGCCGCCGGCCCTGCGCACGGCCTCGGCGGTCTCGTTGGCGGCCGATTCGTTTGCGATATAGGTGAAAGCGATATTCCAGCCGCGCCGCGCGGCGAGGATCGCGACCGCGCGGCCGATGCCGCGGCTGCCGCCGGTAATGAGGATCGTCTTCGTCATCTCTTCCGCCCTTTTTCCATTGTTTCGAACATCGAACTTTCGTCGGGCGCGTCGGCGGCGGCGACGTCGAAGCCCGCCGTCCGCAGCGGCGCGGCGGCGTCCTGCGAGATCGCGACATGGCGCACGCGCATAGCATGCGCGACCAGATCTTCTGCGCGAACAACATCGCGATAGATTTCTGCGCTTCTGCGCGAGTAATGCAGGACGACGTCGATCGTGCCGGCGCGCGCTGCCATGGCCGCCTCCAGCGTCAAACGCGTCGCGCGCTCGGCCGCGTAGGTTTCGATCGTCAGGAGATCGTGCATGGGACGCAGCGCGTCTTCGATCTCCGTCTTGCGGTCGCGTCCGGCGAGATAGATCGCGCGCGCGCCGGCGGAAACGTTGCGACGGATGGCCTCGACCAGAGCCACCGCATTCGGCGCGGTTTCCGCGACGCCGGAAAATCCCGCGCGACGCGCGGCTTCGAGCGTTTTCTCGCCGACGACAAACAGCGGGATCGAAACGATCGAATTTCTCGGTTCGTCGACGAACGCATGCGCGCTCGTTGCGATCAGAGCGTCGAAACGATCATCGGGAATCGTATGCGGGATCGCGCGAAAAACGATTGCCGGCGAGACGATTGCTTGATGTCCCCGCTCTGCGAGGCGCGCCGCCGTTCGACGGGCGTCCTCGATCGCGCGGAGGACGAGAACCTTCATGCCCTGTCGGCGAGCACGCCGGGCGGCAGGCGCGCGAGAATGTCTTCGCCGGCCTTGGCGCCGATCTTCGCGGCGTCGGCGATTGCGCCGGACGAGGAGGCTTCGAACGATTCGGAGCCGTCCATGCGCAGGACCATGCCGGAAAAATGCACAACGCCGTCGACGATGCGCGCATGGCCGGCGATCGGCGTTTTGCAGGAACCGTCCAGAGCGTGGAGAAACGCGCGTTCCGTCGTCAGCGCGACGCCGGTGTCGTGATGCAGGATCGCGCCGAGTTTCGTTGCGGTCGCGTGATCGTCGCCGCGCACCGTGATCGCGATCGCGCCCTGACCGACAGCCGGCAGGAATTCGCCGATCTCGAGGATGGCCGTCGCACGATCGGCGAGTCCGAGCCGCTTCAGACCGGCGAGCGCCAGCAGCGTCGCGTCGATCTCGCCGTCCTGCGCCTTGCGCAAACGCGTTTCGACATTGCCGCGCAGAAGCGGCGTCTCGAAATCCGGCCGCAGACGCTTCAATTGCGCCGCGCGCCTCAGCGAAGCGGTGCCGACGCGCGCGCCTTTCGGCAGACCCGCGATATCGGGCGCACGCGGCGAAATCAGCGCGTCGCGCACGTCCTCGCGCGGGAGATAGCCGGCGACCGTCAGGCCCGGCGGCAGAGCCGTCGGCAGATCTTTCGCCGAATGTACGGCGATGTCGATCGAGCCGTCGAGCTGGGCGGCGTCCAGCTCCTTCGTGAAAAGGCCCTTGCCGCCCGCCTCGCCGAGCGGGCGGTCGACGATGGCGTCGCCGGTCGTCTTGATGACGACGATCTCGACCGCATCCTCGTGAACGCCGTGAACGGCGCTCAGCCTGCGGCGCGTTTCGCGCGCCTGCGCGAGCGCGAGCGGGCTGCCGCGCGTGCCGAGCCTCAGGAAGGATGCGCCCATCGATGGAGTACCTGTTTGCCGTATCGGTCGCTCGACTATAGGTTGCGCCGTGACGATGCAAGGGCGCGCGATTGATGCTGGTTCTGGGAATCGAAACGACCTGCGACGAGACCTCCGCAGCTGTCGTGCGCAAGCGTCCGGAAGGCGGCGGAGACATTCTCGCCAATGAGGTGATGAGCCAGATCGCCGAGCACGCCGCCTACGGAGGGGTTGTGCCGGAAATCGCCGCCCGCGCGCATGTCGACTATCTCGATCACCTGATCCGCCGCGCGCTGGCGCACGCGGGCGTCGCGTTGGCGCAGATCGACGCCGTGGCGGCGGCCGCCGGGCCCGGCCTCATCGGCGGCCTGCTGGTCGGGCTCACGGCCGGCAAGGCCCTGGCCTGGGCCGCCGGAAAGCCCTTCGTCGCCGTCAATCACCTCGAGGCGCATGCGCTGACCGCGCGCATGACCGACAACCTGCCGTTCCCTTACATGATCCTGCTTATGTCGGGAGGGCACACCCAGTTGCTGGAGGTGCGCGGCGTCGGCGACTATCGCCGCCTCGGCTCGACGATCGACGACGCGATCGGCGAGGCTTTCGACAAGGTTGGCAAGCTTCTGGGCCTGCCCTATCCCGGCGGCCCGAATGTGGAGCGCACGGCGCTCGAAGGCGACCCGGCGCGGTTCGACCTGCCGCGGCCGATGCTCGGCAGACCGGACCCGGATTTCTCGCTCTCGGGGCTCAAGACCGCCGTCCGCAACGAGGCGACGCGCCTCGCGCCGCTATCGAGAACCTCGGTCGCCGACCTCTGCGCTTCGTTCCAGTCGGCGGTGGTCGATGTGGTCATCGACCGCACCCGCGCCGCCCTGCGCGTCTCGCGCGAGGGCGGAACCCGGCCGGAAGCGCTGGTCGTCGCCGGCGGCGTTGCCGCGAACGGGGCGATCCGGCGCGCGCTCGGCCGCTTCTGCGGAGAATCCGGATTGCGGCTCGTGGCGCCGCCGCCCGAACTGTGCACCGACAACGGCGCGATGATCGCCTGGGCCGGCATCGAGCGCATGGAGCGCGGGCTCGTCAGCGATTTCACCGCCGCCGCGCACCCGCGCTGGCCGCTCGACGCCCGGCTCGAAACGCGCCACCACGGCAAAGCGTGAGATCTTGGCGCGGCTCGTCTCCCTGACCGCGATGACGCTGGCGATCGCGCTCGCCGCGCCGCGCAGCGGCGAGCCAGAACCGGCCATCGCAGGCGTGCGCCTCTTCTACGGCCCATCGCCGCAGACGGCCGGGACCGACCTGTCGATCCTGGCGGGCGCGCGAAAGTCGATCGACATGGCGGCTTTCGTGCTCACCGACCGCGACGTCCTCGGCGCGCTTGCGGACGCGGCCCGGCGCGGCGTCGCTATCCGCATCTATCTCGACCGCGACGAGATGGATCACGCGGGAAACCGCGGCGCGGACGCGTTGTCCGCGCTCGCCGCGGTCAAGACCGTCGCAATCCGCTTCAAGGCCCGCCACAGCGAATCCATGCACCTCAAATCCTACGTCGTCGACCGGCGCCTTCTGCGCACGGGCTCGGCGAATTTTTCGTATTCCGGCGAGCGCTATCAGGACAACGACGTCGTGCTCGTCGAAAATCCGGCGCTTGCCGCCGCGTTCCTGCAGACGTTCGAAACGATGTGGACGCGGCCGGACAACGCGGGGCTGACGCCATGAGCGCGCCTATCGCCGTGCTCGGCGCCGGCGCCTGGGGCACAGCCCTCGCCAATCTCGCCGCCCGCAGGGGAACGCGCGTGCTTCTCTGGGCGCGCAACGCCGATCATGTCGCCGAGATGAAACGCGCGCGCGAAAACGTGCGGCGCCTTCCCGGCGTACGCCTCGCCGACGCGGTCGAACCGACCGCCGATCTTCGGCGCGTGCGCGAGGCGCAGTGCGTTCTCGCCGTCATGCCCGCGCAATCCCTGCGCGATGTTCTTCGCGCGGCGAAAGCCGATTTGCGCGAAGACGCCGACCTCGTGCTCTGCGCGAAGGGAATCGAGCGCGGCACGCACGCGTTCTTGAGCGACGTCGTCGCCGCCGAGGCCCCGCACGCACGCGCAGCCGTTCTGTCCGGCCCGAGTTTCGCCGCCGACGTCGCGGCGAATCTCCCGACCGCCGTAACGCTCGCCGCACGGGATCTCGAGACCGCCGAACGCCTTGGCCGCACGCTCGACGCGCCGACGTTTCGCCTCTATCGCTCGACAGACATACGCGGCGCGGAGATCGGCGGCGCGGCGAAGAACGTGCTCGCGATCGCCTGCGGCATCGCCGCCGGTCGAGGCCTCGGCGCGAGCGCGGTCGCTGCGCTGACTGCGCGGGCCTTCGCCGAACTCACGCGCTTCGGACGCGCGTTCGGCGCGCAACCGGAGACGCTGCTCGGCCTCTCCGGCCTCGGCGATCTCGTACTTTGCTGCGCGACGCTTCAATCCCGCAATTTCGCCTTCGGCCATGCCATCGGCGCGGGAAAGTCGACGTCGGAGGCCGGCGGCGGCAAGCTCGCCGAAGGCGCCTTCACCGCACGTGCGCTGGTGGAGCTTGCGCGGATGAAAGGCGTCGAAATGCCGATTGCGAGCGTCGTCGACCGCATCGTCGCCGGCGAACTCGGCGTCGACGCCGCAATCGATTCGCTGCTGATGCGTCCGACGAAATCAGAAAGCTGAAAGGATTCGCAAATGGCGCACTGGTTGATGAAGAGCGAGCCTTCGGTCTGGTCGTGGGACGAGCAGGTCGCCGCGGGCGCGAAAGGCACGTTCTGGAACGGCGTGCGCAACCATCAGGCCAAGCTTCATCTGATGGCGATGAAGAAAGGCGAAACCGCATTCTTCTACCATTCCAACGAGGAGCGCGCCGTCGTCGGTATCGTCGAAATCATCAAGACTTTCTATCCCGACCCGAGCGACGAAAGCGGCAAGTTCTGCATGGTCGACGTGAAGGCGAAGAAGCCTCTTGCGAAACCGGTGACGCTCGCGGCGGTCAAGGCCGAACCGCGGCTTGCGAAAATGGCCCTCGTTGTGAATTCCCGACTATCCGTGCAGCCTGTGACGGACGCCGAATGGAAGATCGTCTGCGCGATGGGCGGCCTCTGACCCGCGAAGAGACGCTTGATCAATCATCCGCGGGCCGGTTATGGCCTCCGCGCGAGGAGACGACATGGCCGGCACGATCGAGGCGCGCTATCTGGAAAAGGTCCGGCAAGGCCTGATCGAGCGCGATCCTGCACAGGAAGCGGCGACAAAAAAGCTCGACGCCCTTTGCGCGGAACTCGCCGAACATCGGCTCGCGCGTAAATCGAGCGCCCTCGGATGGCTGTTCGGCGCGCGCAAGCAGAACGCGTCTCCCCGCGGTCTCTACATCTGGGGTCCGGTCGGCCGCGGCAAGACCATGTTGATGGATCTCTTCTTCGACACAGTGGTCGTGCAAAGGAAGCGGCGCGCGCATTTCCATTCCTTCATGTCGGATGTTCATGCGCGCGTGCACGCCTGGCGGCAAAAGCTGAAGAAGGGCGAAGTCAAGGGCGACGACCCGATCGCGCCCGTCGCCGACGCGCTCGCCGAGGAAGCGTGGCTCTTGTGCTTCGATGAGTTCGCGGTCACCGACATCGCCGACGCCATGATCCTCGGACGTCTGTTCCAGGCGCTGTTCGCGCGCGGCGTCGTCGTCGTGGCGACCTCCAATGTCGAGCCGGACGATCTCTATCGGGACGGCCTGAACCGCGCGCTATTCACGCCCTTCATCGCCATGATCCGCGAAAGGATGCAGGTGTTCCGGCTCGAAGCGCGCACCGATTTCCGGCTCGAGAAATTGTCCGCCTCCGATCTCTGGTTCACGCCGCAGGGTCCTGCGGCGACAACGCAATTGCGGCGCATTTTTTCGGCGCTCGCAGGCGTCGAGCGCGGCGCGCCGGGCCATGTACGGGTCTTCGGCCGCGACGTCGACATGCCCGAGGTCGCGCACAACGTCGCCTTCTGCCGCTACGAAGATTTGTGCTTGCGCCCGCTCGGCGCCAGCGATTTCGTCGAGATCGCCCGCGTGTTTCATACGCTCGTGATCGACGGGATTCCGGTTCTCGAACCGGCGAAGAAGAACGAGGTGAAGCGCTTCATCGTGCTGATCGACGCGCTCTACGATCACCGCGTCAAGCTGGTCGCCGCCGCCGCCGCGCCGCCACAGAAGCTCTACACGGGCACGGAGGGCCACGAGGCCTTCGAATTCGACCGAACGGTTTCGCGCCTCATCGAGATGCAGTCGCAGGAATATCTCGCTCTCCCGCACGGCTCGCTTTCGGACATGTCCGGCGATTCCGGCGGCCTCGTCGAGACCTGACCGCATGGCGCTCGCACCGAGATCGCAGGAGCAGCCGCCGGAGTCGCGGATCCTCGAGACGGCGGCGACCTTTCTCCGGCGTCTCGGTCCGCGGCGCACGACCGTCGTCGACATCGCCGCGGCCGCCGGCATGTCGCACGCCAACGTCTATCGTTACTTCCCCTCCAAGGCGGCGCTGCTCGACGAGGTGACGGCCGCCTGGCTACGGCCGATCGAGGCCGAGGTGCGCGTGATCGCCGAGGGTCCGGACCCGGCGCCCGACAAGCTCGAACGCATTCTGTTTGCGATCCACCGCTCGTACCGGAACAAGCTCGAACGCGACCCCGTCCTCTTCCGCCTGCTGGTCCAGGCGGCGGAATCCAATACGGGCGTCGCCCGCAAGCACCGGGGACGCCTCCAGGGCGCCGTGCAGCGCACGATCGAGGAGGGCTTTGCGCAGGGCAATTTTTTCCCCGTCGATCTACGAAAGGCGTTGGCGCTCGTCTTCGACCTGACCCACCGGTTCGTCCACCCGACGGCCATCGCGCTGGACCGGGACTTGCTGCGACCCTCGGTCGACACCAGGGCCGCGCGGGTAGCGCGACTGCTGCTGCAAACCCTTGGCAACGGCCGGTATTGAGTCGAGTTTGAGATGACTTACAGATTTTGTAATTTGTAACAACAGTTCGATTTTGAGGCTTTCTGCGCAAGCGGTCTGCTATGCGATTGAAAAGTCGAATGCTTCAAAGCGCCAGGGCGGCACGAAGCCGCGCCGGCGAGCCTATGGCTGAGCAACTGAGTCTTTTGTTGCCTTGCCAGTTTCAAATGATCGGTTCAAAGAGGCTCGGCGTCGGGAAACCGTCATTTCGACGTGTTCCAGCGCGCGCAGAATTGCCGGGCGGTCGTGCCTGTCCGACCCGGCCGAATGGCCTTTTGGCTCGAACAAGTCGGCACGACGAGGATCGACACATGGCGCGTAAGAAAATCGCATTGATCGGAGCCGGCCAGATCGGCGGCACCCTGGCTCATCTCGCCGGGCTGAAGGAACTCGGCGACATCGTCCTGTTCGACATCGCCGAGGGCGTTCCGCAGGGCAAGGCGCTCGATCTTGCCGAATCCTCGCCCGTCGACGGCTTCGATGCGAAACTCTCCGGCGCCAACGACTACAAGGACATCGCCGGCGCGGACGTCATCATCGTGACCGCCGGCGTGCCCCGCAAGCCCGGCATGAGCCGCGACGACCTTCTCGGCATCAACCTGAAGGTCATGACCTCGGTCGGCGCGGGCATCAAGCAATACGCCCCCAACGCCTTCGTCATCTGCATCACCAACCCGCTCGACGCGATGGTTTGGGCGCTGCAGAAGGCCTCGGGCCTGCCGAAGAACAAGGTCGTCGGCATGGCCGGCGTACTCGACTCGGCCCGCTTCCGCTACTTCCTCGCCGAAGCGCTCAACGTGTCGGTGCGCGACGTGCACGCGATGACGCTCGGCGGCCACGGCGACGACATGGTGCCGCTCGTACGCCATTCCACGGTCGGCGGCGTGCCGCTGCCCGACCTCGTCAAGATGGGCTGGCTCACGCAGGAGAAGCTCGATTCGATCGTCGAGCGCACGCGCAAGGGCGGCGGCGAGATCGTCGCGCTGCTCAAGACCGGCTCGGCCTTCTACGCGCCGGCCGCCTCCGCCATCGCCATGGCCGAATCCTATCTCCGGGACCAGAAGCGCATCCTGCCGATCGCCGCGCACCTCAACGGCGAATACGGCGTGAAGGACATGTATGTCGGCGTGCCCGCGGTTATCGGCGCGGGCGGCGTCGAGAAGATCGTGCAGATCGCCTTCGACGCGGCGGAAACCGAAATGTTCAAGAAGTCGGTCGGCGCCGTGCAGGGCCTGATCGAGGCCTGCAAGAAGATCGATCCGGCCTACGCCTGATCGCCTGAAACAGCGCCGGCCGCGCGAGCGGCCGGCCGCATGTGGAGCAAACGCCCGCGCAGCGAGTAATCGCGCCGGGACAGGAGGGGAAGTTTCGAATGAACATCCATGAATACCAGGCGAAAGCCATCCTGAAGGAGTTCGGCGCGCCGGTTTCGCGCGGCGTCGCGGTGCTGAAGGCCGACGAAGCCGAGAAGGCCGCCAAGGAACTCGGCGGACCGCTTTGGGTCGTCAAGTCGCAGATTCACGCGGGCGGCCGCGGCAAGGGCAAGTTCAAGGAACAGAGCGCCGGCGAAAAGGGCGGCGTGCGCCTCGCCAAATCCGTCGACGAAGTCGTCGCCAATGTGAAGCAGATGCTCGGCGCGACGCTCGTCACGATCCAGACCGGCGCGGCCGGCAAGCAGGTAAACCGCCTCTACATCGAGGAAGGCTCCGACATCGCCAAGGAATTCTACCTGTCGATGCTCGTCGATCGCTCGACCTCGCGCATCGCCTTCGTCGTCTCGACGGAAGGCGGCATGGACATCGAGGAAGTCGCTCACAAGACGCCCGAGAAGATCGTCACCTTCTCCGTCGATCCGGCGACCGGCGTGCAGCCCCATCACGGCCGCCGCGTCGCGCAGGCGCTGGCGCTCACCGGCGATCTCGCCAAGCAGGCCGGCGCCCTGATCGATAAGCTCTACGCCGCGTTCGTCGCGAAGGACATGGAGATGCTCGAGATCAATCCGCTGATCGTCACGACCGACGGCAAGCTGAAATGTCTCGACGCCAAGGTTTCCTTCGACAACAACGCCCTGTTCCGTCATCCCGACGTCGCCGCGCTGCGCGACGAGACGGAAGAAGACGAGAAGGAGCTCGAGGCGTCGAAATACGACCTCAACTACATCACGCTCGAAGGCACGATCGGCTGCATGGTCAACGGCGCCGGCCTCGCCATGGCGACGATGGACATCATCAAGCTCTACGGCGAAAGCCCGGCCAACTTCCTCGACGTCGGCGGCGGCGCGAGCAAGGAGAAGGTCACCGCGGCGTTCAAGATCATCACCGCCGATCCCAATGTGAAGGGCATCCTCATCAACATCTTTGGCGGCATCATGAAGTGCGACATCATCGCCGAAGGCGTGATCGCAGCCGTGAAGGAAGTCGGCCTCAAGGTGCCGCTCGTCGTGCGCCTCGAAGGCACAAATGTCGATCTCGGCAAGAAGATCATCTCGGAGTCCAAGCTCAACGTGATCCCCGCCGACGACCTCGACGACGCCGCCCAGAAAATCGTGAAAGCCGTGAAGGAAGCCGCCTGATGTCCGTCCTCATCGACAAGAACACCAAGGTCATCTGCCAGGGCTTCACCGGCAAGAACGGCACCTTCCATTCCGAACAGGCGATCGCCTACGGCACGAAAATGGTCGGCGGCGTGGCGCCTGGAAAGGGCGGCGCGACGCATCTCGGCCTGCCGATTTTCGAAACCGTCGCCGAGGCGCGCCAAAAGACCGGCGCCGACGCGTCCGTGATCTACGTTCCGCCGCCGGGCGCGGCCGACGCCATCTGCGAGGCGATCGACGCGGAAGTTCCGCTCATCGTCTGCATCACCGAAGGCATTCCGGTTCAGGACATGATCAAGGTGAAGCGGTCGCTCGTCGGCTCGAAGTCCCGCCTTATCGGACCGAACTGCCCCGGCGTCATGACGGCCGGCGAGTGCAAGATCGGCATCATGCCCGGCAATATCTTCAAGCGCGGTTCGGTCGGCGTCGTGTCGCGTTCGGGCACGCTCACCTACGAGGCCGTGTTCCAGACGACGCAGGTCGGCCTCGGCCAGACCTCGGCCGTCGGCATCGGCGGCGACCCCGTCAAGGGCACAGAATTCATCGATATTCTGGAGATGTTCCTCGCCGACGACGAGACCAAGTCGATCATCATGATCGGCGAGATCGGCGGCTCGGCGGAAGAGGACGCCGCGCAATTCCTGAAGGACGAGGCCAAACGCGGACGGAAGAAGCCGACCGTCGGCTTCATCGCCGGCCGCACGGCGCCTCCCGGACGTCGCATGGGTCACGCCGGCGCGATCATCTCCGGCGGCAAGGGCGGCGCGGAAGACAAGATCGCCGCCATGGAAGCAGCGGGCATCAAGGTGTCGCCTTCGCCGGCGCGCCTCGGCAAGACGCTCGCCGAACTGCTCAAGGGCTGAGCAGCAACTGAAAGAAGCCGGAGCTTTCTCCCGGCTGAAACAAGCCGCGCCGTCGTAGTGATGGCGCGGCGCAGAGCTTTGACGCGCTGATGCGGCGCAATCCGAAGGAGACCAGACATGGCCGATACCGGATCGAACAGTGGCGGCGGCGCCCGTTCGGGGCGTAACGCCGAATTCGCGGACACCTCTTTTCTCTATGGCGGCAATGCGGCTTACGTCGCGCAATTGCAGGACGCTTGGGAAAAGAACCCGGCATCGGTCGACGCTGAGTGGCGCGAATTCTTCGAGAGTCTGAACGACGATCGCGCGACCGTCGAGAAGAACGCGCGCGGCGCGTCCTGGAAACGCGCGAACTGGCCGATCGTCGCCAACGGCGAAATGGTCTCGGCGCTCGACGGCGATTGGGGCGCGACCGAGAAGACGCTCGGCGACAAGATCAAGGCCAAGGCCGCCGCGAAAGGCGAGCAGCTTTCTGCGGCCGACCTGCAACGCGCGACGCGCGATTCCGTGCGCGCGATCATGATGATCCGCGCCTATCGCATGCGCGGGCATCTGCACGCCAATCTCGATCCGCTCGGCCTCGAGCCGCGCGGCGATCATGAAGAATTGCATCCCTCGAGCTACGGTTTCGAGGACGCCGACTACGACCGCAAGATCTTCATCGATCATGTGCTCGGCATGGAATACGCGACCATTTTTGAAATGCTCGCGATCCTGCGTCGAACCTATTGCTCGACGATCGGCTACGAGTTCATGCACATTTCGGATCCTGCCGAAAAGGCGTGGATCCAGGAGCGCATCGAGGGTCCGCACAAGGAGATCGCCTTCACGAAGGAAGGCAAGCGCGCCATTCTGCAGAAACTCGTCGAGGCCGAGGGATTCGAGAAATTCCTCGACGTGAAATACACCGGCACGAAGCGTTTCGGTCTCGACGGCGGCGAATCGATCGTTCCCGCGCTGGAACAGATCATCAAGCGCGGCGGCGCGCTCGGCGTGAAGGAGATCGTGTTCGGCATGGCCCATCGCGGCCGCCTGAACATACTCTGTCAGGTGATGGCCAAGCCTCACCGCGCGTTGTTTCATGAATTCAAGGGCGGCTCGTTCCTGCCTGACGAGGTCGAAGGTTCGGGCGACGTAAAATATCACCTCGGCGCGTCCTCCGACCGCGAGTTCGACAACAACAAGGTCCACCTCTCGCTGACGGCGAACCCCTCGCATCTCGAAATCGTCGACCCAGTCGTGCTCGGCAAGGTGCGCGCCAAACAGGACCAGCACGGAGCGACCCGTGACGATCGCCGCGTCGTGATGCCCTTGTTGATCCACGGCGACGCGGCCTTCGCTGGCCAGGGCGTCGTGGCCGAGTGCTTCGGCCTCTCCGGCCTCAAAGGCCACCGCACCGGCGGTTCGGTGCACTTCATCATCAACAACCAGATCGGCTTCACCACCTATCCGCGCTATTCCCGCTCTTCACCCTATCCGTCCGACGTGGCGAAGATGGTCGAGGCGCCGATCTTCCATGTGAACGGCGACGATCCGGAAGCTGTCGTTTTCGCAGCCAAGGTCGCCACCGAATTCCGCATGCGCTTTCAGAAGCCGGTCGTCATCGACATGTGGTGCTATCGCCGTTTCGGCCACAACGAAGGCGACGAGCCCGGCTTCACGCAGCCGCTGATGTACCGCAAGATCAGGTCGCACAAGTCGACGCTCGACATCTATGCGGAAAAGCTGATCGGCGAGAGCCTCGTCACGCGCGGCGAGGTCGAGAAGATGATGGGCGACTGGCGTCATCGCCTCGAAGCGGAATTCGAGGCGGGCCAGGCCTACAAGCCGAACAAGGCCGATTGGCTCGACGGCCGCTGGGCGGGCCTGAAGGCCGCCAGCGAACTCAACGACGATGCGCGCCGCGGCGCGACCGGCGTCGATCTCGGCCATCTGCGGATGCTCGGCGTGAAACTCACGCAGGCGCCGGAAGGCTTCAACGTACATCGCACGATCCAGCGCTTCCTCGACAATCGTCGCAAGATGGTCGAGAGCGGCAAGGGCATCGACTGGGCGATGGCGGAAGCGCTCGCCTTCGCGACCTTCCTGTGGGACGGCCATCGCGTCCGCCTCTCGGGTCAGGACGTTGAACGCGGCACCTTCTCGCAGCGCCATTCCATGCTGATCGATCAGGAGACCGAGCGCCGGTACGCGCCGCTGAACCATCTGAACGAAGGCAAGCAGGGCAAGTACGAAGTCATCAACTCGATGCTTTCCGAAGAAGCGGTGCTCGGCTTCGAATACGGCTATTCGCTCGCCGAGCCAGAGGCGTTGACGCTCTGGGAAGCGCAGTTCGGCGACTTCGCCAACGGCGCGCAGGTGCTGTTCGACCAGTTCATCTCCTCGGGCGAACGCAAGTGGCTGCGCATGTCGGGCCTCGTCTGCCTGCTGCCGCACGGCTACGAAGGACAAGGGCCCGAGCATTCCTCGGCCCGTCTCGAGCGCTATCTGCAGATGTGCGCGGAAGACAACATGCAGGTCGCAAACTGCACGACGCCGGCGAATTATTTCCACATCCTGCGCCGTCAGCTCTGTCGCGACATCCGAAAGCCGCTCGTTCTGATGACGCCGAAATCGCTGCTGCGCCACAAGCGTTGCGTGTCGAACATCGAGGAATTCGGACCGGACTCCTATTTCCAGCGCTGGATATCGGACGACGCCGAGCGTCTCGAAGGCGAGAAGATCAAGCTCGTGAAGGACGACAAGATTCGCCGCGTCGTTCTGTGCACTGGCAAGGTCTATTACGATCTCTACGAGGAGCGCGAGAAGCGCGGAATCGACGACGTCTATCTCCTGCGCGTCGAGCAGCTCTATCCGTTCCCGCTGAAGGGGCTCGTCGGAGAACTCTCGCGCTTCAAGAAGGCGGACGTCGTGTGGTGCCAGGAAGAACCCAAGAACATGGGCTCATGGACCTTCGTCGACCCCTATCTCGAATGGGTTCTCGGACAGGCCGGCTCGAAATCGAAACGCGCGATCTATGCGGGCCGTCCGGCCTCCGCGGCGACCGCGACAGGCACGATGTCGCGCCATCTCGCGCAGCTCAAGGCTTTCCTCGACGAAGCGTTCGCCGCCTGACGCGGCTCAAAACTACAGGGACCGCTGCGGCGGAGACAGACGATGGCGACAGAAATTCGCGTTCCCACTCTCGGCGAATCGGTATCCGAGGCGACGATCGGCAAATGGTTCAAGAAACCCGGCGACGCCGTTAAGGCCGATGAGCCGTTGGTGGAGCTCGAGACTGACAAAGTGACGCTCGAAGTGAACGCGCCGGCGTCCGGCGTGCTCGCGGAAATCGCGGCCAAGGACGGCGAGACGGTGACGCCCGGCGCCTTGCTCGGTCAGATCGCGGATGGCGCCGCTGGCGGGGCTTCGTCAGGCAAGGCGGCCGCCCCCGCGCCCGCCAAGCCCGCTGCGCCGACGCCGGCCGCCGCGCCCGCAGGCGGAACGTCCATGCCGCCCTCGCCGGCCGCCGCCAAGGTCGCAGCCGACGCCGGCGTCGACGCAAATGCGGTCTCAGGCTCGGGCAAGCGCGGGCAGGTGCTGAAGGGCGATGTGCTCGCTCACGTCGCCAATCCTCCCGCAGCGCCCGCTTCTGCGCCGGCGCCCATGGTTGCGCGCGCCCCGTCCGCGCCCGCCGATGTTGCGCGCGAAGAGCGCGTGCGCATGACGAAACTGCGCCAGACAATCGCGCGCCGCCTCAAGGAAGCGCAGAGCACGGCCGCCATGCTGACGACCTTCAACGAGGTCGACATGACCGCGATGATGGCGCTGCGTTCGCAATACAAGGATGCGTTCGAGAAAAAGCACGCCGTCAAGCTCGGCTTCATGGGCTTCTTCGTGAAGGCCTGCTGCCAGGCGCTGAAAGAAATTCCGGCCGTCAACGCCGAGATCGACGGGCAGGACATCATCTACAAGAACTTCTGCCACATCGGCGTCGCCGTCGGCACCGACAAGGGCCTCGTCGTTCCCGTCGTGCGTGACGCCGACCAGATGTCGATCGCGCAAGTCGAAAAGGCGATCGGCGATTTCGGAAAGCGCGCGCGCGACGGCAAGCTCGGCATCGAAGACATGCAGGGCGGCACGTTCACGATCTCGAACGGCGGCGTCTACGGCTCGCTCATGTCGACGCCGATCCTCAACGCGCCGCAATCCGGCATTCTCGGCATGCACAAGATTCAGGAGCGGCCGATGGTCGTCGGCGGAAAGATCGAGATTCGTCCGATGATGTATCTGGCGCTCTCCTACGATCATCGCATCGTCGACGGCAAGGAAGCCGTCACATTTCTCGTGCGGGTGAAGGAAGGGCTGGAGGATCCGGCGCGACTTGTCCTCGATCTGTGATTCAGTCACATCCCGAGGCGCCGCACGGCGGCGTCTCGATCGATGCATTATTCTCACGGCGGCCAGATGCTTCGAGACGCTTGCCTTGCAAGGTCGTCTGCATGAAGCCTCAGCCAGCCTAGCATGCCAATCGGAGCACATATGACCTACGATCTCATCGTCATCGGCACCGGTCCGGGCGGCTATGTCTGCGCAATCCGTGCAGCGCAACTCGGCATGAAGGTCGCCGTCGTCGAGAAGCGCAAAACGCATGGCGGCACGTGCCTCAACGTCGGCTGCATCCCGTCCAAGGCGTTGCTGCACGCATCGGAAATGTTCGAAGAAGCAAGCCACGATCTGCCCGCACTCGGCGTCGTCGTCGGCAAGCCGAAGCTCGATCTCGCGGCGATGATGAAGCACAAGGCGGACACCGTCGCCGCCAACGTCAACGGCGTGGCTTTCCTGCTCAAGAAGAACAAGGTCGACGCGCATTTCGGAACCGGCCGCATCGTTGCGCCCGGCAAGGTCGAAGTTAAGGCGGACGACGGCTCGACAAAGATGCTCGAGACGAAGAACGTCGTCATCGCGACCGGCTCCGACGTCGCGACGCTGCGCGACAAGAACGGCCAGCCGATCGCCGTAGACGAGAAGGTCGTGATTTCCTCGACCGGAGCCCTCGATCTCGGCTCCGTTCCCGAAAAACTCGTCGTCGTCGGCGCAGGCGTCATCGGCCTCGAACTCGGATCGGTCTGGCGGCGCCTCGGCGCCGAAGTGACGGTGATCGAATATCTCGACCGTATCCTTCCCGGCATGGATTCCGAGATCGTGAAGCAGTTCCAGCGCATGCTGGAAAAGCAGGGCTTCGCTTTCAAGCTCGCGAGCAAGGTGACCGATATCGTTGTGACCGGCGACGCTGCGAAAGTGTCGTTCGAGCCTGTAGCGGGCGGCGAGACGCAGACGATCGAAGCTGACCGCGTGCTGATCGCAACCGGCCGTACGCCCTACACGCAAGGTCTGGGACTGGAAGAGATCGGCGTCGCCATGGAACGCGTCCGCATCATGATCGACGATCATTTCGCGACCAATGTCGCGGGCGTCTATGCAATCGGCGACGTGGTGCGCGGTCCGATGCTCGCCCATAAGGCCGAGGACGAAGGCGTTGCGGTCGCCGAAATCCTCGCCGGCCAGCATGGTCATGTGAACTATGGCGTCATTCCCGGCGTGGTTTACACGAGCCCCGAGATCGCCTCCGTCGGCGCGACCGAGGACGATCTGAAGGCCCAGGGCGTCACCTACAAAGTCGGCAAGTTCCCATTCACCGCCAACGGCCGCGCGCGCGCAATGCGGAAAGCGGACGGAATGGTGAAGATTCTCGCCGACGCCGCGACGGACCGGGTTCTGGGCGCCCATATCCTCGGTTTCGGCGCCGGCGAACTGATCGCGGAAGCCTGTGTGCTCATGGAATTCGGCGGATCGGCCGAAGACCTCGCACGCACGTGCCACGCTCATCCGACGATGTCGGAAGCGGTCAAAGAAGCTGCGATGGCGGTCGACAAGCGCGCTATTCACATCTGACAGGATCGCGGCTGCTGCGTTTCAGCCACGATTGGGTCCAAATTCGGTAAGGTTTGCGCGCGACGCTGCTCGCATGCGCAAGCCGTTCGCCCGCGTGTTCTGGACCGCCCTCGCACTCGTCTTCCTGATCGAGGCCTGGCTCTGGGACGCGCTCGGCGCCGGGCTGGGGGCTGTCGCGGCGGCGCTGCCGGTCGAGCGCCTCCGGCGCTCGCTCAAGGCTCTTCTGGCGCGCGCGCCCGCGGGCGCATCGCTGGTCCTGTTTGCACTGCCCGTGATCGTTATCCTGCCTTTCAAGCTCGTCGGCGTCGCGCTGGTCGCTAAAGGACGCGTGATGGGAGGATGCGCCGTCTTCTTGCTCGCCAAGACGGTCGGTCTCGGTTTCACGGCCTTCGTCTACGATGTCAGCGCCGATCGGCTGCTGACGCTCGACTGGTTCGTGCGGCTGCGCGCCTATGTCCTCATGCTGCGCGACTGGGCCCACCGACAGGTCGAGCCCTATCGCATCATGCTCGTTCGGTTGCGCGGCCGCCTCGTGCGGAGATTGTCCGGTCGCGCCGCGCCGTTTGTCCAGCGCATTGTGATGTTAAGAGCCCGCGCGCGACGTCCGGTCTGACGCTCAGGCCTTCGTTCGCGCGGCCATCGCAACCCCGCACACCGTCAACGCCATGCCGGCGATCTGGACAGGCCCGAGATTTTCGCCGAACAAGAAATGCGCCTGCAACGCCGACAACGGCGGCACCAGAAAGATCAATTGCGCAGAGCGCGAAACCTCGCCCCGCCGGATCAGATAGAGCAGGAGCGCGATCGCGCCGATCGACAGCGCGAGCACCGACCAGGCGAGCACGGCCCATGCCGTCGGCGTCCAGTCGATATGAAAGTCGCCGAAGGCGTAGGCCGCCGGCAGTCCGGCTGCGAGCGCGCCCACATATTGCAGCGCCGCCACCGTTCTGAGGTCGCCTGAATGGATGTAGCGCTTCTGGTAGAAGGTTCCCGCGGTCACGCCGATCATGGCGACGAAATTGACGCCGATCGGCAGAAGCGCGGCTTTCAGCTGCGCGGCGTCGAGGCCGATCAGCTTCGGCGCGAGCACGAGACAAATCCCGACAAAGCCGAGAAACACGCCCGCCCAGCGCGCGAGCCCGATCCGCTCGCCGACGAGCGCGGGCGCAAGGAAGGCCGTCATGATCGGCTGCGAGGCCGCGATCAATGCAGATACGGAAGCCGGCACGCCATGCTCGATCGCCCACCATACGCCCCCTAGATAGACAGCATGCAGAAGCACGCCGGACACGCACGCATGAATCCAGTCCATGCCCGACCTTGGCCATCGTGCGCCAGACGCGAAGGCGAAGGCGCCGAGCGCGACGCCTGCGCCAGCATAACGAACGCACAGGAATGCGAGCGGGTCGGCGAAATCGACGGTGTAACGCGCGACGATCCAGCCGGTCGACCAGATGATCGGAAACAGGATAGGCGCAAGTCGCGCGAGCATGCAGACTCCGATGCGTCTCGGGGCTGGCGGACGCGGGCTAGGTGCGCCAAACTTTTATCTGGAAGCAGGACAGGCGGACAATCATGCGCAAGGCATGGCGGGTACTCTACGATTCATGGCTGCGCTTCTCCGCCGACGACGGTTGGGCGATCGCGAGCCACATAGCTCTATCGGGGCTGACGTCGCTGTTTCCTTTCCTGATCGTTGTCGGCGCGCTGACCGGCTTCGTCGGCTCGCCCTCGCTCGCCGCGCGCGCAACCCAGCTCGTGTTCGAAACATGGCCGCCGGAGGTCGCTGGCCCCATCGCCAGCGAAGTCACCAACGTACTGACGCGGCCGCGCACGGGCGTCGCCGCGTTCGGCGCCCTGCTCGGCGTCTATTTCGCATCGAGCGGCGTCGAGGCTGTGCGCGTCGGCCTCAACCGCGCCTATGACGTGCGCGATACGCGCGCCTGGTGGCTGCTGCGGATCGAAAGCATTGTCGCAGTCATCATCGGCGCCGTGGCGCTGATAGTCTTCACCTTCTTCGTCGTATTGCAGCCGCTCGTCTGGGAGAAGGCCGAGAAGTTCGTGCCGCAACTCGCACATTTGCAAGCGCTCGTCACGCTCGTGCGAATTCCCACGATCGCTGCGATATTGCTCATCGTGATGGTGATCGCGCACAAATATTTGCCGGCAGGCCGACGTCGTTTTCTCGACGTTCTTCCGGGCGTCGCTCTCACGGGCGTTCTGTGGCTTTCGTTCGGCGAGGGTTTCGGCCTGTACCTCGCGCGTTTCTCGCAAAATTACATCACGACCTACGCGGGGCTCGCCTCGGTCATGGTCGCGCTCGTCTTTCTGTATACGTTGTCTGCGATGTTCATTTTCGGCGGCGAAGTGAATGCCGCGATCATGCGCGCGACCGCGATGCGCAGGGCCGCAAAAAAAGGAAAAGCCGACGCGATTGCGCGCGCCGGCTCAGGCGACGTCTGACGCGCGTCAGGCGCCCTTGTAGGCTTCGATCACGTCCTCGACCGTCCGCAGGCCGGGCTTCGGCGAATTGACGAGCACCGCCATGTTGCCGGGCGCGTGCTGGTTCTTCCACATCTTCATGTGCGCCAGCGGGATCTTGTCCCATGGGAACACTTCAGACATGCAGGGATCGACGCGGCGGTCGAGCACGAACTTGTTGGCGGCTGAAGCCTGCTTCAGATGCGCGAAATGCGAACCCTGAATGCGCTTCTGCCGCATCCACACGTAGCGTGCGTCGAAGGTCAGATTGAAGCCGCTGGT
This sequence comes from Hyphomicrobiales bacterium, assembly GCA_028868735.1. Classification (GTDB taxonomy): domain Bacteria; phylum Pseudomonadota; class Alphaproteobacteria; order Rhizobiales; family Beijerinckiaceae; genus JAJXWB01. The sequence goes on along the minus strand of JAGWTW010000044.1, from coordinate 4,017 downwards.
GCCGGCGCAAAACACGACCATGCCGCCGCGCTTCACGACCAGACAAGACAGCGGGAAGGTCTGCTCGCCGGGATGCTCGAAGACCGTGTCGACGTCCTTCTTGCCGGTTATGTCCCAGATCGCCTTGCCGAAACCGCGCGCGGCTTTCGTCCAGGCGTTGAACTCCGGCGAGTTGACCTTCGGCAGCTGGCCCCAGCAGCCTTCGAACTGCTTTCGGTTGATGACGCCCTTAGCGCCGAGGCTCATGACATAGTCGCGCTTGGATTCGTCCGAGATGACGCCGATGGCGTTTGCGCCGGCCGCCGCGCAGAGTTGCACGCCGAACACGCCGAGGCCGCCGGATGCGCCCCAGATCAGCACGTTGTCGCCGGGCTTCAGACGATGGGGCTCGTGGCCGAACAGCATTCGGTAGGCGGTTGCGAGCGTCAGCGTGTAGGAAGCGGCCTCCTCCCAGGTCAAATGCTTAGGCCGCTCCATGAGCTGGCGGTCCTGCACACGGCAGAACTGGGCGAACGAGCCGTCCGGCGTCTCGTAGCCCCAGATGCGTTGCGAAGACGAGAACATCGGATCGCCGCCGTTGCATTCCTCGTCGTCGCCGTCGTCCTGGTTGCAATGGATGACGACTTCGTCGCCGACCTTCCAGCGCTTCACCTTGGACCCGACCGCCCATACGATGCCTGACGCATCGGATCCGGCGATGTGATAGGCCTGCTTGTGGCCGTCGAGCGGCGAAATCGGCTCGCCGAGCGAGGCCCAGACGCCATTGTAGTTCACGCCGGCCGCCATCACGAGGACGAGCACGTCGTGGCTGTCGAGCGTCCAGGTCGGGACCACTTCGAGCTGCATGGCCGTTTCCGGCGGCCCGTGGCGCTCCTTGCGGATCACCCAGGCGTGCATTTTGGCGGGCACATGGCCGAGCGGCGGGATTTCCCCGAGATCGTAGAGATCCTTGACAGGGGCTTGCGAACCCTGGCCGCCTTCGACGAGCTTAAGTCCGGACACGCGTCTCTCCCTCGGTTGACGACCCCGTCGGCCGCCATCTTACCAACTTCGCTGCATTGCACTATACAAATTGCGCTGCAATGCAAGATCGTTCATGAATGAACGATAACGAACTCCTTTTTTATGGCGCGACGTCCGGTTTTTGCAATGGCCCGAAGGTCGGACCGCCCGGACCGATTGCGCCGGGCCGCGCGATAGGGATAGGGAAAGCTGCGGACGCAGGCGAGGCTGAGATGGGCGAGAAGATGTCGGCGAAGGAAAAACCCTGGATTTTCCGGACCTATGCGGGCCATTCCACGGCCGCCGAGTCCAACAAGCTCTACAAGGGCAATCTCGCCAAGGGCCAGACCGGCCTGTCGATCGCCTTCGATCTGCCGACGCAGACAGGCTACGATTCCGACCATGTGCTTGCCCGCGGCGAGGTCGGCAAGGTCGGCGTGCCGGTCTCCCATCTCGGAGACATGAAGACGCTGTTCGACGGCATTCCGATCGCCCAGATGAACACTTCGATGACCATCAACGCCACCGCGCCGTGGCTGATGGCTCTTTACATCGCCGCAGCCGACGAACAAGGCGCGCCGCGCGCCGCGCTCCAGGGCACAACCCAGAACGACATCATCAAGGAATATCTTTCGCGCGGCACGTACGTTTTCCCGCCGAAACCCTCGCTGCAACTGACGCGCGACATGATCCTGTTCACGACTTCGCAGGTTCCGAAGTGGAATCCGATGAACGTGTGCTCGTACCACCTTCAGGAAGCCGGAGCGACGCCGGTGCAGGAGCTGTCCTACGCGCTGGCGACCGCAGTGGCGGTGCTCGATACGGTGAAGGCGGCGGGCGTCGGCGAAAAAGAATTCGAGGACGTCGTCGGCCGCATCTCGTTCTTCGTCAACGCCGGGATGCGGTTCGTCACCGAACTCTGCAAGATGCGCGCCTTCACCGAATTGTGGGACGAGATCACGCGCGATCGTTACGGCGTCAAGAACGAGAAGATGCGGCGCTTCCGCTACGGTGTCCAGGTGAATTCGCTCGGCCTCACGGAGCAGCAGCCTGAAAACAACGTCTATCGCATTCTCATCGAGACGCTCGCCGTCGTGCTGTCGAAAAACGCCCGCGCGCGGGCCGTACAATTGCCGGCATGGAACGAGGCGCTCGGCCTGCCTCGCCCGTTCGATCAGCAATGGTCGCTGCGCATGCAACAAATCCTCGCATACGAGACAGATCTCCTCGAATACGCCGATATTTTCGACGGCAGCGCGGAGATCACGCGCAAGGTCGAGGAATTGAAGAGCGCCGCGCGCGAAGAACTCGCGGCGATCGACGCAATGGGCGGCGCCGTGGCCGCGATCGACACCGGCTACATGAAATCGAAGCTGGTCGAATCGAACACGCGCCGTCTCGAACTCATCGAGAAGGGCGAGCAGATCGTCGTCGGCGTCAATAAATTCGTCGAGACCGAGCCTTCGCCGCTGACCGCCGGAGACGGCGCGATCATGGTCGTCCCTGAACATGTCGAGGCCGAACAGATCGGGCGCCTCAAGGCCTGGCGCGCGCAGCGCGACGCAAAAGCGGTCGAAAAGGCGCTCTCGGATCTGCGCGCGGCCGCATCCGAAGGCCGTTCCGTCATGGAGCCCTCGATAGCCGCGGCGAAAGCCGGCGTCACGACTGGCGAATGGGGCGCGACGCTGCGCGAAGTCTTTGGCGAATATCGCGCGCCGACCGGCGTCGGCCGCGCCGCCCGCCAGACTGCCGGAGAGATCGAAACGGTGCGTTCGGAAGTAGAGCGCGTGTCCCGGAAGCTCGGCCGTCGCATCAAATTCCTCGTCGGCAAGCCCGGCCTCGACGGCCATTCCAACGGCGCCGAACAGATCGCGGTGCGCGCGCGCGACTGCGGCATGGAGGTCGTCTACGAGGGCATCCGCCTCACCCCCGCCGAAATCGTCAATGCGGCTCTGGAAGAGGGCGTGCATTGCGTCGGCCTCTCCATTCTCAGCGGATCCCACGTGCCGCTCGTACGCGACGTGATGGCGCGCATGCGCGAAGAAGGGCTGAACGACGTGCCTGTCGTCGTCGGCGGCATCATTCCGCCGGAGGACGAGCGCGTGCTCAAACAGGCGGGCGTCGCCGCCGTCTACACGCCCAAGGACTTCGACCTCAACGCCATCATGTCGGATGTGACGCGCATCGTGGAGAAGAGCGCGGCCTGAGCGCGCGCCTGCGACGTCGAGGCGAGGACAGGGTTAGCGGTGCGTTAACGCGCGCCGTCCTATGGTCGGCCGACCCAGAATTCGGGATGGATAAATCATGGCAGCGGCCTGCACCGCCGGGATAGACACCGGCTTCGTCGAACTCGGCTACGCAAAGGTCGCGGCGCTCGGCGTCGTGCAGGGCGTCTCCGAGCTCATGCCGATCTCCTCGACCGCGCACATGCGCATCGTGCCGGCGCTGCTCGGGTGGCGCGACCCGGGCTCGGCGTTTTCGGCCGCCATGCAGGCAGCCGCCCTCGTCGCCGTCATCGCCTATTTCTGGAGCGACGTGCGCGGCCTCGTGTTCGGCTCGCTCGGCGCTCTGGTCCGGCGTGATTTCAAGGACTGGAACCTGCGTTTCGCGATCTGGATCGTGCTCGCCACCATCCCGATCGTGATCGCAGGGGTATTGCTGTCGCCTGTCCTCAACGCCTGCAACACGCCGTTGCGGAGCCTGCCGGTCATCGGCATTTCCATGATCACGCTCGCCGTCATCCTCGCGATCGCCGAATTCTACTGCGATCACTCCCGTACGTTCGATCAGCTGAACCTCAAGGACGCAATGATCGTCGGCATCGCCCAGGTCGGCGCGCTCATCCCCGGCGTATCGCGCTCCGGTTCGACGCTCACGGCCGCGCTGTTCCGCGACCTCAACCGTGAGGACGCGGCGCGGTTCTCCTTCCTGCTCGGCCTGCCCGCGATCGCCGGCGCAGGTCTGAAGGAATTCCACGAATTGTGGAAGGCGCATCTCGACCTGCACGGCTGGCTG
>JAGWTW010000043.1 GCA_028868735.1 Hyphomicrobiales bacterium | reverse complement strand
CGATCGCCTCAAGCAGAAGATCACGGATTTCACGCCTTCGCGGCTGTTCATCTACTACAACGAGCGCGTGATCGAAGGCACGGTGAACCAGGACAGCGGCGCCCAGATCCGGGACGGCGTCAAATCCGTCGCCAAGCTCGGCGCGCCGCCGGAATCGGACTGGCCCTACGTCATCTCCAAATTCCAGCAGCAGCCCCCGACCACGGCCTATAACGACGCCAAGCACGACGTCGTTTCGGCCTACATGCGCGTCGCGCAAAATCTCGTGCAGATGCAGGGTTGCCTCGCGGAAGGCTATCCGTTCGTATTCGGCTTCACCGTCTACGAAAGCTTCGAGAGCGCGGCCGTCGCAAAGAGCGGCGTCGTGCCGATGCCCGCATCGAACGAAAGCGTGGTGGGCGGCCATTGCGTCGTCGCGGTCGGCTACGACAACGCCAAGCGCATGTTCATCATCCGCAATTCCTGGGGAACGGGCTGGGGCCTCAAGGGCTATTGCATGATGCCCTTCGAATATTTGCTGACGCCCAATCTGGCGTCCGACTTCTGGACGCTGCGGTCCATCGCGTCCTGACAGGCTTTGCTGCCGCGCCGGCGCATGCGTCGGCGCGGTCCTTCCGGGGCGCGATACGGCCCCCTTTTGGTCCGCCCGGAAACGGCTAGGATTGCGCTCGATGCGGTCGGGCTTTCATGTCCGCGGACGTCGGGTTGCGAGAGTTGGAACGGGCTGGACTTCGATATGCGGCGGGAGCGGCGGTCGCGCTGACATGTGCGGCGCTTTCGTCCTGCGGGAGCAGCGGCGCGCCGTCGTGCGACAGCGACGCCGTGCAGGAAAAGCTGTTTTCCGCCCTGCGCGAAAACTATCCGAACAAGGCGAGCCAGGAGATGTTCGGCTATGGCAGCACGCCGGCGCTCGAACGCATCCTCAAACGCGACGGGCTCGACCGCTCGAAACAGGACGATCTGAACAAAGCGGTCGCGCTGGGCTTCGAGGAAGCGAAGGCGGCCTATCAGAACGGCCATTACATTCTCGAAAACGCAGCCGAGATGAAGGACGAGCGCGTTTCCGAAGGGCTGGCGTGCTCGGGGCGCGTCGTGTTTCTCACGTCCTGGGGGATCGTGGTGAAACTCGTGCAATATCGCGTGGTCGCGGCGGGCGCGTCGGCCGACGTGCGAATCGAAGGGATGCTTTGAGGAGGGCTGGCGCCCTCAGCCCGACGGCGGTCTTGCGAACCAGGCGGCCGCCCAGTCCCAGACGCGGGCCAGATATGCGACAGGCCGCGCCATGCCGTGGCGAATAAAGGCTATCTTGCGGACATGATCCGGCACACGCCAGACGCTCCAGGCGCCCGCGGGAAAATAGGCGACGTCGCCCGGACCGAGGCGACGTTCGACATTTTTCTCGTCGGTCACGAAAACCTCGCCATCGACGATGTCGACGGTTTCGTCGATGTTGAAATACCAGCGGAACTTGCCCTTGCTCGTTTCCCACACGACCGTCACGGCCGCGCCGTCCGCGCTGCGCGAAAGCTCCGCGCGGCGGGCGTGCGGATCGCCGTCGATGATCCAGTCCGGACGGATCGGCGCGTCGACGAGCTTTGCGTCGGCGGGCGCGGAAATCACGACGGGCGGGGGCAGGGCGTCCAGGGGGCTCTCCTTCGATTGGCCCAGATGTCGCATTACAGTCCGTCAAAAGGTTTAATGGGCGACGAAAGGGTCGGGTTTTGACGATGCGGGCGGATGTCATCGTTCTCGGCGCCGGGATGGTGGGCGTGGGGGCCGCGCTGGCCTTGCAGGCGCGCGGCCGCGACGTCGCCATCATCGAGCGGCGCGGCGAAGCGGGTCGCGAGACGAGCTACGGCAACGCCGGCCTGATCGAGCGCGCCTCGGTCGATCTCTACACGTTTCCGCGCGACATCGGCACGATCGCGCGCACGGTGCTCGGGCTCAACGCCGCCGCGCGCATCGACTGGGCGGCGCTTCCGCAAACGCTGCCCTGGATCGCCCGCTATTTCTTCGAGAGCGCGCCGGCCAGGGCCGCTCTGCATGCGCGTTACGCCTTGCCGCTGATCGAACGTTGCCTGTCCGAGCACATGGAGCTTGCGAGCGCCGCCAATGCGACCGCGCTGATCCGCAAGAGCGGATGGATCAAGGCGTTCCGCAGCGAGCGGACGCTGGCGGCCGGCGCGCGCGAGGCGCGTCACATTCGCGATTTCGGGCTCACGTTCGATGCGCTCGATGCGCGCGCGCTCGCCGCGCTCGAGCCGAACGTGTCCGGTTTCGCGGGCGCGATCGTCTATCGCGATCCGGCGTCCTGCGTCGATCCCGGCGGTCTCGTCGCCGCCTATGCGGCGCTGTTCGCACGGCGCGGCGGCCGCATGTTCGCGGGCGATGCGCGCAGCCTCGAACAGACGCCGCAGGGCTGGAGCGTCGCCACCAGCGCCGGCGCGATCCTGGCGCGCGAAGCCGTCGTTGCGCTGGGGCCGTGGTCCGACGAGATTTTCCGGCCGCTCGGCTACGAAATTCCGCTCGGCGTGAAGCGCGGCTACCACATGCATTACGCAACGACCGGCAACGCCGTGCTCGGTCATCCGCTTCTCGACGCCGATGGCGGATTTCTGCTCGCGCCGATGGCGCGCGGCGTGCGGCTGACGACGGGCGCCGAATTCGCGCGCCGCGACGATCCGCCTTCGCCCGTGCAGCTCGACCGCGTCGAACCGCTCGCGCGCAAGACATTTCCGCTCGGCGCCCGCCTCGACGACGAAGCCTGGATGGGCTCGCGTCCGTGTCTGCCGGACCTGCTGCCGGTGATCGGTCCCGCGCCGCGCCATGCCGGCCTCTGGTTCGATTTCGGGCATCAGCACCACGGCTTCACGCTCGGCCCGATCACCGGGCGGCTGCTCGCGGAAATGATGACGGGCGAGGCGCCATTCGCAGATCCCGCGCCCTATGCCGCGGACAGATTCTGAATCAAACCGTCGTCACGAGAGGCGGGCGGCCGACGATCAGGGCCGCTGCTTCGACGGCTGGCCGCCACGTTCGGCGCCGGGCTGGCGTTCGGCCCGTCGTTCGAGCATGCGGTCGGCCAGCGCCATCTTGCAGGTCGGCGACAGCGCCGCGCGGTGCTCGGACATGCAGCGCATGATCCGTCCGCCGCCGCGCTCCACGCCGTTGCACAGGGTTTCGACGTCCTGACGGCAGGCGCTCCGCGCGTCCGCGAGCGCGGGGGCCGCCGCTGCGAGCGTGAGGCCGAGAGCCAGAAGCATGCTCTTCATCGAAAAGTCTCCGTTGGAGCGTGCAAGGCTAGACGCGCGGCATTGCAAAAGGATAAGCCCAACCGTTCAAATTGCCGTGCTCGAGGCGCGTCGGGCTTTTTTATGCGCCGATTAGGCTCTAGAAGGCGCCATGGCCACCCAAGTCACCATTTCGGCTGCGGCCGCCGCCGGCGTGCTCTCCTTTCTCAGCCCGTGCGTTCTGCCGCTCGTGCCGCCGTATCTGACCTTCATCGCCGGCACCACCGTCGAGGAGCTGGTCGATGAAGGCGCAACGCGCGCGCGGCGGGATGTGCTGATCGCCGCGCTGCTGTTCGTGGCGGGGTTCTCGACCGTGTTCGTCGCGCTCGGCGCGACGGCCTCGGTGTTCGGGCAGCTGCTGCGCGCCAATCTTCAGATATTGTCGTGGATCGCGGGCGCGGCGATCATCGCCATGGGCCTGCACTTCCTCGGCCTGTTCAAACTCAACATCCTCTATCGCGAAAAGCGCGTGGAGGTCGAAAAGCCGGTCGGGCTGTGGGGCGCCTATGTGATGGGGCTCGCCTTCGCGTTCGGCTGGACGCCTTGCATCGGGCCGATCCTCGCCGCGATTCTCGCGGTCGCCAGTTCGGAAGAAACGGCGATGAAAGGCGCAGGATTGCTCGCGGTCTATTCGTTCGGCCTCGGCGTGCCGTTCATCGCGGCGGCGCTCGCGATCGAACCGTTCATGAATTTTCTGAAGCGCTTCCGCTCGCATTTCGGCAAGGTCGAGAAGATCGTCGGTCTTGCGCTGGTTGCGACGGGCGTCGCCTTTCTGACCGGCGGCATGCAGACCCTGAGCATCTGGCTGTTGCAGACGTTTCCGGGGTTGGCGAGCCTGGGCTAGGCGCCGAGGCCGCTATTTCGAGACACGATTGCGGCCGGCGCGTTTCGACGCATAGAGGCGCGCGTCGGCGCGTTCGATAAGCGCGGCTGCGTCTTCGCCCGGCGCGAGCGCGGCGACGCCGAAGGACGCCGTGAACGTTCCCATCTCGCCGCCGACGCGTCCGCGACGCCAGCGCGTGCGCGTCAAATAGAGCCGGATCCGCTCCGCGACGGAAGCCGCAGCCTCGAGCGTCGTCGCCGGCATCACGATCGCGAATTCCTCGCCGCCGTAACGGGCGACGCAGTCTCCGGTTCTGGCGTTGCGCGCGAGAACGGCGGCGAATTGCTTCAGAAATTCGTCGCCGACCGGGTGTCCGTGCGTGTCGTTGATCGCCTTGAAATGATCGATGTCCGCCATCACGAGGCTCAATTCGCTGCTCCGGCTGCGCGCGCGGGCGACCTCGTCGGCGATCACGACGTCGAAGTGGCGGCGGGAGAAGGCGTTGGTCAGGCCGTCGCGTTCGCTTTCGGCCTTGGCGCGGTTGAGCTTGGCGCGCAGCGCCTTGAGCTCGTTCGTCGTGGCGTTCAGCCGCTCGCGCGCGGTTGCGTTGGCCTGCGCCATCTTGTCGTTTTCGGCGACGAGCAGGCAGACGACTGCGCGCACGCGTTCGGCGTTGTTGGCCGCCTCCAGACGCACGCGGCCCTGACGCAACGCGTCGGCATATTGGCCGGTTCGCTCGGCATGCGCCGAGAACGCCTCGAGGGCGCCGGCGAGCTGCATGTCGAACTGACGGCTGGATAGCTCGAGGTCGTCGGCGACCGCATTCTCCGTCTCGTCTGCGCGAAAATATCCGCGCCGCGCAATCCATTCGAAGGCCAGCGTCGCGCAGACGCCGCTCGCAAACAACAGAAGCGCGCCGCCGACGGTTTCATGCCGCGCCGCGCCCGCCAGCCATACCGGCAGAGCATCCGCAAGCGCGCGCTCCCAGCCGATGTAGAATGCGACGGCAGGCAAGGCGGCGACCGCCGCCGCGACGGTTGCGGATGCGCCGACAAACTCTGCAAGCAAGGGCGAACGTGGCATCGAACGCGCTGTCTGTTGGTTGAGCTATTCGATACGTTTAAGTCCGTGCAATTAATGGTTTGTTGTTTCCGTTACGTCGCATTCGCAAGAATATTCGGGCGCTACGCCGTTTCAATTGGCGCAGAGCCGGGGCGGATGCGCATGTCCCGGCGTTACGGCCTGGCGTGCGGCGTCCGCGTCTTGTCCTTCGCCGGCCATTGCTCGGCGAGCGGCGGCAATATCGTCTCTTTCGCCGTCATGCGTTCGATCGTCATCGCATAGACCGTGATGGCGTCGATGCGCGGGAAAAACCCTTTCGGGCGGCCCGTATCCGGCCTGGCGTATTTCGCCATCAAGGCTTCGCAGAAACGCTGCTTCGCGTCGCGCTGCTCGACCACGCGAATCCTTCCGAAGACGATCACGCTCTTGTAGGCGAGCCCGGAATCGCATTCGAAGCGGCCATAATCGAAGACCTCGCCGGGTTCGTCGATCTCGAAGCAGACGCGTGGCTCGCGTTCGACGTTCGTGCGGAAATGACCGGGCGCGCTCGTGTTGTGCAGACAAATCTCGTCGTCCATCAGGACGTAGAGCAGCGGCGTGCAATAGGGATGGCCGTCCTCGCCGACCGTGGCGACGCGACAGCAAAATCCGCGTTGCAGCGCCTGCAATGCGCCGTCGTGAGGCATGATGCGATCGGCGCGTCGTATTTGCGGCGAACTCATGGCGGCTCCGTTCCGTCGGTCGGCGCCGCCAGCATAACACGACTTACGCAATCGGCGCCGGAGCGCGCCTCCGGGAAAGCAGCTCCGGTCGCGTCCTACTGGACCAGATGCGCGATGCGGCCGCCGCTGTTCGCGCAAGACGGGGTCCACGCATATTGCGCGCCGACAAAGGATGGATCGCTGATCGTGAACGGCGTGATGCTGGGGGCAGGCGCGTTATTGACGAAGGACCCGAAATATCCGCCGGGCGTGCCGCACATTCCCGCATTCGTCACTGCGACGAATGCATCCTGGAAGCCGTTGGGCAGCGTCAGGCCGATTTCATATTGCGGCGTGCGGATATCGACCGCCAGATAGTTCGCGATCGGCGCGGCAGGCGCCCCGTAGTAGGCCGGAATGGGATAGGCGGACATCTGCACCGTTATGACGACGCCGTTCGTCGTATCGTTAAGGGGGGTAAAAATGCTCTGGCCGACATAGGGCGAGGCTGTCGGGTCGATCGTCTGACCGTCTATGATCAAGGTCGCCGGCTGCGCAAAACCGCAATAGCCCGTTTGAAGTTTGGACGAAAAGACCGATACGCAGTCGTCGGTGTACCAGTCGACGTGGCCGGGGCGGACAGAGAAGGAGCTCGACTTGTAGGGCATGTAGGAAATCGTGTGGCCGCCGATCTTGAGCTGCGAGCCTTCGAAGAACAGACTGGTGCCGTCGGCCAGGCATCGCGAATTCCACTGAACGCCGCCGTCGCTCAGCACGTTGTACCAGCTGTCGCCGACGCAAGGAGACGTGAAGCTGACGCCGACCCCGGCCGCATTGGTGAAAGTGAAATGGGGATCGCCGACCACGCCGCCGGCGCCGTTCAGATTCAGCGCCCATGACGCGCTCGCGGTCGGTCCGGTGATGGCCTGCGCCGTCGACGACGTTTGAACCGGCATGTTGGGGATCCCGACGAATTTGCCGAAAAGCAGCGAGATGTTCCCGCTGACGGAGACGGTGACGTTGTTTTGTGTGCCCATGGTCTGGATGTCGACCTGCGGGCTTCCGACGATGGTCGCGCGATTGCCGAGATTTCCGATCAGGGTCTGTTGCGCGATGCTTGTCGCGACGGACGGATCCAGCCCATTGCGGACCGCGGCCGCGCTCGCGAGGGCGGCGGCGTCCACGGCGCTCTGAAACTCGCTTTTTGCCGTCGTCAGACGGGCATAGTCGACGCTTGCGCCGACGGCGCTCATGAAAACCGGGGCGGCGAGCGCAAACGCGAGCGCGACGGATCCGTTCGAACCGGCAAGAAATCGAGATATGGAGGAATGTATCAGAACTTTGAAATTCATGATTGCGCCTTTGAGCGTTACGTCTCGGGCCGAGATAGCGTGCTTGTACCAATGGCGACTTTACCAATTGCGACCAGAAGCCGAGGCAATTCGTAACCGCCCGTTAATCTGTGCTGGCCCCAACGCAAAGAGGCGGCCGAACTCGGCCGCCTCTCTCGTGATGGTTCGGTCGCCTGGCGCGAAGCGCGCGTTTACAATTGCTTGTAGGTGATCTTGCCGTCGGGCCCCTTCACCCAACGATAGACCACGTAGTCGGCGCGCGTGACGTCGCCCTTCTTGTCGTAGGAGATATCGCCGACGACGGTGTGAAAGACCATGCCGGAATGCATGACTTTCGCCATCGCTTGCGTGTCGACCGATTTCGCAGCCTCGGCCGCCTGTTTCATCACCTGCACTGCCGCATAGGAATAGAGCGTGTAGGTCTCGGGATTGAATTTCTTCGCCTCGAATTCCTTCACGACGTTCGCGGCCGCGGGGTTCAGGCGCGGGTCGGGCGGGAAGGTCATCAAAGTGCCGACGACGCCGTCGCCGCCGATCTGCGCATATTCTTCCGAGGCGATGCCGTCGCCGCCCATGAGGATCGTCGACATGCCCTGATCGCGCATCTGGCGCACAAGCAAGCCCGCTTCGGTCTGCTCGCCCCCGTAATAGACGAGGTCGACGCCCGCCGCCTTCAGCTTGGAGACGATGGCCGAATAATCCTTTTCGCCGGGATTGATCGTGTCGTAGAGAACTTCCTTCAGCCCGGCTGCGTTCATCGCTTTCTTCGTCTCGTCGACGAGGCCCTTGCCGTAAGCCTTCTTGTCGTGAACGAAGGCGACCTTCTTGTCCTTGAAATTCTTCGCGATGTAGTCGCCGGCGACCGCGCCCTGCTGGTCGTCGCGTCCGCAGGTGCGGAACACGTTCCACTTGCTCTCGCCGGTCTTGGGATCGGGATTGGTCAGGCCCGGATTGGTCGAAGCCGGCGTGATCTGCAGCACGGCGTTTTCGTTGTAGACGCCGGAGGTCGGAATCGAGACCGACGAATTGAAGTGCCCGACGACCCAGGTCACGCCGTCGCCGACGAATTTGTTTGCGACGGAAATGCCCTGCTTCGGATCGGAGGCGTCGTCGCCGGTCTCGCTGACGATCTTCTGCCCGAGCACGCCGCCGGCCTTGTTGATGTCTTCGACCGCCTGCTCGGAGCCCATCTTGAGCTGCGCGCCGAAGGCGGCGCTGCCGCCGGTGATCGGGCCGCCGATGCCGAGTTTGACGTCGGCGCGGGCGGCCGCGCCGGAAAGGAGGATCGCGGAGGCAAGCGCGACGCCGGCCAACAATCTCTGTTTCATATGCATTCTCCCCTTGGCCCGCGCCTGCGCTCGTTTGCGGGCAGAATCTTTTCGAGGGCGAGTTTCGCCTGATTTCAGCGCGGAGTCACGGCGCCTTCGGACGGGCCGGCCGGCGATGCGCTGCGCCGGTTCGGCGGGCGTTCAACCGATCTTCGATGCGGCGAAGGCTTCGGTGACGTAGGGATATTCGACCTCGGCGCGGCCGGCGAGCGCGGGCGTGCCGGCGATCAGCGCGCGCAGGGCCTCGGCGACGCTGCGATGTTCGGCGGGCGGAAGGGCCGCAATGAAGCTCGAGGAGCAGGTGCGGTCGACGATGACGTTGTCGGGCGGCCCGCGGTGGCGCCACGGAAAGCGCGTCTGCGCGAGCGGGCCGAATCCCTCGGCCGGGAAGGCTTCGCGCCATTTGCCGGTGTGGTAGCGCGGCGCGTCGCCTTCGTGCGGCGTGATGATGGCGGTGATCGCGCGCACCCAGGGGACGCTCTCGTCGCGCACGTTCCAGATCAGGCCGAGGGCGCCGCCCTTCTTGAGCACCCGCCGGATTTCGGACATCGCGCGCGGATTGGCGAACCAGTGGAAGGCCTGCGCGCAGACGACGGCGTCGACGCTGGCGTCGGGCAGGGGGATTGCTTCGGCTGTTCCTTCCAGCGCCTGCACGTCCGAATTTTTTTGCAGAAGCTGTTCGCGCATGGCGGCGACGGGCTCGACCGCGACCATGTCCGCGCCGGTCTGGCGCAAAGTATTCAGGAACTTGCCGGTGCCGGAGCCTAGGTCGACCGCCGTCTTGCCGGGCGCGAGCCGCAATGTTTCGCGCAGCCAGTCGACGGCTTGCGGCGGATATTCCGGCCGCCCGCGCGCATAGGCGTCGGCGTGGGCGGCGAAGCCTTCGGATGCGGCGTGGTGGACCGTGGTCATTACAACTCGCGTTCCTGCGCGCCAATCCACGGATATTGCCTGATCATCTGGCTGCGGCGGGCGACAGCGAAGCCGCCGAGCGCGGCAAGCGCGAGGATCGCGAAACACAGGATCGCCTGCGGGACGGTCGTCGGCTCCTGGAACAGCGCGTAATGCAGGAAGCGGACGGCGCAGGCCAGCGGCAGCATGTAGGCGACGCCAAGCCACTGGCTGCGCCATGTCAGCGCCATCGCGCGTCCGGTGACGAAGGCCCCCGCGCCGCCGATGACGAGCGTCAGCGCGAGAAAGGTCCGCATGTCGGCGACGAGATCGGCGGCGGTCATGCGGGGCGCCTTGTCGCTGTCATTCCCGCGCAAGCGGGAATCCAGTTCCCCCATCTTGTTGCGCTGGACTCCTGGATCCCCGCTTTCGCGGGGATGACATTCGTGGTCACGATCCCGCTCAATGTTTCGCGCCCCCTTCGAGATAGGCCGCGCGGACCTGCGGATCGGCGAGCAGTTCGGCGCCCGTGCCGGACATGGCGATCGCGCCGTTGACGAGCACATAGCCGCGATGGGCGAGCTTCAAGGCGTGAAAGGCGTTCTGCTCGACGAGGAAGACGGTCAGGCCTTCGGTGCGGTTGAGATCGCGCACGACGTCGAAGATCTGCTTCACGACGAGCGGCGCAAGGCCGAGCGAAGGCTCGTCGAGCAAAAGGAGTTTCGGCCGGCTCATCAGCGCGCGCGCGATCGCGAGCATCTGCTGCTCGCCGCCCGACAACGTGCCGCCGCGTTGCGTCGCGCGCTCCTTCAGCCGCGGGAAGATCGCGTAGACGCGTTCGAGGTCGCTCGAAAAATGCGCGAAATCGTCGACGGCGGCGCCCATCTGAAGATTTTCGAACACGGTCATGCGCGGAAAGATGCGGCGGCCTTCCGGCGATTGCGCAATGGCGAGCCGCGCGATCTCGTGCGTGGGCATGCGCGTGATGTCGCGCCCCGAAAATTCGATGCGGCCTTCGCGGGCGCGCGGGTCGCCGAAAATGGTCATCATCAGCGTCGTCTTGCCGGCGCCATTGGCGCCGATCAGCGCGACGATCTCGCCTTCGTCGACGCAGACGTCGACCTTCTTCAAGGCGACGATGTTGCCGTACGAGGCGCTGACGCCGGATAGCGAGAGGAGGGCGGTCACTGCTCCTTCTCCCCGCGAGCGGGGAAAGGGAGCGTCGTGTGCGTGCAAATGCTCACGCGCCCACCTCCTGCGCGGCGTCCGCCACCTCTTCGTCGGGAACGCCGAGATAGGCTGCGATGACGCTCGGGTCGTTGCGCACGTCGGCAGGCGCGCCGTCGGCGATCTTGCGGCCGTAATCGAGCACGACGACGTGATCGGAAATTTCCATGACGACGGACATGTCGTGCTCGATCAGCAGGACGGATGTCTTGTCCTCGTCGCGGATAGACCGCAGGAGCGCGGTGAGATCGGCGGACTCGCGCGGGTTGAGGCCGGCAGCCGGTTCGTCGAGGCACAGGAGTTCGGGCGCGGCGCACATGGCGCGCGCGATTTCGAGCCTGCGCTGGTCGCCGTAGGGCAGGGCGCCGGCCGGATCGTCGGCGCGCGCCAGAAGTCCGATGCGGTCGAGCCAGTTTCGCGCGAGATCGACAGCCGCAGCCTGCGCCGCGCGAAAACCCGGCGCGCCGAAAAGCCCCCAGATCGAATAGCCGGATGCGCGCATCAGCGGATTGTGCTGCGCGACGACGAGATTTTCGAGAGCGGTCATGCCCGCGAACAGCCTGATGTTCTGAAACGTGCGGGCGACGCGCGCGCGCCGCGCGATCTCGTGATCCGGCATGCGCTCGAGCAGCCACAGCGCGCCGTTTCCGCGCGCGGAAGATCGCGTCAGGCGGTCGAGCGCGGCCGCGTCGAGCGCGCCGCCGCCGCTCGCAAGCGCGATGCGGCCGCTCGTCGGCTTGTAGAAGCCGGTGATGCAATTGAAGACGGTGGTCTTGCCGGCGCCGTTCGGCCCGATCAGCGCCGTGATGTCGCCGCGCCGCACGTCGAACGACAGGTCGTCTACGGCGAGCAGGCCGCCGAAGCGCATGGAGAGCTTTTCGACGCGAAGAAGAGCGCCCTCATCCTGAGGAGCCCGCGAAGCGGGCGTCTCGAAGGATGCGGGCGCGGGCGTGCTTCGAGACGCGCCCTGCGGGCGCTCCTCAGCATGAGGGATGTGCGGCCTGCTCATCCCCGGCCTTCCTGCACGAGGTCGGCGCCGATCGATTTGCTCGCGCCGAGATAGATCGATGGTTCGCGCGTCGAGACGAAGCCGCGCGGACGCCAGTTCATCATGACGACCATGGCGAGGCCGACGAGCAGCATGCGATATTGCGTCGGATCGAAATCCTGTCCGAACACGTATTTCAGGAAATCGAGTTCGCGCAACAGCTCAGACCCGCCGATGATGACGATCGCGGCGGCCGCGACGCCGATCTGCGAGCCGCGGCCGCCGAGCACGACGATCGCGAGAATGGTCGCGCTTTCCGTGAAGTTGAACGAGGACGGGGAGACGAAGCCCTGACGCACGGCGAAGAAGGCGCCGGCGAAACCGCCGAACATCGCGCCGAGCGCGAAGGCGGTGAGTTTCGTCTTCGTCGTGTCGATGCCGAGCGAGCGGCAGGCGATCTCGTCCTCGCGCAAGGCTTCCCAGGCGCGCCCGATCGGCAGGCGGCGCAGGCGCAGCGTCACCATGTTGGTGACGAGCGCGAGAACGAGGATGAGGTAGTAGAGAAAGATCAGCCGATGCACCGGCGAGAAGGGCAGGCCGAAGAAGGCGTCGAAACCCCTGGGGCCGGCCACGAAGGCGAGGCCGAAGAACGTCGCGCGGGGAATCGAGGCGATGCCGGCGTCGCCATTCGTCAATGCGGAGAAATTGATGAGAACGACGCGGATGATCTCGCCGAAGGCGAGCGTGACGATGGCGAGATAATCGCCGCGCAAACGCAGTACGGGAAATCCGAGCAATATGCCCCAGAAGGCGGCGAGAATTCCGGCGACCGGCAGGCACAGCCAGAAGGAAACGCCGTAGGTGGTCGACAGCAGCGCGTAGGCATAGGCGCCGACCGCGTAGAAGGCGACGTAGCCGAGATCGAGAAGGCCCGCGAGACCGACGACGATGTTCAGGCCCCAGCCGAGCATGACGTAGATGAGGATCTGCACGCCGTAATTGTCGATCCATTTCAGCGCGCCGCTCGGCCCGACGACGAGCAGGACGAGGAAGGGCCATGCCGCGATGATTGCGAGCCCGAACGCCGCGAAAATCTTCGGTCCTTTGCGCGCGGCGCGCTCGGTCGGCGTTTGCGTCGCGGATTTCGGCTTTGCGGTCGGCGCGAGCGCGAGCAGGAGACGCAGCACGAAGCCGGCGATCGCCGCGACGAGCATCCATGACCAGCGTTGCTGGAGAACGAGCTTGTTGGAGAAGTCGGGCTCGGCGCGCAGCGCGAGCACGGGGAAGGCGAGAAGGCCGGCGACGAGGCCGGTCTTCGCCGCGTCGACGAGCGCGGTTCTCGCAGGCGAGGGCGCGTCGCTGCCCGTCGCCATCATACTTTCTCCACTTCGGGCCGGCCGAGCAGGCCCGAGGGCATGAAGATCAGCGTGATCGCGAGGATCGAAAAGGCCGCGACGTCCTTGTAGTCGGCGGAAAAATACGCCGACCAGAACACCTCGATCAGGCCGATCAGCAGGCCGCCGATCACGGCGCCGGGAATCGAGCCGATGCCGCCGAGCACGGCGGCGGTGAAGGCCTTCACGCCCGGCACGAATCCGTCGGCGGCGTTCACGACGCCGTAATAGAGCAGGTAGAGCACGCCGGCGACGGCCGCGAGCGCGGCGCCGATGACGAAGGTGGCCGCGATCGTGCGGTTCACGTCGACGCCGAGCAGCGCCGCCATTTTCGCGTCCTGCTCGCAGGCTCTCTGCGCGCGACCGAGCGGCGTTCGCTGCACGACATACCAGAAAGCGGCCAGCAGAACGGCGGTCACGACGACGATCAGGATCTGCTTGTAGGATAACGTCACGTCGTAGGCGCCGCCGTGCGTCAGCTTGATCACCTCGTCGAAACTGCCGGGCAGAGCCTTGTTGCGCGGACCCTGCGCGACATAGACGAAATTCGACAGGAAGATCGACATGCCGATCGCCGAGATCAGCGGCGCGAGGCGAAACGATCCGCGCAGGCGGCGGTAGGCGGCGCGCTCGATGGCGTAGTTCCACAGGCCCGTCAGCGCCATCGACAGGAACAGAACGATCAGAAAGGACAGCGCGGCCGAATGCAGGCCCAGAAACTGCTGCAGGGCCAGGAACAGGATCAGCCCGATGAAGGCCGACAGCATGAAGACGTCGCCATGGGCGAAGTTGACCATGCCGATGATGCCGAAAACCATCGTGTAGCCGATGGCGATGAGGCCGTAGATCGAACCGAGGGTCAGCCCGTTGATGAGCTGCTGAAGGAAAACTTCCACCGCCGCCTTGTCCCTCGCGCGTTCACGCCCGCCTGTCCCGGAATCGTCGGCCGAAGCTAGCAAGGGGCATGCGGGGCGGCAAATAAGCCGAAAGGCCCGCAGAAGGCTGCTTGCGCATGGCCGCAAAAATAGTTATGTTTCATACCTATTCGGCGCAAGACCGATGACGGCGAACGCCGAGGGAGGGAGACAAACATGGATCGCAGACGCTTTCTCGCATCCGGCGCAGCGCTCGCGGGCGCCGCCGCATCGCCGTTTTCGCAGGCGTTCGCTCAGGCGACGAAGCCGCTGAAGATCGGCATTTTGAACGACCTGTCCGGTCCCTATTCGGGCGATCAGGGCGTCGGCTCCAAGATCGCGGCGGACATGGCGATCGCCGACTGGTCGAAAAAGCTCGGCGTGCAGGTCGAAACGATCGCGGCCGACCACCAGAACAAGCCCGACATCGGCGCCGGCATCGCGCGCAAATGGTTTGATTCGGAGGGCGTCGACGTCGTCATGGACCTGCCGAATTCGGCGGTCGCGCTCGCCGTGCTCGCCGTCGCCAACGAGAAGAACAAGGCGGTGATCGGTTCGGGCGCGGGCTCCTCGGTGCTGACCGGCCCGATGTGCTCGAAAAATTTCGTGCACTGGACCTACGACACCTATGTGCTCGGCAACGTGCTCGGCAAGAAGCTGACGAGCGACGGCGCGAAGACCTGGTTTTTCATCACCGCCGACTATGCGTTCGGCAAGGATCTCGAACAGAATTGCGCCAATGCGGTCACGGCGGCCGGCGGCAAGGTTCTGGGCTCGGCGCGCCATCCGCTCAACACGGCGGATTTCTCCTCGTTCCTGCTGCAGGCGCAGGCGTCCGGCGCGGACGTCATCGGCTTTGCGAACGCCGGCGGCGACCTTATCCAGTCGCTGAAGCAGACGCATGAATTCGGATTGAACAAGAAGCTGGCGGCGCTGATCCTCGACGTCACCAACATGCCTGCGCTCGGCCTCGGCGCGGTGCAGAACGTCACGGTGTGCAAGGGCTATTACTGGGATCAGAATCAGGGAACGCGCGATTTCGCGACGCGCTATCAGGCGCAGCATCCGCAGAAGGCCAAGCCCAACGACATGCATGCGGGCATGTACGCCTCGACGCTTCATCTCATGAAGGCGCTCGCGCAGACGAAGAGCGGCGCCGACGGCGTGAAGCTGATCGACGCCATGAAGGCGATCCCGACGGAAGATCCGCTGTTCGGCAAGGGATCGATACGCGCCGACGGCCGCCACATCCACACGATGTACCTGCTTTCCACCAAGACGCCCGCCGAGTCGAAGGGCGACTGGGACTATTTCAAGGTCACGGGCGAGGTGAAGCCGGAAGACGCCTGGCGTCCGCTCGACAAGGGCGGCTGTCCCTACATCAAGGCCTGAGCGCTCGCGCGAACCGGCGTCGGAGGCGTGTTGCGCTTTCCGACGCCGGCGGCCGGAGGACGTCGCGATGGCAACATCGCGCGGTGCGCTCCCCCTCGTTGTTTCGAGCGCATATCCTTGCCGTAAATGTCTTCGCCTTTTGCGGGATATGCTCTAGCTTCGAAGGCAACCGGTGACGAGACCGGACCGTTCGATATCGAGGGAGGCTATCATGGACCGCAGACGCTTTCTGTCTTCCGGCGCAGCGCTCGGCGCCGCGACTTTCGCGTCGACGCGCGGTTTCGCGCAGGGCGCCAAACCCCTGAAGATCGGAATTCTGAACGACCTCTCGAGCGTCTACGCCGACTATCAGGGCGTCGGCTCCAAGATCGCCGCCGACATGGCGATCGCCGACTGGTCGGCAAAGCTCGGCGTGCCCGCGGAGACAATCATCGCCGACCATCAGAACAAACCCGACATCGGCGCGAGCATCGCGCGCAAGTGGATCGAGTCCGATGGCGTCGATGTGATCATGGACTTGCCGAATTCGGCCGTCGCGCTCGCGGTCGTGTCGGTGGCGAATGAAAAGAACAAGGCCGTGATCGGGTCGGGCGCAGGCACCTCGGCGCTCACGGGACCGCAATGTTCGAAGATTTTCGTGCACTGGACCTATGACACCTATTCGCTCGGCCATTCGCTCGGCAAGGCGGTTACCGACGCCGGCGGCAAGAAGTGGTTCTTCATTACGACCGACTATGCGTTCGGCAAGGATCTGGAACAGAATTGCGCGGACGCTGTCGTCGCGGCCGGCGGCACGGTGCTCGGCGCTGCGCGCCACCCGCTCAACACGGCCGATTTCTCATCGTTCCTGTTGCAGGCGCAATCATCCGGCGCGGACGTGATCGGTTTCGCCAACGCCGGCGGCGACCTCAACAATTCGCTGAAACAGGCGGCCGAGTTCGGTCTGGCGAAAAAGCAGAAGATGGCCGCGCTCATTCTCAACGTGACGAACATTCCCGCGCTCGGCCTCAAGGCTGTCGAGGGCGTGAAGATCTGCACGGGCTTCTACTGGGACCAGAACGACGGCACGCGCGCTTTCGCGAAACGCTTCCAGGCCGTCCATCCCAACAAGGCGATGCCGAACGACATGCACGCCGGCATGTACGCCTCCACGCTTCATCTCCTGAAAGGCATGGCGCAGGCCAAGAGCGCAGCCGACGGCGCGAAGCTCGTCGACGCCATGAAGGCGATCCCGACCGACGATCCCCTGTTCGGCAAGGGCTCGATCCGCATCGACGGCCGCCACCTGCACAACATGTATCTGCTCGAGGCGAAGACAGCCGCCGAGTCGAAGGGCGAATGGGATTATTTCAAGGTGCTGTCGACGGTCGATCCGAAGGACGCCTGGCGTCCGCTCGACAAGGGCGGCTGTCCGTTCGTCAAAGCCTGAGGCGGGCGCGGGAGCGCGCCTCGCGCGAACTTACGCGACGGCGCGCGAGCCATCGGGCTGCGCGCCGTTCTGCTGTTCCAGCAGTTTGGTGATCTCGGCGGCGGGGACGGGCTTCGAGAACAGATAGCCCTGCAATTCGTGGCAGGCGAGCGCCTGCAGGAAGCGCAGCTGGTCGGGCGTCTCGACGCCTTCCGCGGTGACGGTCAGGCCGAGCGCACGGCCCAGATGCACGATCGAATGCACGATGATCGCGCTTTCGCCGGTCGCCTCCATCGCGTCGAGGAAGGACTTGTCGATCTTGATCTTGTCGAAGGCGAAACGGCGCAGATAGATCAGGCTCGAGTAGCCCGTGCCGAAATCGTCGAGCGCGAGACGAACGCCCATCGCGCGGACCTGCACCATCGCTTCTTCGGCCGCGTCGGCGTCGCTCAGCAGGATGTTTTCCGTCACTTCGAGTTCGAGGCGGCCGGCGTCGATGTCGAAGCGTTTCAGCATGCCCTCGAGCATGATGACGAAGCCGGGATTGCGAAGCTGGATGCCGGACACGTTCACCGCTATGCGCATTCCCGGCCAGGAGCGCGCGTCCATCAGCGCGCGCTGGAGCACCCATTCGCCGAGCGGCTCGATGAGGCCGGATTCTTCCGCCATCGCGATGAAGTTCACCGGCGAGATCGTGCCGTGTGTCGGGTGCGGCCAACGCACGAGCGCTTCGACGCCGACCATGCGCTTTCCCGATCCTTCCATCACCGGCTGGTAACGCATTTCCAGCAGGTCGTTCTCGATCGCCGTGCGCAGATCGTCCTCGACGGCCTTCTGCAATTTCAGCTTGTCGCCGATCCGCGCCTCGAAGAAGGCGTAGCCGTTGCGGCCTTCGTTCTTGGCGCGGTAGAGCGCGAGGCTCGCGTGCTGCAGCAAGCTTTCGGCGTCCGATGAATCGAGCGGGCAGAGGGCGATGCCGATCGAAACGCTGACGTAAGTCTTGTTTCCGTCGATATCGATCGGTTCGGCAAGCGATTCCACGATGCGCCGCGCCAGCTTTTCCACGTCGCGAGGGCCGGTGATGTCGGTCTGGAGGACGGCGAATTCGTCGCCATCGAGCCGCGCGAGACGCCCGGACGCGCGCAGCAGTCCGCCGATGCGGCGGCTGAGTTCGACCACGAGGCGATCGCCGAAGGCCTCGCCCGAGGTTGCGTTGACGGCGCCGAGCCGATCGACGTCGAACAGAAGCACCGCCGCGCCGCGCTCGCTCGCCGTGCGCTTGACGCGATGAATTTCGGCTTCGAGCAGTTTCATGAAGAGGATTCGGTTCGGCAGGCCGGTCATCGGGTCCTGGCCCGCCTGCGCCCTGGCTCTTTCTTCGCCGGCGAAAGCCTCTTCGGTTACGCGCTTGGAATGGAAGACGACGAGCGCGGCAAACAACGCCGCGAAGGCGAGCAGGAAAAATGCGTTGTTGTCGACGATGGCGTCGCCGGGCCGCGCGAGCCGCCAGACGAGATCGAGCGTCTGGCCATCGGCGCCGCGCAGCGCAACGTCGCCCTGACCGCCGCCGACGGCCACAGGCGCAAAGTCGATGCGTTCGGTTCTCGCGGCGCGCGCGAGCTCGGCGAGTAGCAGTTCGTCGACCGGCCGCGCCGTCACCACCGCTGCGCGCGGCGCGCGCGTTGAGGCGGTCGGCACGATGGCGACCAGCCAGGCCTTGCCGTCCCCGACCGCCGTCAACGTTCGCGCAGCCGCCCAGGCCGAGGTCTGGGCGCCGGTCAGCGGGCCTCGCAGGGCGTCGGCGCCGGCGATGTCCTGCGCGGCCGGCTTCAGCGCGGTAAAGAGGGCGGCCGGCGCGCCGACCGGGGTCTTGATCGAATCGCTCGAGAGATCGACGAGCCAGGCGGCGCCTGACGCGCTCGCGAGCGGCTGCGGCAAATGGGCGCTGGCCGCGGCGACCGAGAGGTCGGCCGCAAGCGCCTCGGCGGAGGCGCCGAGCGCGGATTTCGCGTCGTCGATCGCGGCCTCGACCGCTGCGGATTCCGCCTGCGCTTCCCGGCTGTTAGCCGAATTACGCGCGACATAGACGCTCAGCAGGGCGCCGACGAGCACGAGGCAAGTAACGATCGCCACCGGAAACAGCGTCCGTTCCTCGCGTCCCGACGCGGTCGACCTGAGGAAACGGAAATCCATGCGCCGTCCGGCAAATTACCCCGCCCGGACCTTACCGAGGGATCGTTAATGACTGGTTGGCTTGCGTTTTTTTGGAGCGCCGTCGGCCGCTAAATGAGCCGCAGCCCCTTGAAGCTCGCGTGCCCGTGGCGGCCGATGATCAGGTGGTCGTGCACGACGATGCCCATCATCTGCGCGGCGGCGACGATGTCCTCGGTCATGCGGATGTCGGCTTTGGAGGGGGTCGGATCGCCAGAGGGGTGGTTGTGGGCGAGAATGAGCGCGGTCGAGCTCAACTCCAGCGCGCGCTTGACGATCTCGCGTGGATAGACGGGCGTATGATCGATCGTGCCGGTCGAGAGCACCTCGTCAGCGAGAATGACGTTGCGCTTGTCGAGGAACAGAACCCGGAATTCCTCGCGGTCGGAATAGGCCATCGCGGAGCGGCAATAGTCGATCACGTCCTTGAAGGAGGACATGACCGGCCGGTTCTGGAGCGATTGCCGGCCCAGGCGCCGGCTGGCGGCATGGACGACCTTGAAGTCGACGATGGCGTTTTCGCTGAGGCCCTCGACCTCGCGCAGCCGCTCGGGCCTGGCGCCTATGGTCTCGGCGAGCGAGCCGAATTTCTTGACCAGCGCCTTGGCGAGCGGCTTGACGTCGCGGCGCGGGATCGCGCGGAACAGGATGAGCTCGAGCAGTTCGTAGTCGGCGAGGGCATCGTCGCCGGCCTCCATGAACCGGTCGCGCAGGCGCTGGCGGTGCCCCAGATAATGTTTCTCGTCCTCGTCCCCCGCCATCGCCGGCTCAGGCCGACCGGATGGGCGGATGATCGAGCCCGCGCGGGGAGAGGGTGAAAATCTCGACGCCGGCGTCCGTGACGCCGACGGTGTGTTCGAACTGGGCCGACAGCGACCGGTCGCGCGTCACCGCCGTCCAGCCGTCGGACAGGATCTTCACGTGCGGGCGGCCGAGATTGATCATCGGTTCGATGGTGAAGAACATGCCCGGCTTCAGTTCGACGCCTTCGCCGCGACGGCCGTAGTGCAGGATGTTCGGCTCGTCGTGGAACAGCCTGCCGAGGCCATGCCCGCAGAAATCACGCACGACCGAGCAGCGCTCGGCTTCGGCGTATTCCTGGATCGCCGCGCCGATGTCGCCGGTGCGCGCGCCCGGCTTCGTGGCCGCGATGCCGCGCAACAGGGATTCGTACGTCACGTCGATCAGGCGCTCGGCCCGGCGCGGGATTTCGCCCACCGCATACATGCGGCTCGAATCCCCATGCCAGCCGTCGACGATCAGCGTCACGTCGATGTTGACGATGTCGCCTTCGCGCAAGGGCTTGTCGTCGGGGATGCCGTGGCAGACGACATGGTTGACCGATGTGCAGATCGACTTGCGATAGCCGCGATAGTCGAGGGGGGCCGGATAGGCGCCGTGATCCATCGCGAAACGGAACACGAGATCGTCGAGATGCTGGCTCGTCACGCCCGGCCTGACTTCCGCGACGAGCATGTCGAGCGCTTCCGCTGTCAGACGGCCGGCCTTGCGCATGCCCTCGAAATCGGCCGCCTTGTGGAGTTTGATCTGCCCGGTCTTGCGGCCGGGCGAAAGCGAGGCTTCGACGAAGATCATTGAGGGCGCTGGCTCCGGCGCTGGTTTGCGACCCTATTTAGGCGAAACCGGGATTGGCGCAAAGGCTTCCGCCGGCGGTCCGAAGCTGGAGCGCCCCGCCGGATCACGTTATCCTCGCCCCATGCCCCAAGGCCTCGCCAACGATCTGTCCGCCTTCGGCGCGCATGCGCCGGGGCTGGCGCTCGGGCGCTTGATCGCGGCGACGCGCGGGGCGTCCGAAAGCTGGGCCGGCAAGCGGCTCGCCTTCCTTCTGCGCGGCCTCGGCGTCAGGGCGCTGCGCGGGCGTCCGGCCGACGTCGAATCGCTGGGCGCGCGCATGCGGCTCTACCCATCCAACAATGTCGCAGAAAAGCGCATGTTGTTCACGCCGCAATATTTCGATCCGCTGGAGCTCGATTATCTCAGCGCGCGCATCAGTCCGGATTTCGCCTTCGTCGATATCGGCGCCAATGTCGGGGGCTACAGCCTTTTCGTCGCCGCGCGGGCAGGCGCGCGCGCCCGCATCGTCGCGATCGAGCCGCAGCCCGATATTCACGAGCGGCTCGTCTACAACATCCGGCAGAACCAGTTCGCCACGATCAAAACGCTCGATTGCGCGGTCGCCGACAGCGAGGGCGAGGTGACGATGTTCGTCAATTCGGGCAATCGCGGCGAGAGTTCGATCCGAATCGTCCCCTCGCGCGACGGCGGGCGGCTCGTCGTGCGCGCGCGCAGGCTCGCCGACATCGTCGCGGCGGAAAAGCTCGAACGCATCGACGCGATGAAGCTCGATTGCGAAGGCGCGGAAGATCTCATTCTCGAGCCGTTCTTCCGGACCGCTCCGCGCGCCGTCTGGCCGAAATCGCTGATCATCGAGCACATGCCGAGCCGCTGGTCGATGGACCTGCGCGCCTTCATCATCGCCCAGGGCTATCGGGAAGCGTTGCGCACGCGGCAGAACATCATCTACGAACTGAACGTCACGAGAGAGCAGCAATGAGCGGAAACGATCAGGTATCGGCGGCGGTCCTCGTCATCGGGGACGAAATCCTGTCCGGCCGCACCAAGGACAAGAACATCGGATATATCGCAGATTATCTCATGCAGATCGGCGTCGATCTGCGGGAGGTGCGGATCGTGCCCGATGTCGAGGCGGAGATCGTCGAGGCGGTGAACGCGCTGCGCAAGCGCTATACCTATGTATTCACGACGGGCGGCATTGGTCCGACGCACGACGACATCACGGCCGACAGCATCGCCAAGGCCTTCGGCGTCGGCATTTCCGAACATCCCCGCGCGATCGAGCTGTTGCTGACGCGGATCAAGCCGGAGGATCTGAACGAGGCGCGGCGCCGGATGGCGCGCATTCCGCACGGCGCCGAACTGGTCGAAAACCGCGTCTCGACGGCGCCGGGATTCATGATCGGCAATGTCGTCGTCATGGCCGGCGTGCCCTCGATCATGCAGGCGATGCTCGACAATGTGACGAGCCGGCTGAAAACGGGCGTCAAAATGCTCATGGAGACGGTGCAGGCCGACTCGACGCCGGAAGGCGCCTACGCCGCAGACCTCGGCAAGATCGCGGAGAAATATCCGGACGCTTCGATCGGCTCCTATCCGTCCTTTGCAAGCGGCAAGTTCCAGAACCAGATCGTCGTGCGGTCGAAAAATCCCGACACGCTCGAAAAGGCGCTCGCCGACGTGCGCGCGCTGATCGAACGGCTGACGGCCGAACGCGCGGCGGCGAAGAGATGAATATGTCGTTCCCGACGCGCGTGTGAGCGTGCGGCCGGGACACGAGGCGCAAACGCAGGAAGCGCGGGAACTGGATTCCAGCTTGCTCGGGAATGACGGATTTCGAGACGTGATTGCTTCGGCAGAAAAAATGTTTCCGGTCTCGTGGGACCAGTTCCATCGCGATGCGCGCGCGCTCGCCTGGCGGCTGTCGAGCCTGTCGTTTTCAGGCATGGTCGCCGTGACGCGCGGCGGCCTGGTTCCGGCGGCGATCATATCGCGCGAACTCGGCTTGCGGACGATCGAAACGCTCGCTGTCGCGAGCTACGGCGGCGGCGGCGACGGGCCGGAGCAGGCGCAGGGCGGCCTGAAAGTGCTGAAGCCGGTCGCGCCCGGTCTGCTCGCGCGGGGAGGGGAGGGCGTGCTCGTCGTGGACGATCTCGTCGACACCGGCGCGACGGCGCGCCTCATCCGCGAAATCCTGCCGAAGGCGCATCTGGCGACGGTCTACGCCAAACCCGCGGGCCGGCCTCTGGTCGACACGTTCATCACCGAGGTTTCGCAGGACACCTGGATCAATTTTCCCTGGGACTTGCAACTCGCTTTCGCGCCGCCGATCGCGCGCGGCGGAGGATAGCTCGCGCACGCGTCCAAGTCCGGTTAGAAGGGGCGCGCGCGGACGTGGCGAAACTGGTAGACGCAAGGGACTTAAAATCCCTCGGAGCAATCCATACGGGTTCGATCCCCGTCGTCCGCACCAGTCCGGCGCAGGCGCGGTCTATTGCTCGTCGAGCCTCGCGACGGCGGCCGTATCCGGATATTCGGAGAATTCCACGACGAGCCCGTCGCGAAATCGCAGGAAATTGCAGATTTCGACCGACACCGTCTTGCCGGTGCCGCGATTGCGGATGCGGGCGGTGCGGTGAAGAGCGACGCGGTCGCCGTCGATCAAGAGCTTGTTGATGGTGGAGCCGAGATTTTCGTAGGCGACGAGCACGGCATGGCTCAGGGCCTTGCAGGCTTCGCGCCCTTCGAAGCGCGCATTCAGCGGATAGCTGAGCCAGGTGCCGCCCTTGAACACGATGTCGGGCGCCGCGAATTCCAGCATTCCTGCCATATCGCCGCGCGCCCGCATTTCGGCGAGAGCGTGAATACGCTGCTCGATAAGCTCCCGGTCAACTTCGGCCAGTTTTCGTGAAGCATTGTCGCTCTGCACCAGATGTCTTGCCCCCAATCGACTTGTCGCGACTCTGTTAGGCCGTGGTATGGTTGTCAAACAGTTACCGATGAGATGATTAAGTTATTCGCGGTCTGTGGTTTTGCTGCATGTCTTTCGGACGAATTCTGATCGCGCCTCCGGCGTCGCTCACCGTGCAGAGCTTGCTTATCTGATTGCAGCGCTTGCGAAATTCGCGCGCACGACGCGTCAGACGCGGTAGATCCAGTCGCTCGCCTTCGCCATTCCGGCGGGACCGATCGCGCGCATCGTCATGTCCCGGGCGAGGCCTGCCGGCCCCGACAGGTGGTACACGAGCCCTTGAATGCGGGAGGCGCGTTGCACCTTGTTGGCGCGCTGCACGCGTTCGCGCTGGTAGGCGTCGAGCGCGGCCGCCTCATCGGCGGGATGGGCTGCGACCGCGCGTCCGAGCGCATCGGCGTCCTCGATCGCCTGCGCCGCGCCCTGGGCGAGGAACGGCGCCATGGCGTGGGCGGCGTCGCCGAGAACCGTCACGCGGCCGCGGCTCCAGGTGGGGACGGCTTTGCGCTCGTAGAGCGGCCAGCGCCGCCAGCCCGGGGCCGTCTCGATGACGTCGCGCGCCTCGCGCGCCCAGCCCTGGAAACGCGAGGCGAGAAAAGCCGCGTCGCCGTTCGCGGACCAGAAGTCCGGCGCGTTGAGGTCGCCCCAGTCGTCCTGCACGATGGCGACCGCATTCAGGACGCTCGCGCCGCGCAGCGGATAGAGAACGAGATGGGCGCCGGCGCCGAGCCACAGCGACGTGCGCGGCCGCAGGAGATCGGCAGGGACGGACGACGCCGGAAGCAGCGATCGCCAGGACGTGCGGCCCGAATAGCGCGGACCGTCCGGCGTTGCGAGCCCGAGACCGTCGCGCACCCGCGAGCGCAGACCATCCGCGCCGATCAAAGCCGCGCCCTGAATATCCGGCCGGCCCTCGACATGGACGGTCACGCTATCGGCGCTCGCCTGCCAGCCGTCGAGGCCGCAGCCGAGGCGAATTTCTATGTTCGGCCTGGCCGTGGCGGTTTCGACGAGCGCGGACAGGAGATCGGCGCGATGGGAGACGAAATAGGGGGCCCCCCAGCGTTTCTCGGATTCGCCCACGGGCGCCGTCGCGATGACCGACGCGTCGCGCGAGGAACGGATGTCCACGGCCTCGGGCGCGGTCGCCGTCTCCCGCAACCGGTCGAGCGCGCCCCAGCGGGCGAGGCGGCGCGTCGCGTTCGGGCCGAGCTGGAGGCCGGCCCCGAATTCAGCGAGCGCGGGCGCGCGCTCCAGCACGACGACGTACCGGCCGGCGTCGGACAGCGCCAGCGCCGCGGCGAGCCCGCCGACCCCTGCGCCTGCAATGATGATGGGGCGGTCGGACATGGGTCAGGCGGATTTCAGGCTGCGGGACGATATTCGCATTCGGCGGGATCCGAATGGCCGTGCAACGCGCCGTCATAGACGTAAAGGGTCGAACAATAGGGGCAGACGATCTCGCCCGCGCCGCCCATGTCGATGAAGATGTGCGGATGGTCGAACGGCGGCAGCGCGCCGATGCACATGAATTTTTTCGCGCCGATTCTCACCTTCTGCAAACCGGGCTGATTGTGGAAATGCGGCGTGACGTCGTCGGCCATCTGGGTTTCGTCCTCGCAGGTCGCCGGCGTCGCCCGCGCTTCCTTGGGGCTGCATAGCCGACGGCGCCTTGATATTGCATTGCGCCAGATCATGCTAGACCCGCCGCCGGCCAGCAGGACCAGACTCGAACGGCATGCATTTCTTTCAATCCGGCGCAGCGCGCCTCGCCTATATCGACGAAAGTCCGACGGGCGCCAATCGGGACGAGCCCATCCTGCTCGTTCACGGCTTCGCCTCCTCGCACGCCGTCAACTGGGTGTTTCCGCTCTGGGTCAAGACCCTGACCGCCGACGGCCGGCGGACGATCGCGCTCGACAATCGCGGCCACGGACGCTCCGAGAAATTCTACGAGCCGGACGATTATCGCACGCAGGCGATGGCCGACGACGCGCTGCGCCTGCTCGATCATCTGAACATCGAACGCGCAGACCTCATGGGCTATTCCATGGGCGCGCGCATCAGCGCGTTCGTCGCGCTGAAACATCCGGGCCGCGTCCGTTCGCTCGTCATCGGCGGGCTCGGACTTCATCTCGTCGACGGCGCCGGACTGCCGGTCGGCATCGCCGACGCGATGGAGACGGACAGGCCCGATCTCCTCACCGATCATCAGCAGAAGGTGTTTCGCGCGTTCGCGGACGCGACCAAGAGCGATCGCAAGGCGCTGGCGGCCTGCATCAGGGGGTCGCGACAGGTTCTGAGCGTGGAGGAAGTCGCGCGCATCGCGACGCCGACGCTGATCTGCGTCGGTACGAAAGACGACGTCGCGGGCGATCCGCACGCGCTCGGCGCATTGTTTCCCGATGCGCGCGTCGTCGACATCCCGAACCGCGATCACAACAGATCCGTCGGCGACAAGGTTTATCGCGAAGCGGTCCTCGATTTTCTGCGCACGCGCCGGTAACGGGCGGCGCGGCGTCGCCGCCCGATCACGCCGGGCTGAATCCCTGAAGGCTCTGCAACAGCGTCATGTTCGTGCCGACGCCCGCCGCTTGAGAGGCGCCGAGCAGGATGGCGTTCGAATAGGTCGAAGTCGAACCGCTCGCCGATCCGTTGTTGTAGTCGTACATGGCGGCGAAACGCGAGATGAACGCCTGCAGCTTCGTCGGATCCCGGAAATCGGAGAATTTGATCTTCGAGGCCAGCATGGACGCCTGCTGGTCGATCGGCTCGAGGCCGGTCATCGGCGAAACGCCGAGCGCGGTCTGCACGACGGTCAGCAGGTTCTTGTCAGCGAGGATTCCGTAGCCGTCCGTGATCGCGGGCGCATGATTCTGGAAATAGAGCGCGAGCTGCACGCCGGGATTTTGCCGACCCTGATCGGTCTCGAGCGCGTTCTCCGTATATTTCGCGACGACGCTCCGCACGAGCGACGACGAGGACGTCGTCGACGACCCGTTATCGGCGAAATCGAAGGCTTTCGCGAAGGCGAGAATGTTCGAATTGGCGAGGGTCTTGGCGAGCGCGGTGGAAGATGTGACGCCCTGCTTGAGGACTTGCGTCATCAGCCCCTTGGAGTCGAGACGGTCGCCGAGGCCGAAGGCGGTCATCGCGTAGTCGAACAGGCGCGTGTTTTTGGTGAGGTCGGAGGCCGACTTCACCGATCCGATGTTCGCCTCGAAATAATTCGTCGCCGTCGTCACCGCCGGCGATCGGGACGTGATCGACTGCCATTTCGCCAGATTGTTCGCGATGGCGAGATAGGACGAGAGCGTGGTCATGCGCGGCCTCGAAGGGATCCTGTTATTACTTTACGTTACGTAAGAATTACTTTATTCACGACTTAAAGATACATCATTTTATTGCTTATAACTTAATTCGGACAATAAAAACCGGCTGGGCGCAAGTTCCGGGCAAGGCGCGGCGCGGCAGGGTCGCGATGTAGCGTTTCCTCCCGTCCCGCATCCGGAGCATGTTCATGTCCGTTTCCTCGATCGGACCCAATCCGCTCGCCCACGATCTCTTCAAGCAGCGCCGCGACGCGACCAGCGCCATGGAGCAGGCCGTTCAATCCGGCGGCATGTCCGGCGCGCAACAGGCGCTCTCGGTCGCCCCGCTGGCGTCGCGGGCGCTCCAGTCTCCGTCGGCGTCCACGATCGCGGCGACGGGCGGCGGATTCGCCGCCGATCTCCAGTCGCTGCTGTCGGCGGCGCAGTCCGGCAATGCCTCGGCGGCGCTCAACGCCGCGCAATCTCTGTCGAACGACATAGCGGGCGCGCAGGGCGGGGCGGGCTCGCCATCGACCTCAGGCGCGCCGCAGGTCGGCGGACACGGACGCCACCACCATCATCACGTCGACGCGGACGGCGACAACGACGGCGCGAGCGCGCAATCGGCGTCTTCGACCGGTTCGGCCGGCGCCGCATCGGGCGCGACGGCCGGCGCCGCGGCCCCGTCCAATGCGCTGACGTCCTTCGAGGCGAGCCTGTTCTCGCGGTTCGGCGGCGACGCCTCGGCGTGAGGCGCCCTTGATTTAACCCTGGCCGCGCATCATCTGGACGGGGCGCGCGTTACGGCCCGCCTCGTGCTATAGTGGGGGCGTCCAGACCGCCGACCCAGGCGGCGCGGGCAGGAGTTGAGACCAATGGCGGCAGCCGGCCACGGCCACACGACGGCCAATATCGTCGACATTTCGGGCAAGGACGCGCTGTTTGCGCGCATTCGCTCGGACGCACAGGACGCCGTGCGCGTCGAACCGGACCTCGCCGGCTTTCTGTTCGCGAACGTGTTGCACCACGATTCGCTGGAACGCGCGATCATTCACAGGGTCGCCGCCCGGCTCGATCACGCCGACCTCGGCGCCGATTCCATCGCGCACGCCTATACGGGCGTCATCGCGGCCGATCCTTCCATCGTCGAGGCGTTCCGCGCCGACATCCTCGCCGTGTTCGACCGCGATCCCGCATGCAAGCGGCTGATCGAGCCGCTGCTTTATTTCAAAGGGTTCCACGCGATCCAGACGCATCGTCTGGCGCACGCCCTCTACAAACAGGGCCGCCGCGACTTCGCGATGTACCTGCAAAGCCGGTCGTCGGCCGTGTTCGGCGTCGACATCAACCCGGCCGCGAAATTCGGAAAGGGCATATTCGTCGATCACGCGACGGGTCTCGTCGTGGGCGAGACGGCCGAGGTCGGCGACGACGTCTCGATCCTGCACGGCGTGACGCTCGGCGGCACCGGCAAGGAAGTCGGCGACCGTCATCCGAAGATCCGGAACGGCGTGCTCCTGGCCGCCGGCGCCAAGGTGCTCGGAAATATCGAGGTCGGCCATTGCGCGCGCGTGGCGGCGGGCTCCGTCGTCCTCGCCGACGTCCCGCACAACACCACGGTGGCCGGCGTTCCCGCGCGCGTCGTCGGGACGGCCGGCTGCGCCGAGCCGGGCCGCACCATGGATCAGATATTCGCGGAGAAAAGTCCGGAAATCTGAGCCGGGCGCTTGATGCTCCGGCCGCTTCGTGGCAACCCCTGCCGCAGCAACGGGTCCATGAAGGAGACGAGGGTGCAAAAGGGCGAAATCGCGAAGCTTCAGGCCTTTCTGCGCCGGTCTTTCGGCAATGACGCGATTCGCGTGACGCCGGACCAGAAGGACCCCGACAATGCGGCCGGCGTGCAGCTCGGCGAGCGCCGGATCGCCACGATCACGGTGGACGACGAGGACGGCGACCGTTCCTTCGCCTTCGCGATGAAAATCCCCGTCGGGCGCGAAGTCCTGCAGGAATATCTGCGAAAGCTGTTCGAGAACGAAAAGCTCAAGATCGTCGCGCGCGGGAAGAAGGTGGATTCGGTCGAACTGAACAGCGGCGAGGATTTCCTGGGCGTGATCTCGGCCGACGACGCGAAATTGTCGAGCTTCACGCTGCAGATCGCGATCCTCGATTTCGATCT
>JAGWTW010000042.1 GCA_028868735.1 Hyphomicrobiales bacterium | reverse complement strand
ACCGACAAGGGCTACATCAACCAGCGCGCCGCGCTCGAGCGCCGCAACGCGCTGGTGGAGCGGCTCTACGCGGCGAAGCCCGACGCGGATGTGATCGTGGTGGAGGGTTAGTTCTCGGGTCAGGGGACATGTCATTCCCGCGAAAGCGGGAATCCAGTTCCCTCGTCCTGCGAAGTTCGGGAGCTGGGTCCCCGCTTCTGATCGAAGTCGGCAACAGCCGACTTCGTATCGCGCGGGGACGCCAGCCTCGTTTGCCGGAAAGCGCTGCAAATGAAATACCGCGCCGTCGTCTGCCGCGAACTCGGGAACCCCGACGTTCTTCGCGTCGAGGAACTCGACGCGCCGCCGCTCGCCGAAACTCAGGCGCGTGTGAACCTGCATGCGTGCGGCGTGAATTTCCCGGACCTGCTGATGGTCGCCGGAAAATATCAGTTCAAGCCGGACCTGCCCTTCGTTCCGGGGTTCGAGTCCGCAGGCGAAGTGATCGAGGCCGCGCCCGGCGCCCGCGTGAAGGTCGGCGACCGCGTGATCTATCGGCGCAAGACCGGCGGCTTCGCCGAACAGGCGGTCGCCACCCCGAACGAACTCGCGCCGGTCCCCGAGGGCTACAGTTTCGACGAGGCCGCGACCTACACGGTCGGCGTGCTCACCGCCTATCATGCGCTTTTCACGCGGGGGCAATTGCAAAAAGGCGAGCGGCTGCTCGTGACGGGCGCAGCCGGCGGCGTCGGCATGGCGGCGGTCGCGATCGGCAAATATCTCGGCGCCGAGGTGATCGCGGCCTGCTCCTCGGCGGAAAAATGCGCGGCGACCGTAAACGCCGGCGCGTCGCATACGATCAACACGTCGGAGCGTCGCATCGACGAAGCGACAAAGGAGATCACGGGCGGGCGCGGGGTCGACTGCATCTACGATCCCGTCGGCCTTTCCTCCGAGATCGCGTTGCGCGCGCTCACGTTCGGCGGGCGAATCCTCCTCATCGGCTTCGCCGCGGACATTCCCTCCTATCCGGCGAACCGGCTGCTCATCAAATGCGCGAGCCTGATCGGGGTGCGGGCCGGCGAATACGCCCGGCATTTCCCGGCCGTGCGGGTCGAGGAGGCGCCGTTCATCGAGAAATTGACGCAGATCGTGCGCCCGCACGTGAGCAAGGCCTATCGGCTGGAAGACGCCGCCCGGGCGCTGCTCGACATCGCCGAACGCAAGGCGATCGGGCGGATCGTGCTGCATCCGTGATCGCCGTTCGGCGCCACCCCCTCTCTCCGCTTGCGGGGCGAGCGGCCGGTCGGCGAGGTGAGATGGTCTCATGCCGACGAGGCCCTCATCTCCCGACCGAAGTCGGCAACAGCCGACTTCGTGTTGTCCTTCGGACATCTTCTCCCCGCGAGCGGGGAGAAAAGCGACACCACAAGCTCCGCTCGCAATTGCGACGCAACCCAAGGCCTTCCCTTCCGCGCCATGCGGGCCTAGAAAGCCGCCGGAATTCCTCAGGGATCAGGCGAAACCGATGACCTACAGCTATGCCCCTCTCTTCCCGCTCGGCGAAGACCCGACGCCCTATCGCCTCGTCACGACCGAGGGCGTGCGAACGGAGAAGATGGGCGACAAGGAATTTCTCGTCGTCGAGCGCGAGGCGATCCGCAGGCTCGCGGAAGCGGCGATGATCGACATCAACCATCTGCTGCGCCCCGGCCACCTCGCGCAGCTCGCCAGGATCCTCGACGATCCCGAAGCGACGTCCAACGACAAGTTCGTCGCCTACGATCTCCTGAAAAACGCCAACATCTCCGCCGGCGGCGTGCTGCCGATGTGCCAGGACACCGGCACGGCGATCGTGATGGGCAAGAAGGGTCGGTTCGTCTTCACCGACGGCGCGGACGAAAGCGCGCTCGCCGAGGGCGTGCGCGATGCGTACGAAAAGAAGAACCTGCGCTATTCGCAGCTCGCCCCGCTCTCGATGTTCGAAGAAAAGAACACGAAGAACAATCTGCCCGCGCAGATCGACATCTACGCGGAGGGCGAGGACGCCTACAAGTTCCTGTTCATGGCGAAGGGCGGCGGCTCGGCCAACAAGACTTTCCTGTACCAGGCGACGCCCTCGCTGCTGACGCACGACCGGCTCGTGAATTTCCTGAAGGAGAAGATCCTCACGCTCGGCACGGCGGCCTGCCCGCCCTATCATCTTGCGATCGTCATCGGCGGCACGTCGGCCGAACTCAATCTCAAGACGGTCAAGCTCGCCTCCACGCGCTACCTCGACGAATTGCCGACCAAGGGCGGCGACGACGGCCACGCCTTCCGCAATCTGGCGATGGAAGAGGAGATTCACAAGCTCACGCAGGCGCTCGGCGTCGGCGCGCAATTCGGCGGAAAATATTTCTGCCATGACGTGCGCGTGATCCGCTTGCCGCGCCATGGCGCATCGCTGCCGATCGGCATCGGCGTATCCTGCTCGGCCGACCGCCAGGCCAAGGGCAAAATCACGAAGAAGGGCGTGTTCCTCGAAGAGCTCGAACACGATCCCGCGCGCTTCATGCCGCATGTCGACGAGGCCGCGCTCGGCGGCGACGTCGTGAAGATCGATCTCACGCGGCCGATGAAGGAAATTCTCGCGACCCTCACGAAATATCCGATCCGGACGCGGCTGTCGCTGACGGGCCCGATGATCGTCGCGCGCGACCTTGCGCATGCGAAAATCCGCGAGCGGCTGGAACGCGGCGAGCCGATGCCGGATTATTTCAAGAACCATCCGGTCTATTACGCCGGCCCCGCCAAGACGCCGCAGGGCTATGCCTCCGGATCCTTCGGGCCGACGACGGCCGGCCGCATGGATTCCTACGTCGATCAGTTCCAGGCCGCAGGCGGCTCGATGGTGATGCTCGCCAAGGGCAACCGCTCGGCCGAAGTGCGCAAGGCCTGCGGCGCGCACGGCGGATTCTATCTCGGCTCGATCGGCGGCCCGGCCGCCCGGCTCGCGCAGGATTGCATCAGGAAGGTCGAGGTCCTCGAATATCCGGAGCTCGGCATGGAGGCGATCTGGAGGATCGAGGTCGAGAATTTCCCCGCCTTCATCGTGGTCGACGACAAGGGCAACGACTTCTTCAAGGATCTGAACCTCGGCTGAGGCTACGCCCGGCGCGCGGGCCTGCCTGCATCGACGCCGCGACAGCGGCGTCGCAATGTGCGTTATGGCGCCTACGCGCGTCGTGCGCGCGTGCTATCGATGAGCCGCGGCTGACGTTTTTGGGGCAGGCGATGCGGCGTGCGTTTCTTCCTGTGTGCGTATCCGTTGCGCTTGCGGCTGGCGCCGCTCACGCGACCGCTCCTGCCGGGCGGCCCAGGACGCCGCCCAAGGTCGAATCGCAATGTGCGCGCGACCTGGCCTCGGTCGACCGCACTTTCGCCGACGCCATGCGCGATTTGCAGCGCAACGACACTGGCGATGCGCGCTGCACGGCCTGGCGCCGCCAGATCGACGTCATGAAAAATGCGAGCGACATATTCGCGCGCTGCACGTCGGATGAAGCGCGCGCCGACAACATCAGCCAGATGCAAGGCTCGATCGGCGATTTTCGCGCCCTGATCGAAGAGGCCAAATGCCCTTGATCGAGACAACCGCGGCGACCGCCGGAGCGTCTATCGGCTGCGGACGTCGAATGTGGCTGTGACGCGGCCGCGCCGGCGCGCATGGATGTATCCGCGCGAATGCGCGCGACGGCTCCAGCGCCTGCCGCCGCCATGGCCGCGCGTCATCATGCGGTCCGCATTTGCGGGCGTCTCGGCGCGCTGCCCGCTCGTCGCCGGCGTTTCGCCGACAGCAGGCCCGATATGCGCGGCCGGTCCGAAGGACGCAAGGCACCGGTTGTAGGCGTCGGCGTCCTTGATCGCGTCGCAATCGCCGATCGAGCCCGGCGCGGCGAAGGCGCCGCCGGCGGCCAGGCACAGGAACAACGAGATCAGAAGCGGCTTCGGACGAATCAAATCAACCGGGCTGAGGGCCATCGTAACCTTCAATGACAACGAAATCGCCGGTCGATACAGGCTGGCGCAGCTTCAGCGCAGCCGCATATTCCGGAGAACGATAACATGCGAGCGCGTTCTCGTAGGATTCGAATTCGATGACAACATGGCGGGCGCGCAATTTGCCTTCAAGCGCCTCGTTCTTGCCGCCCCGTACGAGGAATCTGCCGCCATATTTCGAGAAGGCGATCGCATTGGCCGCGACATAGGCCTTGTAGGCCTCGGGATCCGATACGTCGACATGGGCGATCCAATATCCTTTGGCCAATTCCGCCTCCTTCACCATTTGGTCATCTTCGCGCGCTATGTTCAGCAGGTCCGCTCGTTGCGTATGCGTTGAGAGCGGATTGCGCGCCGGGCCGGATGTACGCCCGGCGTTTTGCGTTTCAGGCGACCCTGTTCGTCTTGTGGCGGATCGCCAGGCCGCTCTCGATTTCACCGACGATCGATTCGGCCGCGGCCTTGGGGTCGCGCGCCTCGGTCACCGGGCGCCCGACCACCAGATAATCGGCGCCGGCTGCGATAGCGAGCGTCGGCGTCATCACGCGCTTCTGGTCGCCGGCGTCCGCGCCGGCCGGCCGCACGCCCGGGGTCACGATGATCATGTCCGGCCCGAGGCTCGCGCGCATCGCCTCCGCTTCCTCCGGCGACATGACGAGGCCGTCTATGCCCGCCGCCTGCGCCTGACGCGCGCGGCGCGCGATGAGGTCGCGCACGTTGAAGGCGTAGCCCGCCGCCGTGAGATCGGAATCGTCGTAGGAGGTCATCACGGTCACGGCGAGCAGCTTCAGGCCCGATCCAGTCGCGCCCCTCTTCGCCGCGGCCATGGTCTGCGGATAGGCGTGCACGGTGGCGAAGGTCGCGCCGAGGGTCGCGAGCTGACGCGTCGCGCGTTCGACGGTGTTCGGAATATCGTGCAGCTTGAGGTCGATGAACACCTTCTTGCCGCTTGCGGCCAGTTCGCGGGCGATGTCGAGGCCCGCGCCCGAATAGGCGAGCTCCATGCCGATCTTGTAGAAGGAAGCGCTGTCCCCCAGCGCCGCAATCATTTCACGCGCCTCGGCGGCGCCCGGCAGGTCGAGCGCGACGATCAGCCGGTCGCGGGGGGAGATTGTCTCGGTCATTTATTGCTCCGGCAGCGCCTCACGGCAGGCCATCGCAAATTCGCCCGGTCGGAGCAAGCGCCTCAGCGACGCCCGTCGCGCGGCCCGTCGGCTATCTTGCGCAGCAGCGCCAGCGCGGGCTCGACCTGTTTGCGGCGAAAGGCTTCGAACGGCGCGGGCTTGTCGTGACGCGGCCGCAGATGGGCGATGACCTGCGTCGCCGTGGCGTCGGCGCGGGTGTAACGCCAGACGCGCGCGGGCGGCAGGTTCAGCCAGACAGGATTGGAGACGGCGCCGCGATAGGCCTGCGTCGCGCGCAGGTTGAACTTCAGCGGCATCGGCGAAACCAGCCCGTAGGTGAACTGGATGAACGCGCCTTCCGGACCCATGAGCGCGAAGGCGTCGTCCAGCAGGGCGATGCGGTCGGCGTCCGGCCGCGTGAGGAGCGGCAGGCTGGAGACGACGGCGGAAATCTTGCGGCCGCCGAACGCGCTCAGGGTGTCGCGCAGACGATAGGCGTCGCCGCGAATGACCTGGGCCTGCGGAAAGCGCCGCTCGAGCAATTTGCAGAATGCGCCGTCATATTCGACCAGCACGAGCCGCTCGGGGGCCACGCCGCGGGCGGCGAGCGCCTCGGTGACAGGGCCGGTGCCCGGTCCCAGTTCGACGATCAGGCCGTCGGACGCAGGATCCACGCACCGCGCCATGGCCCGCGCGAGAAAGCGTCCCGACGGCGAAACGGCGCCCATCGACTTCGGCGAGTCGAGCCACGCGCCGAAGAAGCGCGCTTCGTCGGCGAGCCTTTGCTCGAGTTTGCCCCGGACGGGCGCAACGCGGGCGTCGCGCGTGCGCATTGGTTTCGAGTTCAAATTCGTTCGCTCCCCGCCGACGCGTCGCGCCCGGATCGAAAAATCGCCCAAGCGGACCGGCCCGTCAAGAAACCGTCGCAATACGGCCCAGGTTCATTGGCCGCCGATATTATCGAGGAATTCCTTCATTTTCGCAAAAAATCCGGTCGATTCCGGATGGGTGCGGTGCGAAGATTCCTGGTCGAATTCCGCGAGAAGCTCGCGCTGGCGCTTCGTGAGGTTCTGCGGCGTCTCGACCACTGCCTGCACGTAGAGATCGCCGAAGTCGCGCGATCGCAGGACGGGCATGCCTTTTCCGCGGATCTTGAACTGGCGGCCGGTCTGCGTTCCCTCGGGAATTTTGACCTGGCTTTCGGCGCCGTCGAGGGTCGCGAGCGTGATCTCGCCGCCGAGCGTCGCCTGCACCATGGAAATCGGGACGCGGCAATAGAGGTCGGCGCCGTCGCGGTGGAATACGCCGTGCGGCTTGATCGAGAGGAAAATGTAGAGATCGCCGGACGGCCCGCCGCGCACGCCCGCCTCGCCCTCGCCCGCGAGACGGATGCGGGTGCCGTCCTCGACGCCGGCAGGAATATTGACCGAGAGATTGCGTTCGCGCGTCACACGGCCAGCGCCGGCGCAGGACGGGCACGGATCGTCGATCTTCTCGCCGCGGCCCTGACAGGTCGGACAGGTCCGCTCGATCGCAAAAAAACCTTGCTGCGCGCGCACGCGGCCGTGGCCTTGACAGGTCGGACAGACCTTGGGCTTCGATCCGGCTTTCGCGCCGGAGCCCGCACAGGCCTCGCAGGTGACCGAGGTCGGAACCTTCAGTTGCGCGGTCTTGCCGACAAAGGCCTCCTCGAGCTTGATCTCGAGATCGTAGCGCAGGTCCGATCCGCGCTCGCGTCCGCCCGAACGGCCGCCGCCGCGCCGCCCCATCACATCGCCGAACAGATCGTCGAAAATGTCGGCCATGGAGGAGGCGAATCCCTCGCCCATCCCGAAACCGCCGGCGCCGCCGCCCTGTTCGAAGGCCGCATGGCCGAACCGATCGTAGGCCGAGCGCTTCTGGCCGTCGGACAGGACCTGATAGGCTTCGTTGATCTCCTTGAACCGCGTCTCCGCCGTCTTGTCGCCGGGGTTGCGGTCAGGATGAAACTGCATGGCCTGCTTGCGGAAGGCCGTCTTGAGCTCGACCTCCGTCACAGTGCGCTGGACGCCGAGAACCTCGTAATAGTCGCGTTTGGCCATCAGGGCTTCCGCTTGAGATCCGCGCTGGAGACGACGAAGAAGGCCGGCGATCCCAGGCCCTTGTCGGTCAGCGGGAAGACCCAGAACGGATCGGCGGACGGATCGATCACGAGAAAGGTGAGCGCCTTGCCGCCGTTCGTCGCCAGATCGAGTTTCTTCGAGGGCCTGCCGTTCACGATCTTCGCGGAGATCGGATCGATCTTCACAAGCGCCTGCAGTTCCTGCGGGGTGAAATCGACGTAGGCGATCGAGGTGAAGTAGGAACCGGCCGCGTCCGCGCCCGACTTGCCGTCGATCGTGCCGGCGCTGAAGGTGGCGCGCGCGCCGTTGTCGGGGAATGCGCCGAAATGCGTGTCGTTGGCGTTGAAAATCTGGCCGAACTTCGTGCAATAGACCGTCGCCCATCGCGAAAGATCGGGCGGCAGGCGCGTCACCGCGGCTTTCGGCAGCTTGTCGCAGGGCTCGAGAATATCGGCGGGCGGCCGCAATCCCTCCGCAGGCGCGCCCTTCGTCTCGGGCGCGGCGATCACGGGCCCCGCGCAAAGCAGGGCCACAGCCAGAATAGCGCGCGCAACGCCGGTCACTGAATTCATGTCGACCCGTCCTGTATGAAAGGGGCGCCCCTCCTGAGGGACGCCCCGGCTCTTATCAGGTCGACTTCTTGTTGTCGCCGCCGACGTCCTTGAATTCGGCGTCGATCACGTCGTCCTTCGGCGCCGCTCCGGCCTCGCCGGCGCCCGCGCCTTCGGCGCTCGCCTGCTGGGCCTTGTACATGGCCTCGCCGAGTTTCATGGAGGCCTGCGCGAGTTCGTTCGTCTTGGCCTTGATGTGCTCGACGTCCTCGCCCTCGAGCGCGCTCTTGAGCGAAGCGACCGCAGCGGTGATCGCGCCCTTGTCGGCGTCCGAGACCTTGTCGCCGTGTTCGGCGACCGACTTCTCGGCGGAATGGACCATCGCCTCGCCCTGGTTCTTGGCGTCGACCAGTTCGCGGCGCTTCTTGTCCTCGGCGGCGTGAACCTCGGCGTCCTTCACCATCTTGTCGATGTCGGCGTCGCTCAATCCGCCCGAAGCCTGGATGCGGATCTGCTGTTCCTTGTTGGTCGCCTTGTCCTTCGCCGTCACGTTGACGATGCCGTTGGCGTCGATGTCGAAGGTCACCTCGACCTGCGGCACGCCGCGCGGCGCCGGCGGGATGCCGACGAGATCGAACTGGCCGAGCAGCTTGTTGTCGGCCGCCATCTCGCGCTCGCCCTGGAAGACGCGGATGGTCACGGCGGTCTGATTGTCTTCGGCCGTCGAGAACACCTGGCTCTTCTTGGTCGGGATCGTCGTGTTGCGGTCGATGAGACGCGTGAACACGCCGCCGAGCGTTTCGATGCCGAGCGAAAGCGG
This sequence comes from Hyphomicrobiales bacterium, assembly GCA_028868735.1. Classification (GTDB taxonomy): domain Bacteria; phylum Pseudomonadota; class Alphaproteobacteria; order Rhizobiales; family Beijerinckiaceae; genus JAJXWB01. The sequence continues at coordinate 20,543 of JAGWTW010000042.1, read as the reverse complement.
CGTCACGTCGAGCAGCAGCACGTCCTTCACGTCGCCCTGCAGAACGCCCGCCTGCACCGCCGCGCCGATGGCGACGACTTCGTCAGGATTGACGCCCTTGTGCGGCTCCTTGCCGAAGAAGGACTTCACGACTTCCTGCACCTTCGGCATGCGGGTCATGCCGCCGACGAGTACGACTTCGTTGATCTCGTTCGCGCTGACGCCCGCGTCCTTGAGCGCCTTGCGACAGGGCTCCATCGTCCGCTGGATGAGGTCGTCGACGAGCGCCTCGAATTTGGCGCGCGTGAGCTTCATCGTCAGATGCTTCGGACCCGAGGCGTCGGCGGTGATGTAGGGCAGGTTGATGTCGGTCTGCGTCGCCGACGACAGTTCGATCTTCGCCTTTTCGGCGGCCTCCTTGAGGCGCTGCAGGGCGAGCTTGTCCTTGGTCAGGTCGATGCCCTGATCCTTTTTGAACTCCGCCGCGAAATATTCGACGAGGCGCATGTCGAAGTCTTCGCCGCCGAGGAACGTGTCGCCGTTCGTCGACTTCACTTCGAACACGCCGTCGCCGATCTCGAGGATCGAGATGTCGAACGTGCCGCCGCCGAGGTCGTAAACCGCGATCGTGCCCGTCTGCTTCTTGTCGAGGCCATAGGCGAGCGCGGCCGCCGTCGGCTCGTTGATGATGCGGAGCACTTCGAGCCCCGCGATCTTGCCGGCGTCCTTGGTGGCCTGACGCTGCGCGTCGTTGAAATAGGCGGGGACGGTGATGACGGCCTGCGTCACCGGCTGGCCGAGATAGGCTTCAGCCGTCTCTTTCATCTTCTGCAGGATGAAGGCCGAAATCTGCGAGGGCGAGTAATCCTTGCCCGCCGCCTCGACCCAGGCGTCGCCATTGCCGGCGCGCTTGATCTTGTAGGGGACGAGGCTCATGTCCTTCTTCGTCATCGGATCGTCGAACGTGCGGCCGATGAGGCGCTTGATCGCGAAGAAGGTCTTTTCAGGGTTCGTCACCGCCTGACGTTTGGCGGGCTGGCCGACGAGGCGCTCGCCGTCGTCGGTGAACGCGACGATCGACGGCGTCGTGCGCGCGCCCTCCGCGTTTTCGATGACCTTGGGGGTCGAGCCCTCCATGACGGCGACGCACGAGTTGGTGGTGCCGAGGTCGATGCCGATAATCTTAGCCATTACTCAATCCTTTCTGCGGCGAGACCGCCGGACCCCGAAGCGATCCGGTCTCAAGGGCTTCGGCCTGCTTGCGCGGCGTCCGCCCGGTTCCCGTTGACGGCCCTGAGATTGTGTGCGGCGCGGCCCGCCGCAAGGGTGTGCGGCATATAGGCTTGCGGTTTTTGTGACGCAAGCGGCCGGTGGCCCGGCGCCGCCCTCGGGACCTCTTCCTTACGCGCCGCGAAACGGGGAAGATGGGATCGGGACTTCGATTTTTCCGGGAGGACGAGATGGGCAGCCGCATCACCTACAAGCGGCCGGACGGCAAGGACGCCGCCGGCTATCACGCAGCCGCAAGCAGCCCCGGCGCGCCCGGCCTCGTCGTCATCCAGGAATGGTGGGGGCTCAACGACCAGATCAAGGGCATCTGCGACCGGTTCGCGGCCGCCGGCTTCAACGTGATCGCGCCCGATCTCTACGCCGGCCGGGTCGTTCCCTATCACGACCGCGAAGCCGCCAACACGGAGATGACCTCGCTCAACTTTCTCGAGGCGACGGACCAGGTCGTCCGGGGCGCGGCGCAGAAGCTGAAGGGCGACGGTTCGGCCAAGGTCGGGATCACCGGCTTCTGCATGGGCGGCGCGATGACGATCCTGGGAGCCGCGCGCGTGCCGGAGTTTTCCGCAGGCGCGCCCTTCTACGGCCTGCCGCCGGCGGCGGCGGCCGGCCCCGCCGACGTGAAAATCCCGTTGCAGGGCCATTTCGCCCTGCACGACGACTGGTGCACGCCGGAGGCGGTAAAGACGTTCGACGCCGGTCTGAAGAAAGCCGGCAAGACGGCCGAAATCTTCGAATACGACGCGCACCACGGCTTCATGAACGAGGCGCGGCCCGACGTGCATCAGGAGAAAGCCGCGCGTGAGGCGTGGGACCGGGTCGTCGCCTTCTTCAGGAAGCAGCTCGGCTAGCCCCGTTCGTCTCCCTTGCCGTTCTCGCTGCAAAGGCGCCTGCGCGCCGCCGAACGATCGGCGGCCGCTCCGGCTGCACGGCATCGAGGCGGGCTCGCTGGAACCTTCCATCCCCGACAGGACCGAAAATGACCTTCAACATCGGCGCCATAGCCATCGACCGCGTCGAAGAAGCGCACGGACCGGCCTTTCCGCCGGATTACCTGCTGCCGGAGTGGGACCCGGCCGTGCTCGAGGAGCACAAGGACTGGCTCTTCCCCAGACACTTTCATGCGCGCACGAACAGATTCATCACCTCCCTGCATTCGTGGGTCGTGCGCACGAAACATCACACGATCCTGATCGACACCTGCGCCGGCAATCACAAGGAGCGCCCGCATTCCCCGCTCTTCCACATGAAAGACACGCCCTATCTCGAACGGCTGGCGGCGGCGGGCGTCGATCCGGGGCAGGTCGATTTCGTCATGTGTACGCATCTGCACATCGACCACGTCGGCTGGAATACGCGCCTCGACAACGGCCGCTGGGTCCCGACGTTTCCGAACGCGAAATACGTGTTTTCCAAGACCGACAGGGATTTCTGGGATCCCGCGAAAAATCCGTCGCTCGACGAGGAGGCGCGGCAGATTTTCGCCGATTCCGTGCATCCGGTGATCGCGGCCGGACAGGACCGGCTCGTCGCGGAGGACGATCAGCTCGACGACAATCTCTTCATCAAGGGCGCGCCGGGACATACGCCCGGACAGATCATGCTGCAGGCGAAGGACGGGGGACAGGAAGGTCTCTTCACCGGCGACGCCATGCATCATCCGATCCAGGTCTACCAGCCGCGCTGGTCGAGCCGTTTCTGCACGGACCCGGTCCAGTCCGCCGACACACGCGAAAAGATTCTCGGCCATTGCGCCGATTGCGACGCGCTGATGCTGCCCGCCCATTTCGGCGCGCCGCACGCCGGCCGGGTGAGACGCAGGGGCGACGGCTTTACCTTCGCCTTCGAGGAATGACGCCAGCGCCCGTTTGCACATCGGCAAGCGTCGGGCGCGAGCAATTGCAAACGAGCCAACCTATCTGTCGACCAACCCCAAAGGAGTTCGGCTCATGCTCACGATTCGCAAATCCGAGGAACGCGGCCATTTCGACTTCGGCTGGCTCGACACCAGGCACACCTTTTCGTTCGGGGAATATTACGACCCCGCGCACATGGGCTTTTCGCTGCTGCGGGTGATCAACGACGACCGCGTCGCGCCCGGCGGCGGCTTTCCCATGCATCCGCATCGCGACATGGAGATCGTGACCTACGTGCTCGACGGCGCGCTCGCGCACAAGGATTCGCTCGGCAACGGCTCGACCATCCAGCCGGGCGACGTGCAGCGCATGTCCGCCGGCACGGGCATCCGCCACAGCGAGTTCAACGCCTCGCAGGACAAGCCCGTCCACCTGCTGCAGATCTGGCTGATGCCGGGCAAGGCGGGCATTGCGCCCGGCTACGAGCAGAAAATGTTCGACGCCGAAAGCAAGCGAAACCGGTTGAGGCTGGTCGCCTCCCCCGACGGCGCCGAAGGTTCGGTGACGATCCACACCGACGCCAGCATCCGCGCGTCCATCCTCGACAAGGACGCCAGCCTGACGCACACGCCTGCGAAGGGCCGCGTCGCCTGGCTGCACGTGGCGCGCGGATCGGTCTCGGTCGGCGGCCGGACGCTGAAGGAAGGCGACGCGATCGGCGCCGACGAGCCGCTCGCGATTTCCGGCGTTGCGCCGGAATCCGACATCCTTCTGTTCGATCTGCCGGTCTAGTACCGGCTGCGCACCGAAGCCCGCGCCGATCTCACGGGAACGAGCGCGGGCTGTGCGGACGACAGGCGGCCGCGCAGGCCGCCGGACGGCGGGCCGTCCTTGTCGTCGTCGTCCTTCTTTTCGAACATGACGGCGGTGGCCGCGACCACGCCGCCGAACGTCGTGCCGAAGCCCACGAACAGCATGGCGAGGCCCGGCACGAGCGCGTCCGACCGCACCAGCAATTCCCGCAAGCCCATGGGATCGGCCACGAGCAGCGCGCCGGCGCAGGCGATTCCGAGCAAGCCGCCGAGCAACCAGTGGCGGACGATCAGCCATGCGATCGGATTGCCTTTCGGCTCGGTCGGCGATTCTTCGCTTGGGGGGTCGTCGGGCGAGATCATGTTGCCGAATCCCGTAACTGCATTTCACCGTAGAGTTGGCGTGTTCGTTGATAAAATCCAGTGGCGATTTTCGCGACGCGGCAAATTCGCGCGGCAAATTCACGCGGGTTGTGCGGCGGCCGCGCTGCGACTACGCCTAGACTCAACGAACGTCATAACGGGAGGAACGACATGACCACCGACGCCAAGGCTCCGACCGCGCCCGCGCCGTCCGTCGTCGCCGCGAACAAGGCCGTGCTCGGCGAGCTGCCCTTCGCCAACAGGGACGATTTCGCCGACGCCGAGCGCGGATTCGTCGCGAGCGTGCCCGACGCCACCATTCTCAACGCCGGCGGCAAGCCCGCCTGGAGCCAGAAGCAATACGCGTTCATCGATGACGGGCCAGCGCCGGACTCGGTCAATCCGAGCCTCTGGCGCATGGCGCAGCTCAACCGGCGCCACGGGCTCTTCAAGGTGGTCGACGGCGTCTATCAGGTGCGCGGCCTCGACATCGCCAACATGACGATCGTCGAAGGCAAGAGCGGCATCATCGTGATCGACACGCTGACCTGCGTCGAGGCGGCGCGCGTGGCGTTGAAGCTCTATTTCGACAATCGCGGCGAGAAGCCGGTGAAGGCGGTGATCTTCACGCACACGCACGCCGACCATTTCGCGGGCGTGAAAGGCGTCGTCGACGAGGCCGACGTCGCGTCGGGCAAGGTCCCGGTGATCGCGCCCAATCTCTTCATGGAATATGCGGTTTCCGAAAACGTGATCGCGGGCCCCGCGATGCTGCGGCGCTCGACCTATCAATTCGGGCCGCTGCTGCCGCCGGGACCGCGCGGACAGGTGGACGCCGGCCTCGGCAAGACGACTTCGCGCGGCTCGGCTTCGCTGATCGCGCCGACCGATCTCATCATGGCGACGGGCGACCGACGCACCCTCGACGGGATCGAGTTCATTTTCCAGATGGCGCCGCACAGCGAGGCGCCGGCGGAAATGCACATGTACGTTCCCGCCTACAAATGCCTGAACATGGCGGAGAACGCGACGCATCTCTTCCACAACCTGCTGCCGTTCCGCGGCGCGGAGGTGCGCGATCCGCTCGCCTGGTCGAAATACATCAATGAGGCGATCGAATTGTTCGGCGCGCAGGCCGAATCTCTCGTCGGACAGCACCACTGGCCGACCTGGGGCAATGAAAAAATCGTCGACTATCTGAAGAAGCAGCGCGACCTCTACAAATACGTCCACGACCAGACGCTGCGGCTGATGAACCACGGCTACACGGCGCCGGAGATATCGGAGGAGATCAGGCTGCCGGCCTCGCTCGGGCAGGCCTGGCAGAACCGCGACTATTACGGATCGGTCCGCCACAACATCAAGGCGATCTGCCAGCGCTATCTCGGCTGGTACGACGCCAATCCCGCCAACCTCAACGGGCTGCCGCCCGTGGAAGCGGCGAAGAAATACGTGGAATACATGGGCGGCGCCGAAGCCGTCGTTGCGCGCGCGCGAAAAGATTTCGAGAAGGGCGAATTCAGGTGGGTGGCGGAGGTGATGAGCCGCGTCGTCTACGCCGATCCCAAGAACGCCGAAGCGCGCGAACTGAACGCGGCGGCGTTCGATCAGCTCGGCTACATGTCGGAATCGGCGACCTGGCGCAACGCCTACCTGTTCGGCGCGCACGAATTGCGCAACGGCCCCCCGAACATCAGCCGCGCGCCGTTCGCCGCCGACGTCATGTCGGCGCTGCCGGTCGGCATGTTCTTCGATTCGCTGGGCGTCCGGCTCAACGGGCCGAAGGCGGACGGCAAACGTATCGTCGTGAACTGGGCCTTCACCGACACCGGCGAGAAATACGTTCTCAATCTCGAGAATTCGGCGCTGACCTGGGTCGCCGGCCGCAACGCGGCAGGCGCCGATGCGTCGCTCGCCCTTGCGCGGCCGACTCTGACGAAGATCATGACGCAGGCGACGACATTCCCGGAAGCGATCGGCGCAGGTCTTCTGAAGATCGAGGGCAATCCGGCGAAGCTTCTCGAGCTGTTCGGCCTGTTCGACCAGTTCGAGCTGCGGTTCCACATCGTGGAGCCGTGATCGCGCGCCGATGTCCGCTCTCAGGCTCGAAAGCGAGGGGCGCTATCGACCGAAGGCGGACTCCGCTCTCGCCGTCATGGCCGGGCTTGTCCCGGCCATCCACGCCGAACGATTGCAGATCGTCTCGCCGCCTATGGACTGTCATGCCCGCGAATGCGGGCATCCAGTTCCCCGAGCGCGGCAGGACATGGGAACTGGATTCCCGCTTTCGCGGGAATGACACGGCGCGATTGCGGCCGAAATCATACGCCGCTTCAGACGGCGCGGCGTGGATGGCCGGGACAAGCCCGGCCATGACGGTGGAAAGGCTAGCGTCCGCTTCGCGCCCCCTCCAGCCCTTCGGTAGGCCCGCTTCCGGTTTCGTCATCCCATGTCCAGCTCGACCGCGCCCTCGACATGGCGCGGCAGCTTTCCCGGCGCGATGAAGACGGCGTCGCCGCGCAGAATGTGGTTGGCCGCCCAGGGATTCACGGCGAGCCAGTGGCGCGCGGCGCGCGAGAGGCGACGGCGCTTTTCGCGCGTGATCGAGATCGCGGCTTCGTCGAGAGTCGGGCGCGCCTTCACTTCCACGAAGGCGATGGTGTTCGCGCGCTTCGCGATCACGTCGACCTCGCCTTCCCGGATCGAATAATTGCGGGCGAGGATCGTATAAAATTTCGCGCGCAAAAAGAGCGCAGCGATCGTTTCGGCGCGCAGGCCGAAGGCGCGCGCTTCGACGCGCTTCTGCTTCATTCCTCGCGACCGGCGAGTTGCAACGCGCGCGCATAAACGCGGCGGCGCGGCTGGCCGGTCTCGCCGGCGACGATGCTGGCGGCGTCCTTGACGCTGTTTTCAGAAAGCGCGGCGCGAATGCGCGCATCGAGATCGGCCTCGCCGATTTCCTGCGCATCCTCGCCGGGCGGTCCGACGAGCAGCACGATCTCGCCGCGCAATTCCGTGCCGGCGATTTCTCTCGCCAGATCGGCGAGCGGCCCGCGCCGCACCGTCTCGAAATGTTTCGTCAGTTCGCGCGCGACCGCCGCGTCGCGCGCGCCGAGCACGCTTGCGCAATCGGCGAGCGTTTCAGCGATGCGGCGCGGCGATTCGAAAAAGACGAGCGTGCCGGGAATGGCGGCGAGTTCGGCAAGACGCGCGCGGCGCGCGGCGTTCTTCTGCGGCAGGAAGCCTTCGAAGAAGAATCTGTCGGTCGGCAGGCCGGCGACGACGAGGGCGGCGAGCACGGCCGAAGCGCCGGGCACGGAGGTCACGGCAAAGCCCGCAGCGACGGATTCGGCGACGAGCTTGAAGCCGGGATCGGAAACGAGCGGCGTGCCCGCATCGGAAACGAGCGCCAGCGCGGCGCCTTTTTCCAGCCGCGCGAGAATCTGCGGCCTGACGATCTGCGCATTGTGCTCGTGGTAGGCGATCAGCGGCGTCGCGATGCCGTAATGGGCGAGCAGAGTCTTGGTGACGCGCGTGTCTTCCGCGATCACGGCTTCGGCCGCGGCGAGCGTCGACAGCGCACGCAGCGAAATGTCCTTCAGATTGCCGATCGGCGTCGCCACCACGTGCAGGCCCGGCGCGATGGCCTCGGCCTCTGCGCGGAGCCCGAAGGCGGTAAAGGTGGAGGCCTCAGCCCTGCCGCCCGCGCCCTGCCTCGCCACGCCTCACCCCGTTCTTTATTTCGGTTGCCACGTTCGCTTTATAGAACGAATTAACCAAACCGGCAATCCGATCCAATCCAGCCGCAAATGCGGATATACTTAACTTTCGGTTGCGCATGCACGTTATTGCGGCCAGAACGCCTGCCAACCAGAGAACCGGAGCGGCGGTCCCGGCTGGAGGTCATTTTGAAGCGTTCCTTTGTCAGCGTTCTTTCGCGCCGGGTCTCGCTGGCGGCGCTCGCCGGCGCAGCGTTTGCGCTCGCGGGCTGCAGCCCGACGATGAGCCCTCACGCCGATCTGACCCCGCCGCCGGCCGCGCCGGCTCCGCAGCCGGGTTCTGCCGCGCCGAGCGGCCCGACCATCGGGACAGGCCCCGTGCGCGTCGCGCTGATCGCGCCGCTGACCCAGAACGGAAACCCCAGCGTGATCGGCGTCTCCCTGCGCAATGCGGTCGATCTCGCCGTCTCGGAAACCGGCGCGAACGATATCACCGTTCTCGTCAAGGACGACATGTCGACGGCCGACGGCGCGCGCGCAGCCGCGCAGGCCGCCGTCGCCGAAGGCGCCGACCTCATCATCGGACCCCTGTTCGCCAGCGGGGTGCGCGAGGCCGGGCGGATCGCGCGAACGGCCGGCAAGCCTGTGATCGCCTTTTCGACGGATTCCTCGGTGGCGTCGCACGGCGTGTATCTCCTGTCCTTCCTGGTCGAGAGCTACGTCGACCGCATCGTCGATTTCGCATCCTCGCGCGGCAAGAAGTCGATCGCCGCGCTCGTTCCCGAGAACGACTACGGCAATGTCGCGCTCGGCGAATTGCAGACGGCGGCGGCGCGCGCGGGCATGCGCGTGGCGGCGATCGAGCGCTACAAGCCCGGCCAGGCGGCGCAGGCCGTCAAGAACATCGCCGCGCTCGGCGACCAGATCGATTCGCTCTTCATTCCCGAACAGGCGGAAGCCATGCCGGCGATCGGCCGCCAGCTTCAGGCGGCCAACATCGACACGCGGCGCGTGCAGATTCTCGGCACCGGCCTGTGGAACGATACGCGCGCGCTGGGCGTGCCCGCGCTGCAGGGCGCGTGGTTCTCCGCGCCGGAGAATGGCGGCTTCAATGCTTTCGCGGCGCGCTATCGCACGAAGTTCAATTCCGACCCGACGCGGCTGGCGACGCTCGCCTACGACGCGACGACGCTCGCCATCGCGCTGTCGCGCGCTCAGGGGTCGGCGCGTTATTCGGACGCCGTTCTGACCAATCCCGCCGGATTCAACGGCGCGGACGGGGTATTCCGCTTCAGGCCCGACGGACTCAACGAACGCGGGCTGTCGGTGCTGCAGATCGGCAACGGCTCGACGACCGTCGTCAGCCCCGCGCCGCGCAGCTTCAGCGGCGCGCCGTCGTAACCGCGCGCGTTTCGTAAGCGTCGGCCAGCGATCTCAACAGCGGACGCGCGGCCGGCCTCGTGCGCGCGATGGCGCGCAGCATGGCGGCAAGTTCGTTCAGAACGATCTGATCGGAAGACGTGGCGGCTCTCATCGGGCGGCTCCTGTCGAAGTTCCGAGGAGCTTACGCCCGAAATCGCGCCGTGGGTTGCGCCTCACGCGATATTGATCGCGCGCTCGCCGTTGCAGGCCGGCCGCGCGCGTGCAAGGTTTGCGCGCAAGGGGGTGCGCCATGTCCGACTGGGGCAGCGGCTATGTCACGGATATGGCCTACGTCCATGATTTCTGCCGCGTGCAGACGCCGCCGATGCTGGCGCTGGCCACGCTGTCGGGCGGTCTTCTGTCCGTCGGCGGCCGCAGCGAACCGTTGGTCTATTGCGATGTCGGATGCGGACAAGGCTACACGGCGAATGTAATCGCCGCAGCGAATCCCGCCGCCCGCGTGTTCGGTTACGACTTCAATCCCGGCCACGTCGCGAATGCGCGGTCGCTCGCCGCCGAAGCCGGATTGCGAAACGTCGAATTTCGCGAAGCGAGCTTCGCCGAACTCGCAGACGACCCCGCGCTGCCCGACTTCGACATCATGGCGATGCACGGGGTCTACAGCTGGGTCAGCCCCGACAACCGGCGCGCGCTGGCCGCGCTCGCGCGTCGACGGCTGAAGCCGGGAGGCCTTCTCTATATTTCCTACGATTGCATGCCCGGCTGGGCGGCGGTCGCGCCGCTGCGCCAGATTTTCGCGCGCAGCTTTTCGCCGAAGCAAGGCGGATCGCAGCACGCGATCGAACGCGCGCTCGCCTATTTCGATCAGTTGCGCGCGAGCGACGCGCGCTTCTTCAAGATGTTTCCGAACGTGGAAGCGCAGATCGAGCGACTGAAGGCGACGCCGCGCGCCTATCTCGCACACGAACTTCTGCCGCGCGACTGGGAAGCGTTTTCGTTCGGCGCCGTGGCCGAGGCGCTCGCCGAAGCCAAGCTCGATTTCGTCGGCTCCGCGCATGCGCCCGACGGGGTCGACCGGCTCAATTTCACCGACGAACAGGCCGCTTTTCTGTCCGGCCTCGACGATCCGCTGCTCGCCGAGGCGACGCGCGACATGATCTTGTGCCGACAATTCCGGCGCGACGTTTTCGTGAAGGGGCGTCCGGCGGCGACCGCGGCGGCGCTGCGGGCGCGATGGCTCGATACGCGCTTCGCGTTGACGATCCCTGCGCGCGACGTCGAACTCACATTCGACACGCCGGCCGGCAAATTCCAGCTGCATCCGCAGATCCATGCGCCGCTGCTCGCAGCTTTCGCCGACGGCCCGATCACGCTCGGCGCCGCGCTCCAGCGCGCGTTCGGCGGCGATGCGGGTTTCAACGCGGCGACCGATGCGGTCAAAGTGCTGATCGGGCGCGGCGATCTGCAGCCGGCCTTGCCCGCGGAGGGCAACGACGCGCGCGCCGCCGCCACGCGCGACTTCAATTCGGCGGTGCTCGCGCGAACGGCGCGCGGCGAGGATTTGTTCTATCTCGCATCGCCCGTGACGGGCGGCGGCGTACGCGTGGACCGGCTGACGCAGCTATATCTCGCGGCGAAGCGAAAAGGCGCGGAGGATCCCGCGGGCTTCGTCGCGAATGTGGTCGGCGCAATCGAACAGCCGGCGCAGACGAACGGCGAAGACGCAGGCGCGCGCGACAAGGCGTTGCGCGCGCGCCTGGCGCATATCGAAAATTCGATCGCGCCGACCCTCGCGAAGGTCGGGATCGCCTGACGGTCAGGTCAGCGTCGGCTTGACCGCCGGCAACAGCAATTGCGTCACCGGCCCCGAAAGCGACGACAAGGTCGAATCGATCTTGAGGAAGTCGGCGCTGATCGCGCCGAGCGCCGCGCCGAAGCCTGCGCCGCCGCCGCCGCCCGACAAGACGTCGGCGTTCGCCGGCGTTCCGGCTCCCCCGCCGTCGCCGAAAGCGCCCGCGAGCTTGATGAAGTCAGCCGCGAGCAGATCGAATTGCGAGGACAGTTTGATGAGATCGCCGCCGAGCTCCTTGTAGGCGAGATCGACGGGACTGGAGCTGTCGGGATTGGCGAGCTTCAATATGTCGGACGCGAGCGTCCTGAACGCGCCGCCCAACGATTGCGTATCGCCGCCGATCGTCGACGCCTCCTTGCCGAGGGCCGCCTCGATCTTGAGGAACGCGCCGGGCGAACCCGCGTCGTTCCACTTCAAGAAATCGCCGCCGAAAATCTTGAGGTCCGCGCCTTCGATCTTCAGGGCCGCGTCGAGCTTGAGGAAATCGGCCGCGGCGCCGCCGCCCCCGACTGCCGCCGCCGTCGTGACCACGCCGCCCGTCAGCAAGGCGTCGACCTTCTGGCCCACCATCGCGAGCTCCTGAAAATCGCCGCCGATTTTCAGGAACGCTTCGCCGATGACGTCGAACGTGCGGTCGTATTTGTGTTCGAGCTTGATGTAGACGTCGGACGCGCCGGACAGGGCCGAAATGGCCGCGTCCACTTTCTGAAACGCTTCGCCGAGCTGACGTTGTTCGCCGGGCCGATCGATCGAATCGAGCTTCAGGAACGCATCGAAATATTTGTGTTCGACTGCTGTCGGCATGGTTCCCCCCACATGCTGTCTGCGACCGTCTCGCGGTCACAGACTACGCGGGATCGGCGCGCCGCGGCAAATCACATTTTCGCTTCGCGGCGGCGAACGGCCCGGAGCGCCTCGCCCGGCCGCGGTCAGGCCGCGAGATCGGCGACGACGGCGTCGAGCACGGGGAAGCCTTCCGCGCTCACGCGCAATCTTCCCTCGCGCGTATATTCGACGAGGCCGTCGGCGATCAGCTCGGCGACGCGCGATGCGGCCAGCGGCTTGCCGGTCAGCGCCTGGAAGCGGCCGGGATCGATGCCCTCCGTCAGCCGCAGCCCCATCAGCAGGAATTCGTCGCCCTGCTCCTCGATCGAGAGCGCCTCGTCCTCGACGAGGCCGTGCCCTTCCGTCTCGACGCAGGTGAGCCACATTTCCGGATGCTTCTCGGTCGCATGCGCCCGGCGGCCGGATTTGCCCGCAACGCGGCCGTGCGCGCCGGGGCCGACGCCGACATATTCGCCGTAGCGCCAGTAGATGAGGTTGTGGCGGCTCTCGGCGCCGGGACGGGCGTGGTTGGAAATCTCGTAGGCCGGCATGCCGGCCTTGCCCATCGTGTCCTGCGTCGCCTCCCAGAGGTCGCGCTGGAGGTCGGCGTTCGGCATCTTCAGCTTGCCGGCCGCCTCGAGCCGTTCGAACATCGTGTCGGGCTCGATGGTGAGCTGGTAGAGCGACAGGTGTTCGGGGGCGATCGAAAGCGCCTCGTTCAGTTCCGCGCGCCATTGATCGACGGTCTGGCCGGGGCGCGCGTAGATGAGGTCGAACGAGGCGCGCTCGAACGTCGACGTCGCGACCTTCAGGGCCGCCAGGGCTTCCGCGCGGTTATGGAGACGGCCGAGCGCCCGCAGGTCCGCGTCGTTGAGCGCCTGCACGCCGAGCGAGACGCGATTGACGCCCGCCGCCCGATAGCCGCGGAAGCGGTCGGCCTCCACGGACGACGGATTGGCCTCAAGCGTGATCTCGGCGCCCTTCTCGATCCCCCAGGCCTTGTCGATCGCTTCGAGGATCGCCTCGACGGTCGCGGGTTTCATGAGGGAGGGCGTGCCGCCGCCGAAGAAGACGGAGGCCGCCTTGCGGCCGGGGGTCAGCTTCGCGCGGTGGGCGATCTCGACGCCGAACGCCTCGACATAGCGCGCCTCGTCGATCGGATTGCGCCTGACGTGGCTGTTGAAGTCGCAATAGGGGCATTTGGACAGGCAGAACGGCCAGTGCACGTAAACGCCGAAGCCCGGATCGATTCGGGGCGGATGAATGGAGGCCATGGCGCCTTATTGCACGCGCCGCGCCGCCGGGGAATGTATCAATCCGGGACGAGACAGGCCTTCGCCAGCTCTTGGAACGCCCTTGCCCGGTGGCTGAGCGCCCTCGACCCGTCGACGGGAATCCCGTGCTTCTCCTCGGTTGTCATCTCGCCGAAGGTCCTGTCATGTCCGTCCGGCAAGAAGCACGGATCGTAGCCGAACCCTGCCGTTCCGCGCGGCGGAAACACCAGGTCGCCGTCCACCCGGCCTTCGACCGTCTCGACATGGCCGTCCGGCCAGCACACGGCCAGCGCCGAGACGAAATGCGCGCGCCACGGCTGGCTCGCGCCCGTCGCCTCGACCTCGCGGCGAATTCTGTCCATCGCCGCATAAAAATCTTTCGTATCGCCCGCCCAGCGCGCCGAATAGACGCCCGGCGCGCCGCCGAGCGCGTCGACGCAGAGGCCCGAATCGTCGGCGAAGGCCGGCAGGCCGGAGGCTTGCGCCGCCGCGCGCGCCTTGATCAGCGCATTGGCGACGAAATCCGCGCCGGTCTCCTCCGGCTCGGCAAGGCAGAGGTCTCCGGCGGAAACCGCCTCGATGCGGTAGGGCGCCAGCAGCTCCCGCATTTCTCGGAGCTTGCCGGCGTTGTGGGTAGCGATGACGATCTTGCCGGAAAGCCTGCGGCCCATCAGGCGACGGCCGCCTGTTGCAGGCCCGTCAAATTCAGAACGCCGGCCTTGGCCAGCGCCAGCATCTCGCCGAGCTGCTTTTCGTCGAAGGTATCGTTCTCGGCCGTCATCTGCACTTCCACGATCCCGCCCGCGCCGGTGATGACGAAATTGGCGTCGGTCTCGGCGGCCGAATCCTCGTCGTAATCGAGATCGAGCACCGTCCTGCCCTTGTAGATGCCGCAGGAAACGGCGGCGACGCTGCCCTTCAGCGGATTGTCCTTGATGATGGAGCGGCCGCGCATCCATTTGCAGCAATCGTGCAGCGCCACCCACGCGCCGGTGATCGAGGCCGTGCGGGTGCCGCCGTCGGCCTGGATGACGTCGCAATCGACCGTGATCTGGCGCTCGCCGAGCGCGGCGAGGTTGGTGACGGCGCGCAGCGAGCGGCCGATCAGCCGCTGGATTTCCTGCGTGCGGCCGGATTGTTTCCCTGAGGCCGATTCGCGGCGCGTGCGCGTGTGCGTCGCGCGCGGCAGCATGGAATATTCGGCCGTCACCCAGCCGCGCCCCTGCCCGCGCAGCCACATCGGCGGCTTGTCCTCGAGCGAGGCCGTGCAGAGCACGTGCGTATTGCCGAATTTGACCAGGCAGGAGCCCTCGGCGTAGCGGGCGACATTGCGCTCGATGGTGACGGCGCGCATTTCGTCGGGGGCGCGTTTGGAAGGACGCATCTGAACTCCTGGGGTCTCGGCGCCGCTTTCTCATTCCTGCTGGATTTGAATGTCAATAGCGCCAATTATGCGTGCGTCGCCGGCCGGCGACGTTTCGTTCCGCATGCGAGCAGATTTCAGGCATGGACAAGCCCGTTCTCCCGTCCGACGCGGCGGCGCCGCCGCAACGGGGCGCGGCTTCGTTTCTCGAAATCTTTCCTTCGATCATCCTGCCGATGTTCATCGCGGTGCTGGATCAGACGATCGTGGCGACCGCGCTGCCCTCCATGGCCTCGCAGCTCGGCGACGTCGAACGGCTTGCCTGGATCATCGTCTCCTATCTGATCGCCAACACGATCGCCGCGCCCGTCTACGGCCGGCTCGGCGACGTGCGCGGCCGCGCGCGCATGATGTATTTCGCGCTCGGCGTGATGATGCTGGGATCGCTGGGATGCGCGCTCGCGCCGAACGTGGGAGCATTGATCGCCGCGCGCATCGTTCAGGGCCTCGGCGGCGGCGGGCTGATGACGCTCTCGCAATCGCTCATCAGCGAGAGCGTGCCGCCGCGCGACCGCGCGCGCTACCAGGGCTATCTCGCCGCCGTCGTCGTGTTCTCCAACGCCTTCGGCCCGGTCGTCGGCGGCTGGCTGACGAGCCTGTTCGGCTGGCGCTCGATCTTCTGGATCAACCTGCCGCTCGGCGCCGCCGCGGTCTGGTTCGTCGGCCGCCTGCCGAAGCGCGTTCCGCAGGCGGGGACGTGGAGGTTCGACACGCCGGGCCTGCTGTTCTTCGTCCTGTTCGTCGCGCCGGCGCTCGTCGCGCTCGAACAGATCCGCGGCTTCAGGCCGAGCGACCTGCCGATGATCGGCGCGCTTCTCGCGGTGGCGGCCGGCTCGCTCGTGATGCTGTCGCGGCGGGAATTGCGGATCGATCATCCGCTGTTTCCATTCTCGCTGCTGCGCAATCCGACGATTTGGCGCTCCGACGCCATGGCCGCCTGCCACGGCGCGGCGCTCGTCTCGCTCATCGCCTACCTGCCCGTCTATCTGCGCGTCGCGCGCGGCCTCACGCCGACGGAGTCGGGCTATTTCCTGTTGCCGATCTCGTTCGGCATCGGCGTGGGTTCGCTCGTCACCGGCCGTCTCGTCAGCCGCACCGGCCGCACCGCGATCTTTCCGTCGATCGCGCTCATCCCGGTCGCGCTCGGCCTGTTTTTCGTCGCGCTGCTCCACGAGGACGTGAGGCCCGGCGCATTGTCGGCGATCATCGGCGGCATGTCCTTCTTCATGGGCTCGGTGATGGGCGTCGTGCAGGTGACGGTGCAGAATGCGGCGGGGCAGGCCATGCTGGGCGCCGCCGCCGGCTCCGTGCAATTCTCGCGCGCGATCGGCGCGTCGTTCGGCACGGCGCTCGTCGGCGCGCTGATGCTGGCGGTCTTTTCGGCTCGCGATCCCGGCGGAATTTCCGTGTTCGCCGACCTTCTGGCGAGCGGCCCGGACGCGCTCGCGGCGCTCGCGCCGGATGCGCGCGCGCTGGCGCAATCCGCGCTCACGTCGAGCTTCAGAACCGTATTCCTGACGATCGACGCCTTCGTCGCGCTCGCCTTGTTTTGCGCGTGGAGCATTCCGACGCGCAGGCTGTGAGCCGCCCGTCTCAGCCGCGGATCGCTCTTTCGATCGTTGCGACGTCGATCTTGCCCATCGGCATGATGGCTTCGAAGGCGCGCCGCGCCGCCTCGCCGCCGCCAGCGAGCGCATCGATCAGGATTTTCGGCGTGATCTGCCAGGACACGCCCCAACGATCCCGACACCAGCCGCACTGGCTCTCCTGTCCGCCCGCGCCGACGATGGCGTTCCAGTAGCGATCGGTCTCCGCCTGGTCGGCGGTGACAAGCTGGAACGAGAAAGCCTCGCTGTGCTGGAATTGCGTACCGCCGTTCAGGCCGACGCAGGGAATGCCGAGCACGGTGAAGTACACGAGCAGCGGATCGCCCTTCTTGCCGCTGGGATAATCGCCCGGCGCGGTGACAACCGCGCCGATGGAGCTGTCGGGAAACGTCGCGCTGTAGAAGCGGGCCGCGGCTTCTGCGTCCTTGTCGTACCATAGACATACCGTAGCCTTGGGCATGGCGTGCTCCTCATGCGCGAATCGGTGGCGAGCGCGGATAGATGGCGCGCGTTTAATCCGTGTCCATGACCGGCCGGCTTGGATTTCTGCAGGGAATCGCCGACATCATTCCCTTGCTCGCCGAACCGCGCTAGCCTCCGGCAAAGCGGAGGTCGATCCATGAAAAATATTCTCGTGCCGATCGAGGAGCATGATTCGATCGGGGCAGTGCTCGAGACGGCGTGGCGGTTCGCGCAATTGTTCGGCGGGCGCATCGAGGGCATCGCGCTCGGGCCCGACACCGGGGATCTCATCGCCGCCGACTTCGCCATTGCGGGCTCGATCTTCGACGAGAAGACACGACGCGAGCTCGTCGAACACGCGCGGCGCGTGTTCGAGGATTTTATGCGCGCGCACAATGTGCCGGCGACGGCGGCCGGCGTCAGCGGCCCGAGTTATGGTTGGGCGGGCGGCGACATGAGCACCGACAGCGGCATAGGCGCCTATGGGCGCATCGCCGATATCGTCGTCATCGGCCGGCCGGGCGCGGGGCGCGGCGATCCGCGCAGGGCGACGCTCGAATCGGTTCTGTTCGAATCGGGGCGACCGATCCTGATCGCGCCGCGCAAGGCGCCGCAGCGAGTGGGCGAAACCGTGCTCATTCACTGGAACAGGTCGACGGAGACTGCGCGCACCGTCGGTTTCGCCATGCCGATCCTCAAACGCGCGCGGCGGATTGTCGTGCTGACCGTGACGGGCGCGCTCTCGCCGGGGCCGTCGGCCGAAGCGCTTGCGAAATCCTTGCAGCGGCACGATCTCGCGGTCGATGTGATGAACATCGATTCGGGATCGCGGCCGGCGGGCAAGGTCGTCCTCGAGCAATGCGCCGCCAACGGCGTCGATCTGCTGGTGAAGGGCGGCTACACGCAGAGCCGGCTGAGGCAGATGATCTTCGGCGGCGCGACCAGCGAGATTCTCGCGAGCGCGGAACTGCCGGTGTTCATGGCGCACTGAGCGTCGCCGCCAGTTCCTCAGGCGTAGCGCAGATCTTTTTCCGCACGAAATACGCGCCGAGCGCGGGCGAAGCCGTGACTTTCGCGAAGGGAACGGCGACGGCCAGCCCGCCGACGAAGGGCAGCGCGAAGGGGATGGCGGCCGGCGCGCCGGTCGCGAGCAGGACGAGAACGAACCAGCCGAACAGCGTCGCGGGCCAGAAGGCGTGCGCTGCGTCGCGCCAGGACAATGCGCCGGCGTCGCGCCGCTGCGCGCCCCAGGCGAGCTTGCCGCCGAATGGCAGGCCCGCGAGAAACAGCGCCGTCTGAAATCCGACAGGCGCCGACAGGAGAAAAGAGGCCGCGAGTTCGAGGGCGGCGCCAGCGGCGAATTTGCCCGGGCCGCCATAGCGGGCCGTCTCGCGACCGAGAAGGACGTCGGCGAAACCGGCGAGTTTGGGCGCGAGCCCGACGAGCAGATAGACGCAGAGAAACGCAATCGCGGAGCCGGCCGGAAAGGCGCCCGCGGTCGCGAACGGCTTCAGCGCGGCGATGAACAGCATGAGCTGGCCGGCCGGCAGGCCGACGAACATGGCGATCGCCCAGGCCAGCTGAAAGCGGCTCAAGGGCAGCAGGCCCGGAAGGCCGAGAAGGCGCCAGTACTGCATGTTGCCCCGACACCATCTGACGTCGCGACGCGAAAACTCGACCATGTCCGGCGGGTTTTCCTCGAACGAACCGCTTTCGACCGGCATCACCCGCACTTCGTATCCCGCGCGCCGCATCAACGCCGCTTCGACCTGGTCGTGCGAGAGGATGGGACCGCCCGGCAATTCCGGCAGCTTGCAATGGTCGACGAAGGGGCGGATGCGCAGGAAGGCGTTGTGGCCCCAGAACGGGCCGCAGTCGCCGGTCCACCAGGTTGCGCCGAGGGTGTAGCTGCGCATACCGGCGCGCATGCCGAACTGAAAGAGGCGCGCGAACGCCGATTGCGAGCGCGCGCCGACGACGAGCGATTGCAGCACGCCGATCTGCGGATGGGCCTGCATGATGCGCGCCATCGCGACGATCGTCTCCGCGCGCATGAAGCTGTCTGCGTCGAGCACGAGCGCGCAATCGTAATCGTCGCGCGCATGCGCACAGAATTCAGCGAGATTGCCGGCCTTGAATCCCGTGTTCTCGACGCGCCGTCGATAGTGGATGCGCGCGGCGCTATCGGGTCTCGCTGCGCGCCATTGCGCGATCAGCCGCTCCTCCTCCTGCGCGAGCGCGGGCTCGGAGGTGTCGCTGAGCAGATGCCAGGAAAAGCGCGCGGCGTCCGGAGTGGCCGACACGACCGCTTCCATCGCGGAAAACCGTGCGACGGCGCGCGCGGGATCCTCGTTGCGCACGGTCATAACGACAGCCGTGCGTTCGAGGATCTGCGCCTCGATATCGGCGGCCGCGAGAAACGGCGCCGTCTTTGCGAGGCCCTCTACTGAAAATCGCTGGAGCCACAGGCCGAGCGCAGCGTTGACGAAGCCGATGACGCTCCAGGGCGAAGCGACCATGAAGCAGAGCATGAAGACGACGTCGAGCGCGCCCCAGCCGTCCGCGCCGAGGATGCGCGACAGCCACAGGCAGAGCGCGACATAGAGGCCGAGATTGGCGGCGAGCACGAAGAGACGGCGGCGCGCGAGCGTCGCCAGCGGCTGCAGGGCCGCCGGCGTCGTCGCTGTCTCGATTGCCTCAAGCCTCGCCATCAGCCACAGTTCATAAATCGTTTTCACGGGAAATGCGCGTGCCGGCAGGCGGACAGGACGAGCAAGATCCGACGGGCGCGGCGCGCGCGCTCTGGTATGTCGGCGACAGATGCGCCGAAATCAGGGCGGCGCCGCTCGTCGCGCCGCGCGCAGGCGAGGTTCTCGTCCGCACGCGCGCCTCGGCCCTCAGCCGGGGCACCGAGCGCCTGGTCTTTTCTGGCGCCGTGCCTGCCTCCGAATACGAAACGATGCGCGCGCCGATGCAGGCGGGCGACTTCCCGTTCCCCGTCAAATACGGATACGCCGCCGTCGGGGTCGTCGAGCGCGGCCCCTCGGCGCTTCGGGGGCGCCGCGTCTTCGCCCTGCATCCGCACCAGGACCGTTTCATCGCGGCGGAGGCGATGGCGCTTCCCATACCGGACGCTGTGCCGGATCAACGCGCGACGCTCGCGGCCAACATGGAGACGGCGCTCAATGCGCTCTGGGATTCCGGCGCAGCGCCGGGCGACCGGATCGCGGTCGTCGGCGGCGGAGCGGTCGGCTTGCTGATCACGGCGCTCGCCGCCCGCCTTCCGGGCGCGGAGGTCACGCTCATCGATCCTCAGGCTTCGCGCCAAACGACAGCGGCCTCCTTCGGCGCCGCCTTCTCGACGGACGCAGGCGCCGCGCGCGAATGCGACGTCGTCTTTCATGCGTCGGCGACGTCAGCGGGCCTCGCCGCCGCCATTTCCGCCTGCGGCCTGGAAGCGACGCTGGTCGAGGCGAGCTGGTACGGCGCACGCAGCGTCGAGGCTTCGCTCGGCGGCGCGTTTCACGCAAAGCGCATCAGGATCGTCTCGTCGCAGGTCGGCCAGGTCGCGCCGTCGCACCGGCCGCGCTGGACGCATCGACGGCGTCTCGAAAAGGCGCTCGCGCTGCTCGCCGACGCGAGGTTCGACCTGCTGCTCGGCGAACGCGTTCCCTTCGACAGCCTCCCGGCCGCCCTGCCGC
>JAGWTW010000003.1 GCA_028868735.1 Hyphomicrobiales bacterium | reverse complement strand
TCCGTCGGCTACAACAAAGCCGCCTCCCTCGTCGAACGCATGGAGAAGGAAGGCCTCGTCGGACAGCCGAACCATTCCGGAAAACGCGAAATCCTCGTCGGAAACGGCGTCGATCGAGCCGCGTTCGAGGATTGACGTCTCACGTCGCGTCTTCGTGCCGTCGACGGAATTCGTTCGGCGTCATGCCGGTGCGCCGGCGGAAGAAGCGCCAGAAATAGGCGGGATCCTCGAATCCGAGCTCCCAGGCGAGCGAGCCGACGGGGCCCGCGACATGAATGAGACGCCGCCGCGCCTCGAG
The DNA here is from genome assembly GCA_028868735.1 of Hyphomicrobiales bacterium. Taxonomy (GTDB): domain Bacteria; phylum Pseudomonadota; class Alphaproteobacteria; order Rhizobiales; family Beijerinckiaceae; genus JAJXWB01. The sequence goes on along the minus strand of JAGWTW010000003.1, from coordinate 98,186 downwards.
CGTCAGGCGGTCCTGCACGACTTCGAGCGCCGACTTTCCCGCCGCAAGGCGGCAAGCGCGATTGAGCCTGCTCTCGCTCAGCCCAAGTTCGCGCGAAAAGCGCGCGATCGGCCAATGCTCGGTCAGCTTCTCTTCGACCAGCGCCCGAAAGCGATGGAAGTCCGCCGCTTCCTGCGCGCCTCCCGCCTTTTCGCGCGCAAGCTGCTCGTTCTGCCGCAAGACCAGCACCAGCGCCGCACTCGCCAGCCATTGCAGAACGGCGCCGGTGGCGCGACCGCCCTCCCTGAATTCCTGCGCGATCTGTTCGAACAGCGCGACCAGCCGCGCGCTCTGGTCGGCCGCTCGCGAAAGATCGACCAGCGCCGGATGATTCATCAGCGCCGCATGAGGGCCCTGCGCGCCGGACGCGCGCGCAAACATGGATTCCTCGATCGTGAGCACGAAACCCCGCGTGCCCCTCTCGAAACGGAAAGCGTGCGCGACGCCGGACGGCATTGCGATCGCGAAGGGCGCACAGACGTCGCGCGTCGCATGATCGACTCTGACGCGCGCCGCCCCCTCGATCAGAAGCAGAAGCTGAAACAGGCCGTGATGGCGATGCTCGGCGATCTCCCAGCCATAGCGCTCGCTGCGGCTGCGGATGTCCTCGATATGAATGAATTCGGGCGCGACAGCGTCCGCCTCGCCATAGAGCGAAAATACAGGAACGACGCCGGGCGGTTTACGCGGGCGCGACGCAGAGCGCACCATTTTGCTTGTTGCAGCGCACATGAAAACCGGCTCCCGCCCGGAGATTTGACCGAAAAGTACAGAAAATTGTCGACGTCGTCCATTTTGCGGGCGGCCAAACCAATCGATGGTGCGGTCAATGTCGGGAGGCGCGGCCTCCGTCGACGGGAGGCAAAAATGTTCGCATTCGACCCCTACTCCCCGGCGATCGACGCCGATCCTTTCCCCTTCTACAAAACGCTGCGCGACGAACATCCCTGCTTCTGGAGCAAGGAGGCGGGCATGTGGATCCTCTCCCGCTACGACGACATTCTTCGCGCGCTCGGTGACTGGGAGACCTATTCCTCGGCGCAGGGCAACCTGATGACGGAACTTCCCAATCGCGCGGGCGCAACCCTCGGCACCACCGATCCGCCGCGTCACGACCGTCTGCGCGGCCTGGTCCAGAAGGCGTTCATGAAGCGGAACCTCGAAGCGCTCGCCGATCCCATGCGCGCGATCGCAGCCGAGGCCGTTGCGCCGCTCGCGAAGGAAAAGCAATTCGACTTCGTTGAGGATTTTTCCTCCAAATTCACGGTGCGCGTCCTGTTTGCCGCCCTCGGCCTGCCGATCGGCGACGAGGCGACTGTGCGCGACAAGGCCGTTCTGATGGTGCAGACCGATCCGCATACGCGGGCGAAAGGTCCCGAGCACATCGCGGCGTCGAACTGGATGCGCGACTATGCGGCAGGCGTGATCGCGGAGCGCCGCGCCAATCCACAGAACGACTTGATATCGCATTTTTCGACGGCGGAAATCGACGGCGACCGGCTCGACGAACGCGAGGTTCTGCTGACGACGACGACGCTCATCATGGCGGGCATAGAATCGCTCGGCGGGTTCATGACCATGTTCGCCTACAATCTCTCAGGCATCCCCGAGGCGCGCGAACAATGCGTGCAGAACCCGGACTTGCTCGCGGACGCAATCGAGGAAAGCCTGCGGTACAATACGTCGGCGCAGCGCTTCCGTCGTTGCCTCGTCAAGGACACCGAACTGCATGGTCAGAAGATGAAGGCCGGCGATTTCGTCTGTCTCGCTTATGGCTCGGGCAATCGCGACGAGCGCAAGTTCGAAAACGCCGATGTCTACGATCTCGCGCGCAAGCCGCGAGGCCATCTCGGCTTCGGCGGCGGCGTACACGCCTGCCTCGGCTCGGCCATCGCACGCATGGCGGTGAAGATCGCGATGGAGGAATTCCACAAGACCGTCCCGCACTACAGGCGCGTGCAGGAGCAATTGCCGTGGATGCCCTCGTCGACGTTCCGTAGCCCGATGCGGCTGGAGCTCACGCGGGCCAACTGAGATTGCGCCCTCTCCCCTCCGGAAGGGGAGAGGGATCGCGATTCAGAACTGCTTTTCGATCCGATCCAGCGTACGCATGGCCGGCAGGCATTGCGCTAGCGACGAGTTAGGCTCACGGCCGTCTCTAATCGCGGAGAAGAATTCGCGATCGATCAACTCGATTCCATTGTTGGAGACTGCGACTCCAGACAGATCGATCTTCTTGTCGTTTCCGTCATAGAGATCGTCGTAGCGCGCAATATAGGTTCCGTTGTCGCAGATATAACGGAAGAACGTACCGAGCGGCCCGTTGTTGTTGAAGGACAGCGACAATGTGCAGAGCGCGCCCGACGGCGTCTTCAGACCGATCGACATGTCCATCGCGATCTTGAGATCGGGATGATGCGGGCCCTCGAGCCCGAACACCTTGGCGGGCTCCTCGCCCGTCTGGTACTGGAAGAGATCGACGGTGTGGCAGGCGTGATGCCACAGGAGATGATCGGTCCAGCTGCGCGCCTGTCCTGCCGCATTGGTGTTGGTGCGACGGAAGAAATAGGTCTGCACGTCCATCTGCTGGATTTTCAGCTCGCCCTTTTTGATTTTGTTGTGCACCCATTGATGGCTCGGATTGAAGCGCCGCACATGGCCGGCCATGCCGACGACGCCGGTCTCCTTCTGCGTCCGCACGAGCGCTTCCGAATCGGCAAGGCTGTCGGCCATCGGGATTTCGATCAGAACATGCTTGCCAGCCTTCATGCAGGCGATGCCCTGGGCCGCATGCATTTGCGTTGGCGTCGACAGGATGACCGCGTCGACGTCGCTACGCGCAAGGCTTTCGTTGAGATCCGTCGTCCAGTGCTTGACGCCCCGCTCCTTGGCGAAACCTTCGAGGTCTCCGGTCCGGCCGCCGACAATCGAGGTGACCTCTACCCCGGGAATATTCTTGATGGCGTCGAGATGCTTGATGCCGAAGGCGCCGCTGGCGCCGGCCACACAGACTTTCATGGGCTTTTCCTCGCTATTGCCCCTGGTCATACGGGTCCCCGCGGCGCCCGTCGATTTCGTTTGGACCGGAGACCTATTCATTTTTTGAATAACGTTCGGGCTGACTGCCGCAAGGATAGCCGATACGGCCTGACCTTTCAGCAGCCGCGCGCGGCCGGACGCCCTTGCGCCGCGCGAGCGGACGTGACGAAAATGCGAGAAGCCGCGCTGCCGGAAGCGCAGGTCGGGATCGAGGGCTTTCAAATGAAAAAAACAACCGTGTTTATGGCATTCGCCCTCGGGGTCGCCCTCGCAATGCCGGCCGCCCCGGCCGCCGCCGTCACGTTTCGCCACGCCTTCCAGGGCGACCTCAAGGGCCTCGACCCCTACACGCTCAATGAAACCTTCACCCAGGCCATGCTCGGCAACGTTTACGAAGGCCTTACCCGCCGGGACGCCAACCTCAAGATCGTCCCCGGCCTCGCCGAAAGCTGGGAGACGCCCGAACCGACACGCTGGCGCTTTCATTTGCGGAGAGGCGTGAAATTCGCAGGCGGCGAACCGTTTACCGCAGACGATGTGATCTTCTCGTTCGACCGCGTGCGCCAACCGGAATCCGAATTCAAGACCCGCGTGCCATCCGACGCCAGAATCGAGAAAATCGACGACTACACGATCGACTTCGTGCTTGCCCGCCCCAATCCCACGCTGCCGGCCGAATGGGACACCTGGTACATCCTGTCGAAATCCTGGGCGGAGGCGAACGGCGCGACCAACGTGCAGCCGGCGACCGGCGCGCAGCTCAACGCCTTCGCGCTGAAGTCGAACGGCACCGGCCCCTACATCATCACGAGCCACGAGCCCGGCGTGAAGACGACGTTCAAGAAGAACCCGGGTTGGTGGGGCTGGAAGGATGCGCCGGGCAATGTGGACGAGGTCGTATTCACGACCATCAAGCAGGACGCGACCCGCGTGGCGGCGCTCCTTTCGGGTGAACTCGACATGATCGAGCCGGTTCCCGTGCAGGACATGCAGCGCGTGGCGAGCAATTCTACGACCGACATGCTCGCAGGCCCGGAATTGCGCACGATCCATCTGTTCATGGATCAAAAACGCGACGAACTGAAATATTCGTCCGTAAAGGGTAAGAATCCTTTTAAGGACATCCGCGTGCGAAAAGCCTTCTACGAGGCGATCGATATCGAGGCGATCAAGACCAAGGTGATGCGCGGCATGTCGACGCCGGCCGCACTGCTCATCACGCCGCAGCTCTACAGCCGCGCAGGCGAGTTCAAGCGCCTGCCCTACGATCCCGCCGATGCGAAGAAACTGCTTGCGGAAGCAGGCTATCCGGACGGGTTCGAGCTGACCATGCACTGCCCGAACGACCGCTACGTCAACGACGAGCAGATCTGTCTCGCGGTGACGTCAATGCTCGCGAAAATCGGCGTGAAAGCGAAGCTGGAGGCGCTGCCGAAGGCGGTTTTCTTCGGCCGCGCCGGGCTTGCCGGCGGCTACGACACCTCTTTCGGAATGCTCGGCTGGACGCCGTCCGGTTTCGACAGTCTCAACATCTTTCAGAACCTGACGGGCTGTCGAGACGACAAGGGCAATGGTTCGCCGTTCAACTATGGCGGCTACTGCAATCCGAAGGTTGACGCGCTCATTCCCAAGATCTCGGTCGAGACCGATCCGGAGAAGCGCCTCGACTACATTACGCAGGCCTATCGCATGCTCACAGACGACGTGAGTCACATTCCCCTGCACCAGCAGGCGCTCTCGTGGGGCGTATCGAAGAAGGTCAAGCTCGTGCAACGCGCGGACGACATTCTGCTCTATCAGTGGGTGGTGAAGTCGGAGTGAGGCGCGTGCGGACCTGTCGCAGGGTCCTTTATACGGGACGCGCGAGCGGGAGCGGCGCCCACTGATGCTTCACTACGTCTTGAAACGCATCGGGGGCGCGATTCTCGTCCTCGTCGTCGTCGCGCTGATCGCGTTCGTGCTGTTTCGATTCGTCGGCGACCCGATCAACCAGATGGTCGGGCAGGACGTGAGCGTCGCTGACCGCGAGAGGCTGCGCCAGATGCTCGGCCTCGACGATTCGATTGTAGTTCAGCTTGCGCGCTTTCTCTGGAACGCGCTGCATTTCGACTTCGGCGTGTCGTACCAGTTCAAGGAGAAGGTGACGACGCTCGTCGCCGCGCGCTTTCCCGCGACTTTCGAACTCTCGCTCGCCGCATCCATCTTCGCAATCGTGGTCGGCATCCCCGTCGGCGCTTACACCGGCATTCGTCCGAAAGCTTTAATGTCGCGCGCCTTCATGGCTCTGTCGCTGATCGGCGTCTCTCTGCCGACCTTCCTGATCGGCATCCTGCTCATCTATGTCTTCGCCGTGCGGCTGCAATGGCTACCGTCCTACGGACGTGGCGAAACCGTGCAGATCGGCTTCTGGCGGACCGGATTTCTCACCAAATCCGGCCTCGCGGCGCTCGTCATGCCGTCAATCACGCTCGGGCTGTTCCAGCTCACGCTGATCGCGCGCCTCGTGCGCGCGGAAATGCTGGAGGTCATGCGCGCGGATTTCATTCGATTCGCGCGCGCTCGCGGTCTGAGCGAACGCGCGGTGAACTTTCGCCATGCGTTGAAGAACACGCTGGTGCCGGTCGTCACGATCATAGGCCTGCAGATCGGCTCGATCGTCGCTTTCTCGATCATCACCGAAACCGTTTTCCAGTGGCCCGGCATGGGCCTATTGTTCATTACGTCGGTGCAGAACGCCGACATCCCCGTGATGGCCGCCTATCTCATGATGGTCGCCATCATCTTCGTGACGATCAACCTCACGGTCGACCTGCTCTATCTCGCAATCGACCCGCGGATCAGGCTCGGGAGCGCACAGGCATGAACCGTCTGCGCCGCATCCTCGGGTCCGATCTCCTTTGGTCCTTCACGCGCTCGCCCGGCGCGATGATCGCGGCGACAGTTGCGTTCGGTCTCTGCCTGTGCGCGCTGTTCGCGCCGCTGATCGCACCGCAAAATCCGTTCGACCTCGCCTCGCTCGACCTCATGGACGCACGGGATCCGCCGGTCTGGCTGTCGGGCGGCGACCATCGCTTCCTGCTCGGCAGCGACAGCCAGGGCCGCGATATCCTGTCCGCCATCTTCTTCGGCGCTCGCATATCAATCGGCGTCAGTCTAGCCTCCGTGGCGCTCGCGCTCGTCATCGGCGTCTCGCTCGGACTCGTCGCCGGCTATTTCGGGGGCCGGGTCGAGGCGATCGTCATGCGCGCGGCCGACGTGCAGCTCACCTTTCCGGCGATCCTCACCGCGCTGCTCATCAACGGGGCGGCGCGCGCAGTTCTGGGGCCCGGGCGCGTCGCCGGTAGCGAATTCTGGGTGCTCGTTATCTCGATCGGACTGAGCTTCTGGGTGCAATATGCACGCACGGTCCGCGCTTCGACGCTGGTCGAACGCCACAAGGATTACGTGGCGGCTGCAAGATTGATCGGCGCCTCCGCGCCGCGCATCATGTTTACACATGTCCTGCCGAATGTTCTCGGTCCGGTCCTCGTGATCGCGACGATCAATCTCGCGCTCGCCATCATCACCGAAGCGACGCTGTCCTTCCTCGGCGTCGGCCTGCCGCCGAGTCAACCTTCCCTCGGTACGCTTGTGCGCACGGGCAATGATTACCTGATGTCCGGCGAATGGTGGATCGTCTTCTTTCCCGGCGTCGCGCTCGCCGCGCTCGCGCTTTCCGTCAATATCATCGGCGACTGGTTGCGCGATGCATTGAACCCGAGGCTGCGATGAGCGAGCCGTTGCTCGAGGTCGATCGCCTTGGCGTCGAGTTCGTCACACGCCACGGCGACCTGCGCGCGTTGGACGGCGTTTCCTTTTCTATGGCGCAGGGCGAAATCCTGGGTCTTGTCGGCGAGTCCGGCGCCGGCAAGTCCCTGACAGGCCGCGCCATCATCGGCCTCATCGATCAGCCGGGCCGCATTTGCGGCGGGACGATCACGTTCGAGGGCCGTCGCATCGACAATCTGCGATCCGCGGACCTTCGCAAATTGCGCGGCAAGCGAATTGGCACGATCTTTCAGGATCCGCTGACCAGCCTCGATCCGCTTCAACGCATCGGCGACCAGCTCGTCGAGACCATCCGCGCGCATTTGCCGCTCAATGCGGCTCAGGCGCGCGAAAAAGCCATCGCGCTGCTCGGCGAAGTCGGCCTGCCGGCGGCAGCAGATCGTATGCGCGCTTGGCCACACGAGTTTTCGGGCGGCATGCGTCAGCGTGTCGTTATCGCGCTCGCGCTGGCCTGCGACCCTTCACTTCTGATAGCCGACGAACCGACGACCGCGCTGGATGTTTCTGTGCAAGCGCAGATCATTGCGCTGCTGCGACGGCTCGCCCGCGCCCACAACGCTTCGGTCCTTCTCGTCACGCACGATATGGGCGTGATTGCGGAAGCGGCCGATCGCGTTGCGGTGATGTACGCGGGACGCGTCGTCGAGATCGGTCCGGTCGCAGACGTGATCGCGCGGCCCTGGCATCCTTATTCACGCGGTCTGATGGGCTCCATTCCCTCCTTGCGCGAGGAAGTCGACCGCCTCACGCAAATTCCCGGCGCAATGCCGCGTATTGGCGCGCGGCCAGAAGGATGCGCATATGCGCCGCGTTGTCCGAAGGCGGAGCCACGTTGTCGCATGGCGGCGCCTCCGATGATCGAAGCTGGCCCGAGGGCGGCGGCCTGCATTGTGGAACCGGCGCCATGAGCCGCGCGATTCTCTCCGTGCAGAACGCACGACGCTTGTTCGATGTGTCGAAACCCTGGCTCGAACGCAGACTTTCTGGAGAAGGAAGGCGTTACGTCCATGCAGTCGAAGAGATTTCGCTCGATATCCTCGCCGGCGAAACGCTCGGGCTTGTCGGCGAGTCCGGTTCAGGCAAATCGACGCTCGGACGCATGACTGTCGGGCTGCTCGCGCCAACCGCGGGACATATTGCATTCGAGGGCGGCGAGGTCGCCGAAGCTGCGCGCGCGGGAAGATTGCAGATGATCTTTCAGGACCCGTTTGCGAGCCTCAATCCGCGCTGGAAGGTTGTCGACATCGTCGGCGAACCCCTGCTCGCCAGAGGCGGCGGTGGGGACGTCAAACAGCGCGTAGCCGAATTGCTCACGCTCGTCGGCCTTTCGCCCGTTGACGGCGAAAAATATCCGCATGAATTTTCCGGCGGACAGCGCCAGCGCATCGCGATTGCTCGGGCCATCGCCGGCGAGCCCGATTTCATCGTGGCGGACGAACCCACATCCGCGCTCGACGTATCCGTCCAGGCGCAAATTCTGAATCTGCTGCGCGACTTGCAACGGCGGCTCGGCCTCACGATGCTTTTCATCACGCACAATCTCGCCGTCATCCGGCACATGGCCGATCGGGTCGGCGTGATGTATCTCGGCCGGCTTGTGGAGATCGCGCCGACACGTGAGCTGTTCGCCGCGCCGCGCCACCCCTATACGCGCATGCTGATCGAAGCGATCCCGGACCCCCACGCGCCCAAGCGCGACCGCGCGCCGATATCCGGCGAAATTCCCTCGCCGATCGACCCTCCGCCCGGCTGCGCCTTCCATCCGCGCTGCCCGCTTGCCTTCGACCGCTGCCGGCGCGAACTGCCCAAACTCATTGGCGGCGTCGCCTGTCACGCTGTGGACGAAGTTGAACCGCGCACCGCTTCGCCTGGCGGCTGATCGCCGGCGAACCGGCCCCGCGCGCGCCCTTCGCGGCGTGTGCGCGCGGCTTCGTATGGGGCGCGCTTCCTGTTGATCGCGGTGATGCCGGTTACGGGGCGCTTGCAATCGGCGGCAGGCGGCCACTGACTGCCCTTCTTCGGTCTATTCTCCTGGCCTCTGCTCGTATTGAAAGGCAAGGCGTTGAATGTCGCGACTGCGGCGGCCGACAATTGGGCGGGCTGGGCGGTCATCGCCGTGATCGTCATTCATTTGTCCGCCGTCGTCCGGCATCGTTTGCAGCGTGACGAGACGCTCGGCAGCATGGCGCCGGCCATTTCAAAAATATGAATCCGCGCAGTTTTTCGCGAGTGTCTTGACAAAATATGCATATATGCGAATATTACGATATTATATCAGAACAGGTTCCTTACAGACGCAGGAGATGGTGTCGATGATCGAGAACTGGCCCGAGACGACCAAGGCGTTGTCGTCGAAATTAAAAAACCTGCGCGGCGGCGCGCCTGACGTGATGAAGGCGTTCGCCGCACTCGCCCAGAGCGCGCTCGTCCCGAATGCGCTGGACACCAAGACGAAGGAACTGATTGCGATCGCTATATCCGTCGCCGTGCGTTGCGACGATTGTGTCGCGTTCCACGTCAAGGCGGCCGTGCAGCAGGGCGCGACCCGCGAAGAGATCCTCGAAACGTTGGGCATGGCGATATACATGGGCGCCGGGCCCTCGGCGATGTACGCCAGCCATGCGCTCGACGCCTATACGCAATTCGCCGGGGACGGCGCGAAGGCGGCCTGACATGATTCTTTCAAAACTCTTCGGCCGCTCCTCGGGGAGCGGCGCCTCGGATGTGATCGGGTATGACGATTTGCGGGCGGCGATGCAGTCTGGCGATTGCGCTTTGGTCGACGTGCGTGAGCCCGCTGAATTCCGGCAAGGCCATGTGCCCGGTTCACAGAACATGCCGTTGTCGCGCTTCAATGCGTCCGAATTGCCGCGAGACCAGAAAATCGTGCTGATCTGTCGCTCCGGAGCGCGGTCAGACGCCGCGCTACGCGCCGCCCGGCAGGCTGGTCTCTCCGACATCTCGCACTTCAATGGCGGCGTGATGCTCTGGCAATCGCTCGGCGGGCCGATCCGCCAATAGAGAGAAAAACGCCGCCGCGTCTCTGCGGCGGCGCAAGTCTCGCGCGGCATGTTCCCGCGCGGGAGGAAATCCCTACGCAGCCTTCGCGATCGCTGTGCGTGTGTGCGACAGCAACTGCACCGCCGACGCCGTATTCGAAATCGGGATGTGATAGGTGCGCGCGACCTCCGTGACGTCGCCCTGCATCGCGGCGCGCGCCGCAATCCAGCACATGAGTTCGACGCCCTGCGCGCCGGCCTTCTCGACGACGTCGAGCGACGAGTACTTGAGCAGCGGCTCGACGCCCGAGACCATCGCCTCGAGGCATTCGGCGTCGAACGCCTTGTTGATGAACCCGGCGCGAGCGCCGTCGAGCTGGTGCGACAGCCCGCCCGAGCCGACGAGCAGCACTTTCAGATCTTCCGGATAGGACTCGATCGCCTTGCCGACCGCGCGGCCGAGACCGTAGCAGCGTTTCGGGCCGGGCAGCGGATGCTGGATCGAATTGATCGCGATCGGCACGATCGCCGCCGGCCAATGCGCATCCGGATACATCAGCAGCATGGGATTGGTGATCGCGTGATCGACCGCCATTTCCTGGCACATGACCGGATCGAAACCGTCCTCGACGACGCCGTTGATGATGTGCCACGACAGCTTCGGGTTTCCCTTGATCGAAGGAATTGTCGGGATGCCCCAGCCCTCGTCCTCGCTCACATATTCGGCGCAGGCCCCAATCGCGAAGGTCGGCATCTTGTCCAGGAAGAAATTCAGCCCGTGGTCGTTGTAGAAAAACACGATCACGTCAGGCCGCTCGTGCGCGAGCCACTCTCGTACCGGCGGCCATGCTTCGAAAAACGGCTTCCAGTAGGGCTCGTTCTGTTGCTTTTTCGCGATAGCGTTGCCGATCGCGGGAATGTGCGAGGTCGAAAGCGTACCGATGATGCGAGCCATCACTGCCTCCCGGCGTCGAGAAGTTTCTGCTTGAAGGCCTCCACCGACATGCCTGTCTGCTGCGCGCCGATATCCTGCACGCCGAGCCCGAGAATGCCGGCCAGCTTGGCGAGGTAATAGGCGTTGCCGCCGGCCTCGATCATCTTGAGCACGCTGCCGGACGCCAGCGCAGCGCGCTGATCCGCCGTCAGCTTGTATTTGTCCATATAGGCGGCCTGATCCGCCAGGAACGCTTTCCGATTTTCCGGATCGTTGAACGAAAAGCACATCTTGTTGAGCTGATAGCCTTTCGTCGCCTGCCCGCCTTCGAAGATCGTAGTCCCTTCGATTGTGCGTGTTTGCGCCATGCGCGCCTCCCTGATCTTCCCCGCCTATCGGGCGAAATTTCCGCATCTCCGGCTTTGACCTGGCGCAACCGTTCTGCGGACTGGCGGCAACCTGGCTGTATTGTTTAACAAGATAAATGCATGTATCGTCATACATGACATGAATGATTTCGATCATTTGGATCTCGACGGCCATTTGCTCCGGCTTTTCCTCGCGGTGCTCGAGCAGGGATCGGTCACTGCGGCTGCTGATCGACTTGGCTTGACGCAATCGGCCGTCAGTCACGCGCTGGCCAAGCTGCGCGCCATCGTAAGAGATCCGCTATTCGTCAAATCCGGACGCGGCATCGTCGCCACCGCACACGCCGAAGCGCTCGCCGACAGTGCGCGCCGCCTGATCGATTCCATGAGCGACTTTTCGCGTGGCGCGCAATTCGCGCCGGCGCGTGCGCGCCTCTCGCTCACGATCGCAGCCAACGATCTGCAACGCGACGTGCTGTTGCCCGGCTTCCTCAAATTTCTCGAAGAACAGGTCGCCTCCGTCGAGATGCGCATCATCCCGTCCGATGCGCCGACGGCCGACATTCTGCGTGAGGGCGGCTGCGATCTGCTCGTGACCCCTTATCCGCCCGACGGCGTCGACATTCTCCAGCGTCGGCTGTTCCGCGACGAATACGTCTGCTTTTACGACAGAAACGTTCGCAGCGCGCCCACTTCGCTCGCAGACTATCTCGCCGCGCGGCACGTCACGGTAGTCTATCCCAATCGCGCACGCCTGACTTTCGACACGCAAATGGAGCGCGACGGTCTCCGGCGCCATTTCGCCGCGTCGGTGGCGAGCTTCTCCGGCGTCGCGTCCTTCCTGAGGGCGACGGATCGGCTCGCGACCCTTCCCTCCCTGCTCGGCGCCGGCCTCATGCGCGAATTCGCCGCAGCCCCTGTCCCGCAAAGCGCCCGCGCCGGCGACCTTTCCATGTCGCTGGTCTGGCACCGCCGGCATGCGGCGGACCCCGCCATGACCTTCGTCCGGCAGGCTTTGGTGCGTCACGCCGCCGCGTCGGTCAGGCGGGCCCGGGCAGGCATCCTTTAACGTGACTTCCGGCTCGCATGTTGCTAACGGTTCGCGCCATGTCCGACATAGCCAAGAACGACGCTGAAAAGCCGGCGACGCCCGAGGCGCCCAGGCGCCGATCGTGGTTCGCCATACTGCCGCTCGTGGCGTTCTTGGCGCTCGGCGCGCTTTTCTACTTCCGCCTCGGCGCGGGCGACCCGAACCAGCTGCCCTCGGCGCTGATCGGGCGCCCGGCCCCGCAGACGAGCCTGCCGCCGCTGGAGGGCCTCAACGCCGCAGGCGCGAACGTTCCCGGCATCCAGTCCTCCGACTTCAACGGCAGCGTGACGCTGGTCAACGTCTTCGCCTCGTGGTGCATCCCCTGCGCGGAGGAGGCGCCGCTCTTCGTACAGCTCGCGAAAGACAAACGCGTACGCGTCGTCGGCATCAACTACAAGGATGCGCCGGACAATGCGCGCCGCTTCCTCGGCCGCTACGGCAATCCTTATCAGGCTGTCGGCGTCGATGCCTCCGGCCGCACCGCGATCGAATGGGGCGTATACGGCGTGCCGGAGACCTTCATCGTCGGCAAGGACGGCAAGATCGCCTATAAGCTCGTCGGCCCGCTGACGCCCGACAATATCGACAGCATTATGCGTGTGCAGATCGAAAAGGCGCTGAAGGCGGGCGCGTGAAAGCGTCCGCGCCCTTGAGGCAAGTCAATGTGACTTTCCCGGCGCGCAGGCTTTCTCGGCCAGCGCCGTCAAGGCTGAAACTGGATACGAAATGATCCCTGAACTCGGCCATTACGCCCTTATCCTCGCGCTTGCGATTGCGCTCGTGCAATCCGTGGTGCCGCTCGTCGGCGCGCGTTCGGGCGATGCGGTACTGATGGACGTGGGCACGAAGGCGGCTTTCGCACAGTTCCTGTTGGTGGCCTTTTCGTTCGGTTGCCTCACCTATTCCTACGTCGTTTCGGACTTCTCGGTGCAGACCACATTCGAGAATTCGCACACGATGATGCCGATGATCTACAAAGTCACGAGCCTTTGGGGAAACCATGAAGGCTCGATGTTGCTGTGGGTGCTGATCCTCACCGTGTTCGGCGCGCTGGTCGCGGCTTTCAGCTCCAATGTGCCGGCAAGCCTGAAGGCGACGGTTCTGGCGGTTCAATCCTGGATCGCCGGCCTCTTCTACCTGTTCATACTCATCACCTCGAACCCTTTCGCAAGACTCGATCCGGCGCCGATACAGGGACGTGACCTCAATCCGATCCTGCAGGACTTCGGTCTCGCGATACATCCGCCGCTTCTCTACATCGGCTATGTCGGCTTCTCGATCTCGTTTTCGTTCGCCGTCGCCGCGCTGATCGAGGGCCGTATCGATGCGGCCTGGGCGCGTTGGGTGCGTCCCTGGGTTTTGCTCGCGTGGATATTCCTCACGCTCGGCATCGCCATGGGGTCCTACTGGGCCTATTACACGCTCGGTTGGGGCGGCTGGTGGTACTGGGATCCGGTCGAGAACGCCTCGTTCATGCCCTGGCTCGCCGGCACCGCACTTCTGCATTCCGCGCTCGTGATGGAGAAGCGCGAGGCGCTGAAAGTCTGGACGATCTTGCTCGCCATCCTCACCTTCTCGCTATCGTTGATCGGCACGTTCATTGTGCGCTCGGGCGTGCTGACCTCGGTCCACGCCTTCGCGAGCGACCCTGCTCGCGGCGTGTTCATCCTTTTCATCCTCGTGCTGCTGATCGGCGGCGCGCTGTCGCTCTACAGCCTGCGTGCGTCAAGCCTCAAGCAGGGCGGCCTGTTCGCACCGATTTCGCGCGAAGGCGCGCTGGTCCTGAACAATCTCCTGCTGTCGACCGCCTGTGCGACCGTTTTCGTCGGCACGCTCTATCCGATCGCGCTCGAAGCGCTGACCGGCGCGAAGATCTCCGTTGGCGCGCCCTTCTTCAACGCGACCTTCGCGCCCCTTTTCGTGCCGCTGCTTCTCGCCATGCCGTTCGGGCCGCTGCTCGCGTGGAAGCGCGGCGATCTGAAGGGCGCGACGCAGCGCCTCACCTTCGCCTTCGTCGCGGCGGTCATCGGCTTCGTCGTCGCCTTTGCGATCGCCGGCCAGCCGGTCGTCGCCCTGCTCGCCATCGGGCTCGCGGCCTACGTCATCGTAGGCGCGAGTGCCGAGTTCCTGGAACGCACGGCGCTCTTCCGCGGTCCTCTCGGCGTCAGCCTGAATCGCGCGAAGGGTCTGCCGCGCTCGACATGGGGTACGATGTTCGCCCATCTCGGCCTCGGCGTAACCTTGCTCGGCATCGTCTGCGAGAGCGCGTGGGGCGTCGAGAAGATCGGCGCCTTCAGGCCGGGCGACGACATTCCCGTCGCCGGCTACGAATTGAAGTTCGAGGGCATCTCGATGCGCGCCGGCCCCAACTATCAGGAGCAGGTCGGAACTCTGGAAGTCTTTCTGGGCGGACGTTCGATCGCGGTCATGGAGCCTTCCAAGCGCGCCTTCGCTGCGCGCGGCATGGGATCGACGCAGTCAGCGCTGTTGTCGCGCGGCGTCACACAACTCTATGTCGCGCTCGGGGATTCGAATCCGGACGGCACGACCACGATCCGCGCTTATTACAAGCCGCTCGTTCTGCTGATCTGGATCGGCGGTCTTGTGATGGCCTTCGGCGGCGCGTTGTCGCTCTCGGACCGCAGGTTGCGGGTCGGGTCGCCGAAACTGGCGAAGAACCGGGCCGCCGCGCAGACGGGATAGCGCCGCTCCGCTTGACGCTGGACGCAAATCCCGCCAAACGAGCGGGGAAGCGGGCGCGCCAGCGGTAACTTGGGGATTGGGCGCGGCGCGCTGCTCGTGCATCGGGCCAACCCTAGCGAAACGACCATGGCCGCGCCATCGACGCTCCCGGCGGGCGCAAAGCCCCTTTTCTCCTACCGCAAGCATTGGGCGGCGCGGTTCGGAACCGCGCCCTTCCTGCCGATGTCGCGCGGTGAGATGGTCGAGCTCGGCTGGGATTCCTGCGACGTCGTTCTCGTGACCGGCGACGCCTATATCGACCATCCTTCCTTTGGCATGGCGATCATCGGCCGGCTGCTCGAGGCGCAGGGATTTCGCGTCGGCATCATCGCACAACCGGACTGGCGCTCGGCAGAAGCGTTCAGGGCGCTCGGCAAGCCGAACCTCTTCTTCGGCGTCACGGCGGGCAACATGGATTCCATGGTCAACCGCTACACGTCCGACCGCCGCTTGCGTCACAACGATTCATACACGCCGGACGGCGAAGGCGGCCGGCGGCCGGATCGCGCGACAATCGTCTATGCCCAGCGCTGCCGCGAAGCGTTTCCGGAAACGCCGCTCGTGCTCGGCGGCATCGAAGCCTCGCTCCGCCGGATCGCACATTACGACTATTGGTCCGACAAGGTCCGCCGCTCGATCCTGTTCGACGCCAAGGCTGACCTGCTGCTCTATGGCAACGCCGAGCGCGCGCTGGTCGAGGTCGCGCACCGGATCGCCAGGCGCGGGATCGACCAGGATTTTTCCGACATCCGCGGCGTGGCGTTTTCCCGCGCAAGAACGCCGGAAAGCTGGACGGAGACGCCGGTCGACGACATCGAAGCGCCGGACGAGGGCGCGCGCCGTCGCGCAGACGAAAACGTCGTCATCCGCCTTCCCGCCTTCGAACAGGTCGTAGCCGATCCCGAACTCTACGCGCGCGCCTCGCGCGTCCTGCATCGCGAGAGCAATCCCGGCAACGCGCGCCCGCTGACCCAGCGCCACGGCGATCGCGACATCTGGCTGACGGCGCCGCCGATCCCGCTGACGACGCCCGAAATGGACGGCGTCTACGAACTCCCCTTCGCCCGCGCGCCCCACCCGGTCTACGGCGGCGCGAAAATCCCCGCCTGGGAGATGATCCGCCATTCGGTGACGATCATGCGCGGATGCTTCGGCGGCTGCTCCTTCTGCTCGATCACCGAGCACGAGGGCCGCATCATCCAGTCGCGATCCGAAGACTCCATCATCAAGGAGATCGAGACGATCCGCGACAAAACCGAGGGATTCACCGGAATCATCTCGGACATCGGCGGCCCGACCGCCAACATGTATCGTATCGCCTGCAAGGATCCCCAGACGGAAGCGCTGTGCAGGCGCCCGTCGTGCGTCTATCCCGACATCTGCAAGAACCTGAACACCAGCCACGACGCGCTCATCTCGCTCTACCGAAAGGCGCGCGCGGTGCCGGGCGTCAAGAAGGTGATGGTCGCATCGGGCGTCCGATACGATCTGGCCGTCAAAAGCCCTGCCTACGTAAAGGAGCTCGTCGAACATCACGTCGGCGGCTATCTGAAGATCGCGCCGGAACACACCGAGGATGGCCCGCTCTCGAAGATGATGAAGCCGGGCATCGGCGCCTACGACCGCTTCAAGCAATTGTTCGACGCCGCCGCGAAGAGAGCCGGTAAGGAATATTTTCTAATTCCCTATTTCATCGCGGCGCATCCCGGCACCAGCGACGAGGACATGATGAACCTCGCGCTCTGGCTCAAGAAGAACAGGTACCGCGCCGACCAGGTTCAGACATTCCTACCTTCGCCGATGGCGCTCTCGACGGCCATGTATCATTCGGGCGTCAACCCGTTGAAACCTGTGCGGCGCGGCGCGTCGGAGCGCGTCGAGACGATCAAGGGCCTGCGCCAGCGTCGCCTGCACAAGGCTTTCCTGCGTTATCACGACCCCGAGAACTGGCCGGTTTTGCGCGACGCGCTCAAAGCCATGGGCCGCTCCGATCTGATTGGTCCGGGCAAGCACCAGCTGGTGCCCGCTTGGCAGCCCTCAGGCACGGGCAAGGCCGGGGAAGGGCGGCGCGGCGGCGCGCAGGGCCGCGGCCTGAACAAGGCGCGAAAATTCCTGACCAAGGGCGTGAAGGCGCCGACCTAAGGCGCCAGAGCCGGATCGTCATGATGATAACGCGACGGCGAGCTTGGTCAGCCGTCTGTCGTCCACGATCGACACGCCCCCGCCATGGACCACGATCAGCTTCTCGCGTTCGAATTTCGTAAAGGTGCGGCTGACGGTTTCGATCGTGAGCCCGAGATAATCGGCGATATCGCGTCGACTCATCGGGAGCGGCACGATGTCCTGGGCGCGCGACAGACGCGCAAGGCGGTCACGCCACCCGATCAGGAACGAAGCCAGCTTCTCCTCGACCGAAAATCGCCCGAGCAGCAGCATGCGATCGTACGCGGCCGACAATTCGCGCAGCGCAAATTCGTTCAGCTTGCGCAGGAGCGCGAGACGCTCGCCGGCAAAACGCATGAACGCCGGTTTCGGCAACCAGCAGACAGCGACCTGGTTGATGGCGTCCGCAGAGACCCCGTAGTGCTCGGCGTTCGACAGCCCGATCACATCGCCAGGAAGCCGAAAGCCGATGACTTGCCGACGGCCGTCGGGCAGCAACTTGCTCAGGCGGACAAGTCCCTCTGTGACAATGTAGATTCGCGTGAGGCGCTCGCCTTGCGAAAAAATCGTGTCTTTCGGCGCATAGAGCGCGCGCTTGGCCATGCGGTCGAGTTCGACGATTTCCTCCGGCGCTAGAGCAGAGCAGATTCCGCTCGAATGCACCCCGCAGAATGTACAGATGATCTCCGGCGGGGCGGCTCGTATAGAGCCCTTCGGCCCGGACATCGTCGATCCTCCAATTTGGCTGCCGCGGGCGACGCCTTTTCGCCGCCGCAGTACCACCCGGATTGGCCACATACGCCTCCCGCGCGCGTCGCGACTTGTGGCGGATCAACTTTGATGCGGATTTATCAGGCGATTCCGTCCCGCCGCTAAAAATGCTTACTCTGCGCCACGACACTGAAAGAAGGAGATATTCGCGATGCTGCTCGGCGCCGATCCGGTTCGCGCTTTTGTGCCCTATCCCGCGACTTCTGTTTCCGGCGCCGCATCCGGCGCGCTCGGCAGCCTCACATTCGGGGTCAAGGACTTGTTCGACGTCGAGGGCTACCCAACCGCCTGCGGCAATCCGGTGAAGCTCGCCGAAAGCCGTGTCGCGACGGCCAGCGCGCCGACGGTGCAAAGGCTGCTCGATTTGGGCGCGCTCTTCGTCGGCAAAACGCACACCGAAGAACTGGCATGGTCGCTGTACGGTACGAACGCGCACTTCGGCACGCCCGTTAACCCGGCCGCGCCCGACCGCGTTCCCGGCGGCTCCTCCTCCGGCTCCGCCAGCGCGGTCGCCGCAGGCCTGTGCGATTTTGCGCTCGGCACCGACACGGGCGGATCGGTGCGCGCGCCCGCGAGCTTCTGCGGGCTCTATGGACTTCGGCCCACGCACGGCGCGATATCGCTCGCGGGCTGCATGCCGCTTGCTCCGAGCCTCGACACTTGCGGGTTTTTCGCGCGTACGATCGAGACCTTCGCGGTCGTAGGGCACGCATTGCTGCCGCCCGCGGGCGTCCGGGGAGACCGC
This sequence comes from Hyphomicrobiales bacterium, assembly GCA_028868735.1. Taxonomy (GTDB): domain Bacteria; phylum Pseudomonadota; class Alphaproteobacteria; order Rhizobiales; family Beijerinckiaceae; genus JAJXWB01. The sequence continues at coordinate 79,468 of JAGWTW010000003.1, read as the reverse complement.
GTCATGATCGCCGGCGACCTGTTCGCGATGCTTCCCGATGCGACGCGGACGGCGCTCGCAGAGCCCCTTGAACGTGTGCAACGAGTCCTGGGGCCGGCGACCGAGGCCGCAGTTTATGATCGGCCCCTGCAGGAAATTTACGATTCTTTCCGTTTCATCCAGGCGCACGAGGCATGGTCGCTGCATGGGGGCTGGTACGAGAGCCGGCGCCCCGTGCTCGGCAAGCACGTCGCCGAGCGAATCGAATACGCCCGAACGGTGACCGATGCGCAGTTCGCTGCCGCTCGCAAGACTCGCGATAGCTTTGCCGCGCATCTCCACGGGCTCTATGCGGACGGAGGCGTGATGATCGCCCCCGTGCTGCACGGGCCGGCGCCGAAGCTCGACAGCGCCGCTTCCGCTCTCGAAGCCTATCGCAACGAAGCCATGGCCTTTCTGTGCCCTGCGGGCTTGGCCGGCCTCCCGCAACTCGTGATTCCCGCCGGGCTTGCAGACGGCGCGCCGATCGGCCTTTCGCTCGTCGGCGGCCGTGGCGCGGATCGCGCTTTGATCGCGCTCGCCGCGAGATTGGCTGCGGCATAAGCAAACAAACGTCTTGCCCTGCCTCAAGGCGCGCATGATCTGATGCGAATAGTCTCACGCCAGTTGGTTTCGCTGGCCTGCGAAACGGAAAAGCCGGGGCAACGATGAAAGCCGCCGAACTCATGACCTCGCCCGCGGTCACGATTTCTTCCGATGCGAAGATCGACGATGCGGTGCGTCTGATGATTGATCGCAAGTTGAGCGGACTGCCGGTCGTCGACGCCTACGGACGGCTCGCGGGAATTTTGACGGAAGGCGACCTGTTGCGTCGCGCCGAACTTGGTACGCAGAGGAAGCGTCCGCGCTGGCTCGAATTCCTGTTCGGACCCGGCGTCGAGGCTCTTGACTACGTCCATGCGCACGGAAGGCGCGTTTCGGAAATCATGAGCGACAATCCTGTATGGGTTCTCGAGCGGACGCCGATCGAGGAAATCGTCGAACTCATGGAGAAGAAACACGTCAAACGCCTGCCTGTTTTGCGTGACGAAAAGATCGTGGGGGTCGTCGCGCGCGCCGACATCGTTCGCGGTCTCGCGCAGCAGAAGATGGTGCTTGCGCCGAAATCCGACCGCGAGATCAGAGACCGCATACTCGGCGAACTGCGCGCGCAGAAATGGGCGCCGATCGGCTTGATCGGCATCGATGTCGAACATGGCGAAGTCACGCTGTCCGGCGCGATCCTCGATGAACGGGAGCGCGAGGCCGTGCGCGTTCTCGTCGAGAATACGCCTGGCGTGCAAAAGTTGCACGATCATCTCGCCTGGGTCGGCCCGGAGGGCATGTATGTCGAGGCGCCCCGCGATCGGCCTTGACATGCGAGGGCCACAATCAATGTTGCCCGGACGTGTCCGATGGGTCGTGCGCCTTTGACCGTGGCGGCCGCCTGAATTAAAGCGGTCGGGCAGGTTCGCGGCCCACAGGGCTCGGGCGACAGGTTCTCGATCTTGGACGATATGGCCTTTACGGAGCGGGCCTACGCGCGCGCGCCGTTCCGGTTTTTTCTGATTTGCCGCGTCGTCGCCTCGCTGTCCTATCAGATGGCGGGCGTCGCGATCGGGTGGCTCGTCTATGCGCGCACGGGCAGCGCTTATCTGCTCGGCCTCCTGGGCCTGTCCGCCTTCCTGCCGATGGTGGCGCTCACCTTCGTGGTCGGACCGGTCGCCGATCGATTCGATCGGCGCCGCATCGTCGCCATTTGCGAGTTCGTCAACGTACTCGCTTTAACGACGCTCGCGCTCGGCGCCAACAGCGACTGGCTGACGATCCCGACGATCTTCACCGCCGTTATGGTGCTCGGCGCATCGCGCGCCTTCGAACATCCCAGCATGGCCGCCTTGCTGCCCGGTATCGTCCCTGCGGACACCCTGCCGCGCAGCGTAGCCATTTCGTCCTCTGCGATGCAGACCGCCAATATCGTAGGCCCCTCGCTCGGCGGCCTCCTTTATGCGGCAGGCGCGCCCGCGCCGCTCGGTCTCGCAGCCGTCTTTTCAGCAATCGCTTGCGCGACCATTCTGTCGGTCGCCATGCGCGCCAGACTGCCCTCGCGCGAACCTGTGACGCTTGCCTCGATCTTTTCCGGCGTCGGCTTCATCTGGAAGCGTCCGGTCATACTCGGCGCGATTTCGCTCGATCTCTTCGCCGTTTTGCTCGGCGGCGTCACGGCGCTTCTACCGATCTACGCGCAGGACGTTCTGCACGTCGGCTCGCTCGGCCTCGGTCTCCTGCGATCTGCGCCGGCGGTCGGCGCGGTGGCCATGTCATTGCTTGTCAGCCGCAACATCGGCGGCGGCGTCGGCCGCAAGATGTTCACGGCCGTGATCGCTTTCGGCGCAGCGATTGTCGTCTTTTCGCTCTCGCGCAATTTCGTGTTGTCGCTGGTCGCTCTTGCAGTCACCGGCGCAGCCGACAACATCAGCGTCGTCGTGCGCCAGTCTCTGGTGCAGCTGGGCACGCCGGACGAGATGCGTGGACGTGTGAATGCGGTCAATTCGCTGTTCATCGGAACGTCCAACCAGCTGGGCGAATTCGAATCGGGCATGGCGGCAGGACTCTTCGGCGCGGTCGCCGCCGGCGTCATAGGGGGCGCGGGCACGATCCTCGTCGCGCTATTGTGGATGCGGATATTCCCGGACCTGAAGAACGCCGACCAGCTGGAGGCGAAAGAACAATGAACGAAAAAGACGGCGCGCGCATCGAGGCTCTGGAAGTGCGCAGCGCGCACCAGGAAAAATTGATTGCAGACCTCAACGACGTCGTCGCGGCGCAATGGCGCAAGATCGACGCGCTTCAGAAGCAGCTGGCTCTCCTTCGCGAGACGTTCGAAGCGGTCGATTTCGGAAAGACAATCGATCCCCCGCCGCCGCACTACTGATTCCGCGCCGTCACGCCCGCGAAAGCGGATATCCGGTCCCCCCGCGTTCCCGATACGGCGCGATCCGTAAACCGGCGTCCCGCTTACGCGAGAATGACGCCCGGAACGCTCGACGCTACTTTCCGGGCCGTCGGCGCTTGCCGCGCCAGTCGCGGCGGGGGCTTTCCTTAGGCGCGTCGGGCTTGACCTCGCCAGCGGCGATCGCGGCGCGATATTTGTCGAGCATCGCCGCAAATCCTGCGCGAAGAGCCCCGCCGATCTCCGCCCGGCCTTCGATGGCGGAGAGCGCCAGGCCGATCGCCTCGATCGTCGACAGGCTTTCGCGGCGCGGTTCGCGACGCAACGCGCCGTAAAGCGAACGTTGCTTCGGATTGAGAACGAGCCGCCGCGCCTTCAGCACCCACGCGTTCCGCCACCACAGCGTCTTCGCTTGCGCCCAGGTGCCGTCGAACACGACGACGCCTCTGATGCGCCGGAGCGCCGCGTCCTGATCGGCAATCACGGCGCCCTTTTTGTCGAGAACGACGACTTCGCGGTTCGCGGGCAATTCTGCGGCATTGGCCGCGCCGAGATACAGCACGGCCCAGTCCGCCGGCTGCGCTTCCCGCCCGAGCGCCTTGGCGAGACTTGGCCAGGACAGGCCGATCCGGAATGTCGCTCTTGCAAGCTGCCGTCCTGCAAGCCGGGCGGTCCCGAGCAGTCGATCCTGCTCCTGCGGATGCTGGAGAATCAGAACCTCGACCCGGTTTTCGACGGGCGCCACGCGCTCGCACACGCACAGCGTCGACGGTTTGCCGCAATGCGGACACGCGCTCTCTCCGGCCTCGGCGTCGATATCTGCTCTGTCTTCAGCGTCCATACTGCTCTCTGATTTTCCGTCGCACATTGGCACGTTGCGGTCCGCTTTGTCCCGGGTCTCGGCGCCGTCCGAGCGCTACACCGGGCATGACGGGCCTTCCGTGAAGCGATAGGCTCGTCACGACGCGAAAACGCGAAAGCTCAGGTCCGGGAGAACACTCATGTCGACCGCCGCCCTCGACGCCTACGGAGCCGTCACGCACGACGTGATCAACCAGCCGCACGAACTCGCAGACTACAATCTCTTCACAGGCGACCGGCCGCTTGCCGAGGCCGTCGCGCGCGAAGGCGCGGGCTGGGCGGCAAACGACATAGCCGATTTCGGCGCGCGCATCGGCAGGGCCGATTATCTCGAACTCGGCATGCAGGCAAATCGCAATCTGCCCGAATTCGACACGCACGACCGCTACGGCCGCAGAATCGACCTCGTCCGCTTCCACCCATCCTATCACCAACTCATGAAGACCTCGATCGAGGAGGGACTGCACGCTTCGCCCTGGACCGAGCCGCGCAAGGGCGCGCATGTTGCGCGCGCCGCGCGTTTCTACATGCACAGCCAGGTCGAGCCGGGCCACGGCTGCCCGATCAGCATGACATTCGCCTGCGCGCCCGCGCTCGCGCTTCAGCCCGATGTCGCCAAGGACTGGCTGCCGAAAATCTTCGCTCGCGACTACGACCCACGGAATGTGCCGGCCGATCAGAAGAAGGGCCTCACGATCGGCATGGCTATGACCGAAAAGCAGGGCGGCTCGGACGTGCGCGCCAACACGACGCGCGCCATTCCGGTCAGCGCCGGGGGCCCAGGCGGGGAATACGAACTCGTCGGGCACAAGTTCTTCGTCTCGGCGCCGATGTGCGACGCCTTTCTGGTGCTCGCCCAGGCGCCGGGCGGCCTGTCCTGCTTCCTTGTGCCGCGCTGGAAGCCGGACGGATCCAAGAATCCGCTTCAAGTCCTGCGCCTCAAGAAGAAGATGGGCAACGCCTCCAACGCCTCGAGCGAGACGGAGCTGCGCGGCGCGTTCGGCTGGATGATCGGCAGGGAGGGCCGCGGCGTCGCCACCATCATCGAAATGGTCGCCATGACGCGCTTCGACTGCATGATCGGCTCGTCCGCCATCATGCGCGCCGCCCTGGCGCAGGCGATCGACCATTGCCGTCAGCGCGCGGCGTTCGGCAAGCTCTTGATCGACCAACCGATCATGCAGAACGTGCTGGCCGACCTCGCGCTGGAGACGGAGGCCGCGATCGCGCTGACCATGCGCATCGGCCGTGCGCTCGACGACCGCGCCGAGGCGCGTGAGGCGCAATTGATCCGCATCGGCACGGCGATCGGCAAATACTGGATTTGCAAACGCACGCCCGGCATGACGGCCGAGGCGATGGAATGCATCGGCGGCTCTGGCGTAATGGAGGACGGGCCGATGCCGCGCCATTTCCGCGAAAGCCCTGTCAACGCCATCTGGGAGGGCTCGGGCAACGTGCAATGCCTCGACGTGTTGCGCGCCATGAGCCGCGCGCCCGAAGCACTTGAGGCCTGTTTCGAAGAACTCGACGACGCGAAAGGAAGCAATGCGTCTTACGACCGGCACGTCGCGGCTTTGAAAGACGACATGCGTGCGACCGAAGATTTCGAGGCGCGTGCGCGCAATCTGGTCGACCGGCTTGCGACAGCATTGCAGGCGAGCGTGCTCGTCAAGAGCGCGCCGGCGTTCGTCTCGGACGCCTATTGCGCGTCGCGGCTCGATTCGCGCGGCGCGCATCTGTATGGCGCGCTGCCGCAGAACGTGAATTTCAATGCGATTGTCGAGCGCGCAGGGCCGCGCTGATTCTTTCGCGATCGATAGCTTGCCCGTGCGCGATGCAGACTAGTCTGCCGGCTCCTTTTCGCGGCGAAACGTCTGCGATCTCCGCACGCCGCCCGACGACCTGGATCGCCTTCCAGGCGCCGTTGACATCCTGCGCAAAGCCTTTCGCGCGCGCGAGGCCAAGCGAGGCGTCCGCGAGAGCCTTCGCGAGCGCCGAAACGTCGACCCGCCCATCGATCTCAAACGAAACGGAGTCGATAAGCCCCGTATCATGCTCCGATCGCGGCTCATCGCAGACGAACGGACTTTTTTCACGCGAGCCGAGGATGATGTCGGGTGCGACATCCGCCCGCTCGGCGAACAGGAGTTCGGCGCCCGGCGCATGCTCGCGGAGGAACGCGCGCAGCTCGCTTCGCGCCACATCGGAAACGAGAGCGGCCTTGTTGGCGACGAGGAGGTCGGCGTCCGCAAGCTGCCTCATCACGGTATCGCCGATATATTTGTCTTGCGTATTGGCGTGAAACGTTTCGCTGTCGATCACGATGATCGTCGCTTCGTGCTTGAGTCCACGGGCCAACGCAACCGTACGCGCGATTGATCCAGGCAATGCGACGCCGCTCGCCTCGACGAGGAGGTGATCGATATCCGGGCGTCTCGCCATACCGACCAGCCCACCAAGAAAATCCTCGCCGATCGAACAACAGACGCAGCCGCCGGCAAGCGTCAGCACGCCTCCGCTTGCGCCGACGATCAGGTCCTGATCGATGGGCAGGTCGCCGAAATCGTTGACGACCACAGCGATACGACGACCCGCATGCCGCAGGAGATGATTGACGAGCGTGGTCTTGCCGGCCCCGAGATAGCCGCCGATCACCGTGACGGGAATGCCGGCGTCACTCGCCATCAGATCGTCGCGGCTTCGAACACGCGACCGCCCTGCACCGTGCCCCACACGCGCACGTCGCCGAGCTTGTCCGGCGCGATTTCCGTCGGATCGTCTTCCAGCACGGCGAAGTCCGCACGCTTGCCGGTTTCGATCGAGCCGACTTCGCCGTCGAGCTTCAGGGTCCAGGCGGCGCCGAGCGTTATCGTGCGCAGCGCTTCCGCCACGCCGATCTTCTCGTGTTCGCCCAGCGTGCGCCCGCTCGCCGTTTTGCGATTGACGGCGCACCATGCCGTGAACAACGGGCCGAGCGGCGTGACGGGCGCATCGGAATGGATCGCCAGCGGCACGCCGTAGTCGAGCGCCGTGCGGCAGGCGTTCATGCGCTCGGCGCGTTCCGGCCCGACCGTTAGCCGATAATGCTCGTCGCCCCAGTGGAAATGATGGTTCGGAAACAGGTTCACGCACATGCCGAGCTGCTTCATGCGGCGGAATTGCGCGGCGTCGGCGAGCTGGCAATGCTGCAGCGTGAAGCGATGATCGCGCGAGGGGCGCTTGCGCAGCGATTGCTCCATCGTATCGAGGACGAGTTCCGTCGCCTCGTCGCCGTTGGTGTGGCAATGCACGTGCACGTCCAGCGCGAGCGCGAGGTCGAGCGCTTCTGCCAGATGCGGCGGCGCGACATACCAGAGGCCCTGCGGCGCGCCATTGTAATAGCCGGGCCAGCGCAGGCGCGCGGAAAAACCCTGGATCGAGCCGTCGACGACGATCTTGACCATGCCGAGTCGCAGACGGTCCGTCCCCTGCTTCTTCAGCGCGGCGGCGTGTTCGATCGCCTGTTTCGGAGGCTCGGCGAGGAAACGCCGCAGCGGCACGAGTCGCAGGGGATAATTGGCCTCGCCCGTCACGCGCAGCATCATTTCGACGATGTCCGGCGGCAACGGATTGGCGAGATCGGTAGCCGTCGTCACGCCCTTGCGCACGCACAGCCGCGCGAAATCCTTGAGGCCGCGCTCGTCGCCCGAGATCATCGCGCGGTCGAGCCCGACGCTCGCCGAAACCGGCGCCATGCCCTCCGGCCCCTTCATTTCTCCGGTCGGCAGGCCGTCGGCGCCGAGCGGAATGGCGGGGTTGTTGAGGCCCTGTTTCAACAAGCCGGCAAGCTCCAGCGCCTTCGTGTTGACGTTGAGTATGTGAAAGCTCGCATGCATGACGCCGATCGGGCGATCCTTCGAAACCTTGTCGAGATCGGCGCGGGTGATGCGGCGATTGTCGAAATAGATGGGATCGAGGCCCCAGCCGGTCAGCGGCCGCTTCGGATCGCCGAGTTTCCTTTCTTCGTCCGCCAGCCGCGCGAGAACGTCGTCGACGGAGCGGGCGCCCGACCAGATCTTGCCGTCTGGCCCCATGCGATCGAACCAGCCGCAATAGACGTAACGCCAGACAGCGCCCTCGAAGGCATGACTGTGGCCTTCGACGAAACCGGGCAGGATCGTCTTGTCGGCGAAGCGCGCGTCGAGCGAATAAGCGCCCCACCCTGCGAGTTCCTCCAGCGAACCTGCGCCGAGAATGCGTCCGTCGCGCACGGCGACATGTGTGGCGACCGGCCGCGCCGGATTCATGGTGACGATTTTTTTCGCCGCAAAGATTGTTGTTGTCATCTCGGCCCGCCCTTGGAATGGTCGCCCATTATGGAGCGCGTCGCCGGACGCGCCAAGACGAAGCGAAAAATGAATGGAAAGGCAGCGCGGGGGCGTGATGACGGAAGAGGAAATCGTCGAAAGAATGTCGCGAAACCGGCCGCCGGCCTGGGAGACGCTCGGCGGCAAGGGGGTCGTGGGCTACGACAAGGCCCTTCACCGCATCACAACGCAATGGATCGCCGAAACGCGCCATTGCCACTCCGTCGAAGGCCATCCGAAGGGCGGGATCGTTCAGGGCGGCTTCGTCACGGGGTGGCTCGACGCGTCGATGGCGAGCGCCTGCATCGTGCGTGGCGATTTCGCCGTCGCGGTGCCGAGTCTCGAACTGAAGGTCTCATTTCTCTTGCCAGCCCATCCCGGCCTGTACCGATGCCACGGCTGGATCGTTCGATGGGGCCGCAGCGTCGCGTTCATGGAAGCCGAATTGCGCGACGCTGAGGGCGAATTGATCGCGCGCGCCAGCTCGACGGCCGCTATTCGACATCTGAAAAAGGAATAGCGCGCTGCGTTCATGGAGCGCGTGGAAGCCGTCACTCCGCCTCGTAATCGTACCTGAAGTCGCAATGACTTGCGCCCTCGGCCAGCGTTTGCGTGCGCGTCAGCTTCAGCTTCGGATCGAAACCTTCGCAGAAACTGCCGTCGCGCTGGCAGGAGAGCAGACGGCCGATCGCGCCGAGGCCCATATCGCGATACATTTCCTGGTAGCGGCAGCGCAGGACATCGAAAGCGAAATGCGTGTCGCTCGATTCCGTTATGCGCGCACCTCCAATGCGCCACCCTTGGTCCATAGCGGCTGCAAGTCGACAAAACTCTGAATGCCTCCCTTGCCGCCCTGCATCGCAGCCATCGCGCGTCCCTGCGCGACCGCCGAGCGCCGTACCGCCTCCGCCACGACTCGGTCGGCAGCCTCTACGCCCTGCGAATCTTTCACAACGGCGTGGACGCAGCCGAGTATCTCGGCCTCGATGCGCCGCCGCTCCAGCATCGGCGCGAGATTGCTGTTGTCATTGCTCATGCCGCCAGCATCCGCCGGGCCGCCGCCGGAGGCAAGCGCTTCAGGGTTCGACGACGATCTGACCGGTCGACTTGTCGAGAACGCGCACCATCGCTTGCGGCCGCTCGAGCTTGACGATCCTGGCCGCGTCGATCGCATCGCGCAGGTCCCTGAACGCGCCGTGCGCGCCGCCGTCGACGCGAACCTCGAACGCCCTGGGCGCGGTTCCGGTGTCCCCCTCGGGCTTGTGCTGTGCCTGAGACATATCTTTCTCCTCGGCGAAGCCGGATAGATAGGCCTCCGGGCAGCGGCGACAAGCGCGAGACCGTCAAGCCCGCGCCCGCCTTCCGAAGCCGCTTGGCGCGGGAGGCGCGAGGCAATAAAAGGGGCCGGATTTTCTGAAAGCCAAAAGGAAAGGGCGGACCCGTGCCAGCCTATCGTTCGAGAACCACGACCCACGGACGCAACATGGCCGGCGCCCGCGGCCTCTGGCGCGCCACCGGCATGAAGGACGGCGATTTCGGCAAGCCGATCATCGCGGTCGTCAATTCGTTCACGCAATTCGTGCCGGGCCACGTGCATCTCAAGGATCTCGGCCAGCTCGTCGCGCGCGAGATCGAGGCAGCCGGCGGCGTCGCCAAGGAGTTCAACACGATCGCCGTGGACGACGGCATCGCCATGGGCCACGACGGCATGCTCTACTCGCTGCCTTCGCGCGAGATCATCGCGGACAGCGTCGAATACATGGTCAACGCCCATTGCGCCGACGCGATGGTCTGCATTTCCAATTGCGACAAGATCACGCCCGGCATGCTGATGGCCGCGATGCGCCTCAATATCCCCGCGGTCTTCGTGTCCGGCGGTCCGATGGAGGCCGGCAAGGTCGTTCTGTCCGGCGGCAAGGTGCAAAAGGTCGATCTCATCGACGCGATGGTGGCGGCCGCCGACGACAAGGTGAGCGAAGCCGACGTGCAGGTGATGGAGCGTTCGTCCTGCCCGACATGCGGCTCGTGCTCGGGCATGTTCACCGCCAACTCGATGAATTGTCTGACCGAGGCGTTGGGCCTCGCATTGCCGGGCAATGGTTCGATCGTCGCCACTCATGCCGACCGCAAGCGACTGTTCGTGGAAGCCGGCCATCTCATCGTCGATCTCGCGCGCCGTTATTACGAGCAGGACGACGAGGGCGTGTTGCCGCGCAAGATCGCTTCCTTCGAGGCGTTCGAGAATGCAATGACGCTCGACATTTCCATGGGCGGCTCGACCAACACTGTGCTGCATCTGCTCGCCGCCGCCAACGAAGGCGAGGTGCCTTTCACCATGAAGGACATCGACCGGCTGTCGCGTCGCGTGCCGGTTCTCTGCAAGGTCGCTCCTTCGGTGGCGAACGTGCATCTGGAGGACGTGCATCGCGCAGGCGGCATCTTCGCGATCCTCGGCGAACTCGACCGCGCGGGCCTCCTGCATCGCGACGTGAAGAACGTGCATTCGGAATCGCTCGGCGCCGCGCTCAATAAATGGGACGTGAAGCGCACGAACAGCGAGAGCGTGAAAAATTTCTACCGCGCGGCGCCCGGCGGCGTGCCGACGACCGTTGCGTTCAGCCAGGACAAGCGCTTCGACGAACTCGATCTCGATCGCGACAATGGCTGCATCCGCGACAAGGCGCATGCTTTCGCGCAAGACGGCGGGCTCGCCGTATTGCACGGAAACATCGCGCTCGACGGCTGCGTCGTAAAAACGGCCGGCGTCGACGCCAGCATCCTGAAGTTCACAGGCCCGGCGCGCGTGTTCGAGAGCCAGGACGCCGCCGTTAAAGGCATTCTCGGCGGCGATGTGAAAGCAGGCGACGTCGTCTGCATCCGCTACGAGGGACCGCGCGGCGGCCCGGGCATGCAGGAAATGCTCTATCCAACGAGCTATCTGAAGTCGCGCGGGCTCGGCAAGGCCTGCGCGCTGATCACCGACGGTCGCTTCTCCGGCGGCACCTCGGGGCTTTCGATCGGGCATATCTCGCCGGAAGCCGCCGAAGGCGGGCTGATCGGCCTCGTCGAGGAAGGCGACACGATCGAGATCGATATACCGAACCGCAAGCTGCATCTGGCCGTTCCCGACGAGGTGCTGGCGCAACGCCGCGCGGCGCAGGAGAAGAAGGGCTGGAAGCCCGCCGCGCCGCGTGCTCGAAAAATCACGACGGCGTTGAAAGCCTATGCGGCGTTGACCACCAGCGCGGCCTATGGCGCGGTGCGCAAGGTGAACTGAACGGCGCGAAGACGAACGAACGGCAAAGGGCGGCGCAGGCCGCCCTTTTTGCTTACTTGCCGGCCGCCCTCAGATCTTCCTCCAGCGCCCAGATGCGGTCCTGCCCCCAATGTGCGGGACTGCCGTCGACGCAGAATGTTGGCGCGCCCCACAGGCCTGCCGCAAACAGCGCTTTCCGGTTTTCTTCCGCCGTCGTGCGCCAACTCTCGTCCGCAAGCGCTGCATTCACGTCCTGATCGCTCACACCGGCGCGCCGCGCAGCTTCGGCGAGCCCGTCGTCGGATGCGAGATCAATTCCGTCCGCGAACGCCGCCTTGAGCGCCGAATGCGCGAAGGCGATTCCGCGGCCTGTTGGAACGACGTGATGCAGCACCGCGAGCGCGCGTTCGACGCCGACGCCGACCGGGTCGACCGTCCGACCGAACGACATGCCCACGGTGTCAGCTTCGCGCTTGCAATCGCGCATAATGTAGAGCCGCTTTTCGAGCGGCACAGGCAAGCCGCGCATCACCATCGGCAGGATGTACCGCAAACGCAGCGTCGCGCCCGAGGCCGCAGCGAGATCCGCAACCCGCTGCAATGCGATGTAGGAATAAGGCGAGCGGAACGAGAACCAGAGATCGACTGTCGCGTCAGACGCGGAAATTTTTGGCGCGACGGATTCGCGCTGGTACGGAGCCAGCATCGACGCGCCCGGTTGCCTATCGAAGCCAAGATCGGCGAGACGTCCTTCGAGATAGTGCAGGCGGTCGACGCCCCAATACCATTCGCCCTCGAAATAGAACATTCCGCAGAGGTAGTGACCGAAAGCCTTGCGCAACGCGTCGCCTTCGCGCATGAGGCGCGCGACGGTCTCGTCCGGCGCGCGCGGCGCTGTCGGCACGGCTGCTCCGCTCCACAAAGCCCAGCCCACTTTCGCAGCGACTTCCGAAAACCGCCCGGATTCGAGCCCGCTTGCAAGACAGGCGAGCGCGCCGGCGCGCATCGTCGGGCTCGGCGCCTTCGCGGGCGCCGGCCATGAAAGACCGTAGCGATGCGCGACGATTGCAGCGTCACGCAACGCGTAGTCGAACAGTCGCTGTCGTTCGGGCGCAGCCGAATCCTGCGGCGGCGAGACGATGTGCGGCGCGACCGAGATGCGATAGCGCGCGGCCAGCGGTTCCAGCATCTGCGCCGCAAGATGACTGTAGGGATCGTCGGCGCCGAAGAAGAAATGAACTGTCGCGGGCGCGCAGCGCACGCGCCGGCGCGCAGCGCGGAACGCGCGTCCAATATCGCGCACGCCATCGCTGACGAGCAGCGAAGCAAGAAATCCGCGGAGCGCGGCGCGCATTGACGTCCCCTCCTTTTACCGGGCACAAGGCTGCATGGCGCTCCTGCTCAGTCAAGGGCGCCGACTAAGCGAGGCGAGGACACCATGGCGACCGGAAGCCGCGCGAGGCGCGCGGCGTTGATCATTCTCGTCGGGATCGCAATTGTCGGCGGCGCGGCTGCTTTCGCGCTTAATAGCCCGACTGCGCTTGCCTGGTTCTACAATCAGCAGGCCCATCGACGATTCGCGCAGCAACGCGGCCTCGCGAATATGTTCGACGGCAAGGCGTTGCGCGTTGTCCTTTGCGGCACGTCATCGCCCGTCCCCGACGCCGCGCGCGCGAAGGCTTGCACCGTCGTGATCGCCGGCGATCACGCGTTCGTCGTCGATACCGGGCCGGAATCCTGGAAGACGCTGGCGCTCGCCAATTTCCCGGCTGACAGGATCGCAGGCGTCATGCTCACGCATTTCCATTCCGACCATATCGGCGATCTCGGCGAATTCCGTCTGCAGACCTGGGTCGGCGGGCGCAAGCAGCCGCTGCCCGTCTACGGCGGCGCCGGCGTCGAAAAAATCGTCGACGGCGTCAATCTCACCTATGCGCTCGACGATGGATATCGCGCCGCCCACCATGGCCACGACGTCGCGCCGATCGAAGCGGCCCCCCTGATTGCGAAACCGTTCAAGGTAGGTTCGTCCGATACGCACGATCAGGCCGAGACGATCCTCGAGGACGGCGATCTCAAGGTGACTGCGTTCGAAGTCAACCACACGCCGGTGCGTCCGGCCGTTGGCTACAGGTTCGACTACAAGGGCCGCTCCGTCGTCGTATCAGGCGACACGATCAAGTGGCCGAACGTCGCCAGATGGTCGCACAACGCCGACGTGCTGGTCCATGAGGCGCAGAACCAGAACATGCGGGAGATCATCGCCGCCGCAGCCCGCGACGAGAACATGAAGTCAGTCGGCAAGATCTTCGAGGACATCGAAACCTATCATTCGAGCCCGCGGGACGCGGCGGAGATTGCGAACCAGGCCGGCGTGCGCCTGCTGGTCTTCACGCATTTCACGCCGCCGCTCGTCTCCGGACTTCTCGATTCCCTGTTCTTCGAAGGCGTCAGCGACATCAGGCCGGCGTCCGGCTGGGTCGCAGGCTTCGACGGCATGCGTATCGATCTCCCGATCGGCAGCGATAAAATCGAACAATCGGCGCTCGCCACCGGCATCTTCCGGTAGGGTCCGCCGCCCGCGGCGCGAGCATATAATCCGCCGAGTTCCGGGAGCGTCGCGGGGGCGGCGCCCCTGGCCGCTCTCGAAGCCGGCCGCCGCCGGCCTCGAGCATCGATCGCGACCCGCGCCGGTTCAGCGCTTGAACAGGCCCATGATCGAAGCCTTCGCAAGCGTCGCGAAATGGAGATTGAAGCCCACGACGGCCGCCGACGTGTCGGCCTGCACGGGCAGGCTTTCGGCGCCGACTGCGAATACAGTGAACAAATAGCGATGTGGATGATCGCCCTGCGGAGGACATGGGCCGCCATAGCCTGGCGCGCCGAAATCGGTGCGCGTCATCAGTGCGCCGGCCGGCAATTTCGACGCCTTGCCGCCGCCGGCGTCCAGCGCGAGCTCGGTCACGTTGGCGGGAATGTTGACGACAAGCCAGTGCCAGAAGCCGGATCCGGTCGGCGCGTCGGGGTCGTAACAGGTGATTGCGAAGCTCTTCGTGCCGTCGGGCGCGCCGGACCAGGCAAGATGCGGGCTCTTGTTTCCGCCTGCGCAACCGAAGCCGAAATCCTGGCTCAGAATGTGCTCCATCGGGAGATAATCGCCGTCCTTGAAGCTATTCGATACGACCTTGAACGTCATCTGACCCTCCCCTGCGCAATGGACGTCCCGCGATCATATGAGATTTCCCGCGAACCCCAAATGCGCCGCGACGACCCGCTTTCCCGCGTTTGCGTCAGGCCCTAGGCTGCGCGCCATGAAAAAGCCGCGCGCGATTCTGTTCGACCTCGACGATACGATCCTGCCCGCCTTCGCGCGACCGGATTCGGCATGGGCCGAAGTCGTCGACGGTTTCTTCGCCGGTCGCGATGCTGCGACGCGCGCGAAGATAACGCAGGCGATCCAGATTGCCTCGCGCGACTTCTGGGCGGACTCGGAACGCCACAAGCTCTGGCGCGTGAAGATCCCCGAAGCGCGAAGAAAAGTCGTGGCCTCGGCCCTCGGATCTCTGGCGCAGAAAGATCCCAGGTTGACGCCCGACGTAGCGCAGGCGCTCGCCGACCGGTTCACCGCATTCGCCGAGGATTCGATTGCGATCTTCAGGGATGCGCACGACGTGCTCGCCGCTCTTCGCGCGCGCGGCCACAAGCTGGCGCTGATTACGAACGGCGCATCGGGCCCGCAACGCGCCAAGATCGAGCGCTTCGACCTCGCGCACCGCTTCGACCACGTTCAGATCGAGGGCGAGGCCGGTTTCGGAAAGCCGGAGGACCGCGCATATCTGCATGCGATGGAGAAGCTCGGCGTCGCCGCGCACGAAACCTGGATGGTCGGCGACAATCTCGAATGGGAAGTCGTCGGTCCGCAGCGTCTCGGCATATTCGCGATCTGGTTCGACCATCGCGCGAAGGGCTTGCCGGCCGGTTGCGGCGTAAAGCCGGACATGATCGTTACGAGCCTCACGGAATTGCTTGCGCGCACGCCGGGTTAAGCGCGCCAGGCGCGCCGGAAACGCCCCGCTCCCACCGTGCTGCTTTAGCGCATCCTCACCCGAACTACGCGAACGCCAATGTCCGCAGACCGCCCCGGCCTACCCGAGACGCCAGCCGCTGGCCGCAACGAAAGCCTTGTGGAATTCCGGCAGATAGGCGTCCTCCGGCGTCGCGCGAACGCGCTCGTCGAGCCAGTGCGCGTCCGCGCCGACCAGAATGCGCCATTTCTCTTCCCTGACTCCGTCGAGGATGATCTTGGCCGCCTGCGCGGCCGTGGTCGGCGCCTTCTCGAGAAAGGCCTTTGCGACCTCTCCCGCCGCGAGCGCCACCTGCTCGTCCGTCATCTTCGCTGCGTCGATTCCCGCCTTTGTCAGGCGCACCCGCAGCGATTGCAGCTCCATCTGGCTGATCGCGCCCGTGCCGCCGCTCTGGATCGCGCGCGAATTGAAGACGATCGACGTGCCGATGTGGCCGGGCATGACGACAGAGCATTTCACATGCGGCGCATTGAGGCGCAGATCGTTGATGAGCGCCTCGGTGAAACCCTTCACCGCGAATTTCGCGGCGCTGTAGGCCGTATGCGAAATGTCGGGACCGACCGTCGCCCAGAAGCCGTTGACGCTGGACGTGTTGACGATGTGGGCTTCGGGCGCACGCACGAGCATATCGAGAAACGTGCGAACGCCGTAATAGACGCCGCCCCAGTCGATATTGAAGGTGCGTTCCCATTGTTCGCGCGAGTTGGTGAACAGCGAACCGCCGCCGCCGATGCCGGCGTTGTTGAACAGCAGGTGGATGTGGTCGATCCCGTGCTGTTGGCGAATCTCGTCGCGAAATCGGATGACCTGCGCTTCGTCCGACACGTCGGCGACATGCGTCGTCACCTTCATGCCTTGCGGCAAGCCCGCACCGACGCATTGCGCTCTTGTCTCGGCCATATTCGCGGCCGAGACGTCGCACATCGCGATATTGCATCCCTCCGCGACGAGCTGGCGTGCGAGTTCCCGCCCCATGCCCGTGCCGCCGCCCGTGATGACAGCCGTCTTGCCCGCGAAATCCTTCATGTGGTTTCCCGCCCTTCGATACGCGCCTGCGCTTGCGCCTTAGCATAATGGGCCGCAGAGCCGCTGAACAGCGCATGACCCGTGCGGTCCGCTTGCGCGCATGGGCTTGCGCCGGTTAGGCTTTCGCCAGCAGGCAAGAGGGCTCGACCATGGTTTCACGCAGGGATTTGGCCGCAACGATCGGCGGGGCAGCGCTCGCAGGCGCATCGCTCGCGACTTTGCCCACGGCGGCGCAGACGCCGACCGGCCAGAGCACGTTCGACCGCGTGCGCTCGACGAAAAAGTTGCGCATCGCCGGCATCGTCGGCACCGAACCTTACTATCACAAGGATATCGCGTCGGGCGAATGGACGGGGTTCTGCGTGAGCATGGCGAAAGACCTCGCCAAATCGATGGACGCGGACGTCGAGATCGCCGAGACGACCTGGGGCAATGCGGTGCTCGACCTGCAGTCCAACAAGATCGACATCATGTTCGGATTGAGCCCGACGCCGTCGCGAGCGCTTGTCGTCGAGTTCACGCGCCCGATCATGAACAACACTTTCACCATCATTGCGCGGCAAGGATTCGAGCCGAAGACTTGGGCCGACCTCGACAAGCCCTCTGCACGAGTCGCTGTCGACATCGGCTCGACGCATGATCTCTATGCACGGCGCATTCTGCCGAACTGCACGCTGGTCGCCTTGAAAACGCCTGATGAAGCAATGCTCGCCGTTCAGTCCGGACGCGCCGATTGCGTGATCCAGGTAGCGATGCTTTCGCTCGTGACCGTGAAGAAGAATCCCAATCTCGGCAAGATCATAGTGCCGACGCCGATCGCCCAGCAGCCGACCTGCGCGGGCGTCCGCGTCGATGTCGATCAGCGCTTCCGCACCTTCGTCGACAATTGGCTGGAATACAGCCGCTCGCTCGGCGCCATACGCAGCTGGATCGTCGGCAGTCTCGATCTCGTCGGCGTCAAGCAGCAGGACATCCCGACGGATATCGTTTTCTGAAAATGACGGACGCTCGGCGGCCACTCGGCGTGTTGATGCTCGATACGGATTTCGAGCGTCCGCCCGGCGATGTCGGCAATCCGGAAAGCTGGCCCTTTCCAGTCCTGTTCGAAACGATTCGCGGCGCATTCCCGCGCGCCATCGTCGATGGCGACGACGACGCGCTCGTCGACGCCTTCGTCGCCGGCGCGGTGGCGCTGAAAGCGCGCGGCGCGGTCGGCGCGATCACATCCTGCGGCTTTCTCGGTCGTCGACAGCGCGAGCTCGCCGCGCGGACGCCGCTGCCCTTCGCCTCCTCCGCCCTGCTTCTGCTGCCGACGATCGCCGCAGCGCTGCCGCCAGGCGTCAGGCCGGGCGTCGTCACATACGACGCATCGAGGCTGGGGCGCGCGCATTTCCGCGGCGCAGGCGCGGATCCGGCGACGCCCTGCGTCGGCCTGCCGGACGACGGCGCCTTTCGCGCGCTGATCGAGAAAGCCGCGCCTTATGACCACGATGCGCTCGAAAAGGAAACGCTTCGGGCGGTCGAAACCCTGATTTCCCGACATCCAGACGTCGGCGCGATCGTCTTCGAATGCACGAACCTGCCGCCGTTTTCCCCGGCCGTACGCACCCGGTTTGGCCTGCCCGTGCATGACATCCTCACGCTCGGGATGTTGCTCCATGCCGGCCTGACGCAAATCGGCTACGGTCCGCACAAGTCTCCGCCCTGAAGGCAGCCGCCTCCAATGCCCTACCAATGGGATTTTTCATTTCTCTGGCAATACCACCGCCTGATTGCGGTCGGCGCGGCCTATACGATCGGGTTCACGATCCTGACGGCTGTCGCAGGACTCGCGCTCGGCGGCGTGATCGCGATTGCGCGGCTGGGCAATCGCAAGCTGCTCGCCGCGCCGCTCGTCGCGCTCGTCGAGATATTCCGCTGCACGCCGGTGCTGGTGCAACTCGTCTGGTGCTATTATGCGCTGCCGATCGTCACGCATATCGAACTGTCACCGTCGGCCGCCGCCTTCATTACGCTGACGCTCTACGGCGGCGCCTTCTATGCCGAAATCATCCGCGGCGGCATTGTTTCGATCGAGAAGGGCCAGTGGGACGCCGGCCGGGCGCTCGGTCTTCGCACATTCGGCGTTTTGCGCCATGTGATCCTGCCGCAGGCCCTGAAACGAATGCTGCCGCCGCTCGTCAATCAGACTGTGCTGCAACTGAAGAACACCTCGCTTCTGTCCGTGCTCGCTGTGCCGGACCTGCTCTACCAGGGTCAACTGATCACGTCGGCGACCTACAGGCCGCTTGAGACCTATACGATGATCGCCGCGCTCTATTTCATCATCCTGTTCCCGCTGACGCGCTTTGCGGACAGGATCGAAAAAAGCCTCGCCGAATGAAACCGCCGCGCGTCGTCGTCATCGGCGCGGGCGTCGTCGGCGCATGCGTGGCACAGGCTTTGGCGGCCGAGGGATGCGCGGTCACGATCGTCGAAGAGGCGACGCCCGGCGGCGAACAGGCCGCGAGTTTCGGCAACGGCGCCTGGATATCGCCGGCCTCCATCGTTCCCATGTCCATGCCCGGTCTGTGGCGCAAGGTTCCCGCCTATCTTCTCGATCGCAAGGGACCGCTGACCATCCGCCCAGCCGCCTTGCCCGCGCTCGCGCCTTGGCTGCTGCGTTTTCTCGCCGCAGGCGTGACGCAGGCGAGAGCAGCGGCGATTGCGCGCGCGCTCGCATCCCTGCTCCGCGACGCCCCGCACCGTCACGCGGGTCTCGCGGCGGAGACTGGCGCGCAGGATCTGATCCGCCGTTCCGGTCTGCTGTATGTCTATGCAGACCGCGCGCATTTCGAGGATGAAGCGCTTGCCTGGCGCCTGCGCGCCGACAACGGGGTCGGCTGGCGCGAACTCGACGCCGGCGAAGTTCACGCGCGGGCGCCGCAACTCGGCGCCCGATATGAATTCGGCGCGTTGGTGGAAAGCGGGGCGCATTGCCGCGATCCCGGAGGCTATGTCGCCGCGATCGTCGCGCACGCGATTTCCCGCGGCGCAAGCCTCGTTTGCGCACGCGCGACGGGCTTTGCAATCAGCCACGGAAGGCTCGATGCGGTCGAGACGACGGGCGGCCCGATCGCCGCGGATCGCGCCGTGATCGCCGCAGGCGTGCGTTCGGCGACGCTGGCGCGGGCGGTCGGCGACGTCATTCCTCTGGCGAGCGAGCGCGGCTATGCGGTCGACATCGCCGATCCGCCGTTCGAACTCGCCATCCCCGTCATGCCCGGTGACGGCAAGATGGCGAACACCTCGCTCGATCGCGGTTTGCGTATCGCCGGGCAGGTGGAGCTCGCACAGGTAAACGCCGCGCCGGACTGGCGCCGCGCCGACATATTGCTCGCCCGCGCCCGCATTGCTTATCCGGCGCTCGCGGAGTCGAACGGATCGAAGGTCGCACGCTGGATGGGCCATCGCCCATCGACGCCGGACGGCAAACCCGTCATCGGCCGCGCATCCCGCTGTTCCGATATTATCCACGCGTTCGGACACGGCCATATCGGTCTTGCGACGGCGCCCGCGACGGCGCGCATCGTCGCCGATCTGCTGACCGAGGCGACACCGGCGATCGACCCCGAGCCGTTTTCGCCGCGCCGGTTCTAGATTGTCGCGCGCGCGGCGCGGATCGATTGCGCGAGCACTTCGGCGACATGCAGCGCTTCACGTTGCGCGCCGGCCTCGATCTGGCAACGACAGGAAAATCCGTCGGCGACGACGAGCGTGTCGGCCGGCGCTGCGCGTACCGCGGGGAGCAGGGAAAGCTCGCCCATCGCGCGCGACACGGCCGCGGTTTCGGCCTGGTATCCAAAGGAACCCGCCATGCCGCAACAGCTCGACTCGATCGTCTCGACCGCGAGGCCCGGCACGAGGCGCAAGGTCGACTCGACGGCGCCCATGGCGCCGAAGCTCTTCTGATGGCAATGGCCATGCAGCAAAGCGCACGAAGCGATCGGCGCGAGGTCGAGCTTCAGCCGTCCCGCGCCTTGTTCGCGTGCGAGAAATTCCTCGAACAGCAACGCCTGCTCCGCGACGAGCTTGGCGTCCTCGCCGAGGCGCATCGCCGTCGCCTCGTCGCGGAATGTGAGGAGACACGAGGGCTCGAGCCCGACGATCGGCGCGCCGCGACGCGCGAAAGGCGCAAGCGCATCGAGCGCGCGGCGAGCCTCCTTACGCGCTTCCTCGACAAGACCGGCGGAAAGAAACGTGCGGCCGCAGCAGATCGGCCGCGCGGATCCGTCGGCAGCAACCGGCATGTGGACGCGATAGCCGGCGGCGACGAGCGTTTCGACCGCGGCCTCGATCTTTTCGCGCGAAAAACTCGCGTTGAACGTATCGGCGAACAGGACGACCTCGGGGCCGTTGTCGGGCCCGACGGCGCGCGCCATCGGCGCATAGCGATCTGCGCGCCAGATCGGCAGCTTGCGATCCGCCGCCAGGCCGAGCATTCGCTCCGACAAGCTCGCCAGCAGCGGCGCCTTGTCGCGCAGATTGAGCAGCGCCGAAAAGCGCGCGGCGAGCGGCGCATAGCGCGGCAGATAAGCAAACAGCCTTTCGCGCAAGCCCACGAAGCCTTTTCGCGCGCGGGCGGCGAGAACCTCGATTTTCATCCGCGCCATGTCGACGCCGGTCGGGCACTCGCGACGGCACGCCTTGCAGGACACGCAGAGTTTCAGGCTCTCGGCCATGTCCTCGGACGTCAGCGCGTCAGGCCCGAGCTGCCCGGAAAGCGCGAGACGGAGCGTATTTGCGCGGCCGCGCGTGACATCCTTTTCGTTTTGCGTCGCGCGATAGGACGGGCACATGGCGCCGCCCGACAATTTCCGGCATGCGCCGTTGTTGTTGCACATTTCCGCTGCGCCGATCAGCCCGCCTGCGCCGCCGGGATAATCGGACCAGTCGAGCGCTGGCGCAAAATCGACAGCTCGGTAGTCCGGCCCGAACCGGAACTTCGTGCGGTCGTCGAATTTTGGCGCGCGCACGATCTTGCCGGGATTGAAAAGACCTTTCGGGTCGAAGCGGTCCTTCGTCTCCTCGAAGGCGCGTACGAGCCTGGCGCCGAACATTTGCTCGTGGAATTCCGACCGCACGATGCCGTCGCCGTGTTCGCCGGAATGCGATCCCTTGTATTTGCGCACGAGCGCGAAAGCCTCCTCGGCGATCGCGCGCATCGCATTGACGTCCTTTTCGAGCTTCAGATTCAGAACCGGGCGCACATGCAGGCAACCGACCGACGCATGCGCGTACCAGGTGCCGGACGTGCCGTTCCTCTCGAAAATCTCGGTGAGCTTCGCCGTATAGTCCGCGAGACTGGCGAGCGGCACCGCGCAATCCTCGACGAAAGAAACAGGCTTTCGCGCGTCCTTCATCGACATCATGATGTTGAGGCCGGACGTGCGCAGGTCTGTGATCGCGTTCTGAAGCGCAGGATCGAGCACGTCGACGACGCCGCCCCACTTGCGCCGGTCGCGGTCCCAACCGAAACCGAGATCGCCCATAAGATCGTGCAGGCTCGCGAGCCTTCGCGCGTTCTCCGCCTCGCTCTCGGCGAATTCGACGAGCAGCAGCGCTTCCGGACTTCCGCGCACGACCTTGTCCAGCGTTGGCCGGAAGATCGGGATGGCGCCGGCAAGTTCGATCATCGCCTTGTCGACGAGTTCGACCGCGATCGGACGCAGGCCGACCATATGCTGCGCGGAATTCATCGCCTCGTAGAACGATCCGAAATGGCAGACGCCGACGGCCCGCTTGCGGAGCAGGGGCCAGAGCTGCAACTCGATCGCGGTCGAGAAGGCGAGCGTGCCTTCGGAACCGACGAGGAGATGCGCGAGATTGACCTTACCGTCGGACTGGCTGCCCGGCGGCGACAGCGCGTCGAGATTGTATCCGCCGACGCGTCGCTGCACCGCCGGAAAGCGCGCGGCGACCTCGTCGGCCTCGCGCGCGCCGATAGCGAGAAGATCCGAAAACAGCTTTCGACGCGGATCGGCAGCGCGAAGATCCGACAGATCGGCCGCGACGCGACCGAATTGGGCGCGCGAACCGTCCGCGAGCACCGCGTCGATCGACAGCGTATTGTCGCGCATCGTGCCGTAGCGCAGCGAGCGCCCGCCGCAGGAATTGTTGCCGGCCATTCCGCCGATCGTCGCGCGCGAGGCGGTTGATACGTCGACCGGAAACCAGAGGCCGTGCGGCTTCAGCTGGCGATTGAGCTCATCGAGCACGATGCCCGGCGCGACGACGCAGCGGCGCGCGGACGGGTCGAGCGAAACGATCCGGTTCAGATGTTTCGAACAGTCGACTACGAGCGCGTCGTTGACCGTCTGCCCGCATTGCGAGGTTCCGCCGCCGCGCGCGAGCACAGGCTGGCCCGCTTCGCGCGCAATCCCCAGCGCGCGTTCGGCCTGCTCCATCGTCTCCGGCACGACGACGCCGACCGGCGTCATCTGGTAGGCCGAGGCGTCGGTGGCATACCGCCCGCGCGTAAAGGAATCGAACAGGACTTCGCCGACCCGTTCGTCCCGCAGGCGCCGTTCGAGCGCCGCCGATGAAGCCATTTCCCCGTCCTTCCTTGACTCGATTTTGCATTCATTATTCACTTTCCGCAACCGAAGCCTGCGGCCCGCGAAGGGGAAGAAGCGATCATGAACGCCAACGAACGCCGGCGGGCAGGCCGGCATTTCCTTCAGATTCCCGGTCCGAGCCCTGTTCCGGAACGCGTCATGCGCGCCATGGACATGCCGGTGCTCGATCATCGCGGCCCTGAATTCCAGAAGCTCGGCAAGCGCGTATTGCAGAAGCTGAAGGGCGTGTTCAAGACGGAAGGACCGGTCTTCATCTATCCGGCCTCCGGCACCGGCGCGTGGGAAGCCGCGCTCGCCAACACTTTCTCGCCCGGCGACCGCATCCTCATGTACGAGACCGGCCATTTTTCCACGCTGTGGAAGAACATGGCGATCAAGCTCGGCTTGCAGCCGGAGTTCATTCCGACCGACTGGCGCGGCGGCGTCGACGCCTCGCTGATCGAACGGGCGCTGCGCGACGATCGGGAGCGTTCTATCAAGGCCGTCTGCGTCGTCCACAACGAGACATCGACCGGCGTCACCTCGCGCATCGCCGAAGTGCGCGACGCCATTGACGCGGCCGATCACCCCGCGCTGCTGCTTGTGGACACGATTTCCGGGCTCGCCTGCGCGGATTACCGACACGACGAATGGCGCGTCGACGTCACCGTGTCCGGGTCGCAGAAAGGCCTGATGCTGCCGCCCGGCATTTCCTTCAATGCGGTGAGCGCCAAGGCGCTCGCGGCCTCCAAACAGGCGAAGCTGCCCAGGCTGTTCTGGTCTTGGGAAGAGATGATACCGCACAATGCGAACGGCTTCTTCCCCTATACGCCGGCCACCAACCTGCTCTACGGGCTCGACGCCGCGATCGACCTTCTGAACGAGGAAGGACTCGACGCTGTCTTCGCCCGCCACGAGCGCCATGCGGCCGCGACGCGTCGCGCAGTCGAGGCCTGGGGGCTCGAAACGGTCTGCAGGGATCCGCGTCTGCATTCCCCTGTGCTCACTGGCGTCATGACGCCCGAGGGCTGCGACGCTGACCGCTTCCGCGCCATCGTGCTCGACAAGTTCGACATGTCGCTCGGCACAGGCCTCGGAAAACTCGCCGGCAAGGCGTTCCGAATCGGCCATCTCGGCGACATCAACGATCTGACGCTGGTCGGCGCCCTCTCGGGCGTCGAAATGGGCCTGACGCTCGCAGGTATTCCGCACAAGGCCGGCGGGACGCAGGCGGCGATGGACTATCTCCGGGAGACGGCCGGGAACTGAACAAGAGCCGGCGCGACGACCGGGGATCGGGAGGAATAATGGGCAGGATGTTCAAGCCCACGCATGTCGTGCTCGGTCTCTTGTGCGTGATGTATTTCATCACTTACGTCGATCGCGTGAACGTCGGAACGGCGGCGAGCGCGAAATATTCGGGCACTGCCTCGGGCCTGATGAATTCCGGATCGGCGCTGGCGGCGATCGTCTCGCCGCTTGTCGCCGGCTACGTCATCGACCTGACGGGCGACTGGTATCTGCCTTTCATAATGTCGATGGTCCTGCTCGGCGTCGGCGCCGTCTGTGCGCTTCTCATGCGGCCGGAGCAGCGTTTCGTGGAGGACGCATGAGCGGCACGCAGATCGTCAGGCGCAACCTTCACGACGAAATCGCGGTCGGCCTGCGCGAGATGATCGTCAAGGGCGAGCTGAGGCCCGGCGAAAAGGTCCCCGAAGCCGCGCTCTGCATCCGCTTCGGCGTTTCGCGTACGCCGATGCGGGAAGCGTTCAAGGCGCTCGCCGCCGAGGGATTGCTGACGCTGGTGCCGAACCGCGGCGCGGTCGTGGCGCGGATCACGCGGGAAGAGGTGGCCGAACTCTTCCCCGTAATGGGCGCGCTGGAGGGACTGGCGGGCGAACTCGCCTGCGCGCGCATCACAGAGGCGAAGGTCGCGCGCATCCGCAAGCTGCACGAACAGATGGCCCGCTTTTACGAGCGGGGCGAGATCGCGCCCTATTACAGGTCGAACCGCGCGATCCACGAGGCAATCTTCGAGGCGGCGGACAATGCGGTTCTGTCGTCGATATTCCAGAACCTGCTTACACGCACCAATTCCGTGCGCTTCGCCGTGAAGAAGTCGCCGGCGCGCTGGGCGGAAGCCGTCGCCGATCACGAGGCGATGCTGGCCGCGCTCGAGGCGCGCGACGGGCCCGGCCTCGGTCGCATCCTGCGCGAACACATGCGCCACAAGATCGAGATGGTGATCGAGGCGCTCGATGCTCGCGATGCCGCAGAACGCAGGCGTTCCTAGCGCATATCTCGAAAAAACTTACCGGTTCGAGCGCGCCGCGCGATTGCGCGAAGCGTGATGCGCGCTACCGCTTCAACTTCCGTCCGACGACCTTTTCGACGCTCTCGATCTTGGAGGAAAGACGCGTACCGCCGGCCTTCTTCCAATCCGCCTTCAGATTGACGCCGATGCGCGGGCAATCCTTTTCCAGCGCCTTGAAACACGCGTTCACGACCGCCATCGCCTCGTCCCATTCGCCTTCGATGATGGTGCCCATCGGCGTCATCTGGTAGGCGAGCCCGCTCTTGTCGATGATGTCGAGAATGCGCGCGACATGTGCGCTCAGGGAGTCGCCGACGCCGCGCGGCGCCATGGCGAATTCGATCAGGACCATGCTGCATCCTCCGGTTTGCGCGCCATTATGCCCCGGATTTGAAAAAAGCCAGCATTGCGCCAGTATGGGGCAACGGAAATCGCGGAGGCGAGATGGACCTGAACCTGAAGGGCAAGCGCGCGATCGTTACCGGCGCGTCGAAGGGAATCGGCTTTTCCTGCGCACAGGCGCTGGCGGCGGAAGGCGCCGAGGTCCTGATCGTGTCGCGCGACGGGCGCCGCCTGTCGGCGGCCCGCGAGAAGCTCGGCGACCGGGTGAGGACTTTCGTCGCCGACCTGTCGAAGGTCGACGAACGCGAGAAACTCGCAGCCGCGCATCCCGCGCCGGACATTCTCGTAAACAACGCGGGCGCCATTCCCGGCGGCAGCATTTTCGACATCGATCTCGCGCGATGGCAGGAGGCTTGGAGCCTCAAGGTGTTCGGCTACATTCACCTCACGCAGCTTTATATGAAAGGCATGACCGAGCGACGCGCGGGAACGATTGTCAACATCATCGGCCTTGCCGGCGTCTCGCCGCGGTGGGATTACGTCTGCGGCGCGGCCGGCAACGCCGCGCTCATCGCCTTCACGAAAGCGCTCGGCGGCAAGAGCCCCGATTTCGGCGTGCGCGTCGTTGGAATCAATCCGGCGTCGACGCGCACCGACCGCATCATCGAGCTTTCGAAAGCGCGCGCGCGTCAGAAATACGGCGATGACGCGCGCTGGGAGGAGTTTCTGCAAGGCCTGCCGTTCAACCGCGCGGCCGAGCCGGAGGAGATCGCAAACCTGACCGCCATGCTCGCTTCCGACCGCCTCGCTTACGTGAGCGGGACGGTCATCGACGTCGACGGCGGCGTTCAATACAGGTGAGACAGCGCATGGACTGCCTGAACGGACTCTTCGCGTCCGCCGGCGGTTTTACTTCGACGACGTTGAGCGTCATCGAAACGATTTCGTAATAGCCGCTGACGGCGATCAGATCCATCACGCCCTGCTCGCCGAACTTCTGCACGGCGGCTTGATAGGTCTTGTCGTTCACGTTGTGATCGTGGTGCAATTGCATCACGAAGTCGTAGACGACGCCTCATCCTCCTTCATGGCCTTCGGCCTGCGTCCCGCGCCGATGGACTCCGCGACCTCGGGCGCGAGCCCGGCCTCCAACGCCAGCGGCTGATGGGCGAACCATTCGCACTGCGCGCCCCGGTATTTCGCGGTCATGATCATCGCCATTTCGTTGAGGCGTTTTTCCATCGACGTATTGAACCGCAGATATTCGCCGACCTTCTGCAGGCGGCCTGCGAGTTCCGGGCTGCGGAGCCAGGCGCTGAACGGCCTTCGATCGCTTTCCGGGGGCCGGCCATGACGGCGTCGGCGGCCTTGCGTTGATCCGCGTTCATCTTGTCGAACGGAATCGGCGCGAACCGCTGGATCCCGACGGCGAGGGCTGGACCGGCCAGAACGCCGGCGAGCAAGATGGCGTGGAGGCGACGGATCATGTGCTTCTCCCTGCTCCATTGCCCGCCGTCGCTCTGCGCGCGCCGTTTGCGGAAGCCTGACATCGGCCCAAACGCCCTTGCATGGGCGCGCGCCTTTTGATCCAATGATCAGGACTTCGGACACGGGACGGCTCCATGATGCGCAGCGCAATAATGTTGGCGGGGCTCTTGGCCGCCCAGGCCTGCGCCGCGCAGGAGCTCGCGCCGGAAAAGATCGGCAAGACCGTGCTCGGCGACTTCGAGCGCGTCTATGTCGCCGACGTCGTGCTCCCGCACATGGTCGACGGCCGCGTCTATGTGCTCGACGTCGATCTAAATCTGAAGGGCATGATGGAATCGGGATTCGCCGGCATGATGCTGGCCGCCCCGCAGCGCGGACAGGTCTACGTGCCGACCTCCTTCTACGAACGCCTGACGCGCGGCGCGCGCACGGACGTGGTGCAGGTGTTCGACGCGCATACTCTGACCGTGACGGATGAAATTCCGATCGCGGCGGCGCGCGCACAGGCGCTCACCTACCGCAACCTGTTCCAGGCCTCGTCGGACGGAACGACGCTTTTCATTCAGGACGCGACGCCCGCGACCAGCATTGATGTCCTCGATGTCGCGAGCCGGCGTCGTTTCGAGGTTCAAAATCCCGGCTGCTACGGAATCTATCCGTCCCTGACCAATCCTCTGCGCTTCTCGACGCTGTGCGGCGGCGGGACCGTCGGCTCCTATACGATCAACGAGGCGCATGACGGCGCCGCGCGCAAGACGAGCGCCAAGCTGTTCGACGCGACCAACGATCCCTGGTTCACTCACGCCGAGCACGACGTCGATTCCTACCTTTTCGTATCGTACAAAGGGACGATCGCGCGCGTATCGTTGGAGGATGAGACGGCGAAGCTGCTGGACAGCGCTGACGTCGCCGCGGGCGCGCCGGGCTGGGCGCCCGGCGGCTTCCAGCCCTTCGCCTATGATCCCAAGTCCGGCGTCGCCTATGTACTGATGCACGGCGACGCGGCCGAAGGCAGCCACAAGAATCCGAGCGCCGAAATCTGGTCCTATGACGTGAAGGGCAAGAAATTGCTGGCGCGCTCGCCCGCCGCGGGCCTGACGTCGATCACGATCAGTCCGAGCGATCCCTCCGCCCTCTTCGCCATCAATCCCGTCGAATCGAAGATACAGCGATTCGCTGTCGATCCGCAGACGCGACGCGTCGCGAAGACGAAGGAAATCAAGCTCGGCGAATCGGCCGCGCTGATCGAGGTGTCGAAATGAGCCTCGACCCGCTCATTGTCATGGTTGCGACCGGACTGCTCGGAATCGTTTTCGCCCGAGCGCTTCTGGAGAAGGTGGGCAATTTTGCCGTTTACGTCGCGACGCTGCGCGACTATCGCCTGACGCCGGCGCGTCTTGCGCCCGCGGCCGCCGTGGTCCTCGCCCTGCTCGAAGCCGCTGCGCTCGCCGCGCTGCTCGCGCCCGGAATGCGGCCCTTCGGCGCGGTCAGCGCTGCTGCGCTGCTCGCGCTCTATGCGCTCGCCATGGCGCTGGCGCTCGGCGCTGGGCGCACGCAAATCGAGTGCGGATGCGGCGGAGACGGCCAGACGATCTCCTGGGCGCTGGTTGGCCGCAATATCGCGCTGATCGCGTTATGCGGTCTCCTGTTCGCGCCAGTGAGCGCACGGAGTTTGGGCGTCGGCGATTTCTTTGAAGCCGCCGGCGCCATCCTCGTCGGCTGGCTTTTGCTGGTCGGCGCGGAAAAGACGATCGAGAACGCCGCCGCAGTGCGTCGCCTGCGATCCGAGAGCTTTTTGTGAGGAGATGATGGACGGTCTCGTCGTCGCGGTCGCGCTGCTCTGGGTGCTCGTCATCATTCTTTCCGTAATGGTGTTCGCACTGGCCCGGCAGGTCGGCGTATTGTTCGAACGCGTCGCGCCCATGGGCGCGCTCATGACCGATTCCGGCCCCAAAGTCGGCGAAGGCGTCCGCCGCTTCGATCTGAGGGCGCTCGACGGAGCGTCGCTCGCCATCGGCGCCGCGCAGGGCCGCGCCAAACTTGTATTTTTCCTCTCGCCGACATGTCCCGTCTGCAAGAAGCTGCTGCCCATCCTCAAGTCCGTCGCAGCCAAAGAACGCGCCTGGCTGGACGTCGTGCTGGCGAGCGACGGCGAGGAGGCGGCCCACCGCGCCTTCGTCGTCGATCGCGCGCTCGGCGATTTCCCCTACGTGCTGTCGAGCGATCTCGGCCTTGCCTTTCGCGTGAGCCGCCTGCCCTACGCCGTGCTGCTGGACGAATCCGGGATCGTGAAGGCCAAGGGCCTCGTCAACAATCGCGAACAGCTCGAAAGCCTCTTCAACGCGCGCGACCTGGGCGTCGCGTCCGTTCAAAACTATCTCGACGCCGCCAGCGGCGCGCCCACATGAACGAACGCCCGCCAGCCGGAGCCAGCGCATGGACGATGTGATCGGAAAATTGCTCGGCGCGTTCGATCGCGCAGCGGAGCGAGCAGCGCGCAAATCTGCGCAAATGATCGGGCGCAGGTCGGCGCTCTCCATGCTTGGTTCGACGCTCGTCGGCGGGGCGCTCGTGCCTTTGCTGCCGTTCGACCGCTCGCTGCGCGCCAACGCGGCCGAAGGCGGCCGTGCCGACGCGACGGAGGAGGAGTGCGACTACTGGCGTTATTGCGCACTCGACGGATTCCTCTGCTCATGCTGCGGCGGCAGCGTCACCGCTTGTCCGCCGGGCGCCGAGCCTTCGAAAGTCACATGGGTCGGCACCTGTCACAACGCGAAGGACGGCAAGGATTATATCGTTTCCTACAACGATTGCTGCGGCAAGACGACCTGTGGGCGTTGCCAGTGCAACACCAATCTGCGCGAGCGGCCCGGCTATCGCATGGGCGTACACAACGACATCAACTGGTGCATGGCCAACACGCCGAGCATGTACCATTGCACCGTGTCCGTGATCGTCGGCGTATCGGGCAAGGGATGAGACGCGCGACGGCCGCCGCTGTTCTTGCGCTCACTTTTGTTTCAGGCGTCTCGCGCGCGGAAACCGCCGCCAATCTCTATCTGCTTCATTGCTCAGGCTGTCACGGCCTCGACGGGATCGGATCGAGGACTGGCCGCGTGCCGCCATTTCCGGGTTTTCTCGGTCCAATCGCGAAGGCCCGCAATGGCCGCGCATATCTCGTGCTCGTGCCGGGCGTCGCCAATGCCGATCTCCAGGACGCAGACGCCGCCGCCGTGCTCAACTACGCGTTGAGAACATGGGCGAACGGCGCTGGCGCCGACTTCAGCCCTGATGAAGTGAAGGACATCCGCAAACATCCGGTTCAGGACATTATCGGCGTGCGCAACGGCATCGCCGCCGAATTGAAGGCGCAGGGCGTTTCGATCGCCTATTGATCGACGGCTTGCGCGTCTTGCGGCTCCAGGCCGCGTCGCTGCTCGCAACGAAAGCAGGCGCTCGGCAACGCCTCAATTGGGAACCGCGATCGCCTCGTTCCGCGTCCCGTCGAATTGCAGCAATTGCATCGAGCGGAAGATGTCGTAATTGCCTGGGTCGGTGCGCACGATCACGGCGTCGCGCAACATCGGCGCCTTCCAGCCGCCGAGGCTCGTAGCCTTGTCGAGGAAGGTTTTGCGCGACAGATTCGCGCCACAGCGGCGCAGTACTTCTGCGAAAATCTCGCCTTCGACGAAAGCTGCGACGTTGAGCGTGTCGAGCCTGTCGCCCTTGGGATAATATTTCTCCATGAAGGCGAAATAGTCTTTCAGGTCCCTGTCGTTCGCGATCGCCGGATCGCCCGGATCCTTGAAGACCGAGGAGGAAATCGCGCCCTTCGCAAGCTCGACGCCGGCGACCTTGTAGGTGCGCTCGATATTGGCGGCGGGATAGGCGATGAAATATTGCGGCTTCCAGCCGAGTTCGGCCGCCTTCTTGAGCGTCTGGATCGTCTGCCGCGCGGTTGCGCCGATGAGCAGTGTGTCAGCTTTGCTGGCTGCCAGTCGAACGATGTGCGAATCCACCGTCGGCTCCGTGAGGTCGAACGCTTCGGACGCGACCACTGACGCGCCCGTGCCTTTCAGATCTGCCGTCATTGCGGTGAGATAGGCCCTGCCGAAATCGTCATTCTGGTAGAGAACGGCGACGCGCGCCTGCGGATTTTTCTTGAGCAGAAATCTTGCGTAGAGCGAGACCTCCATGTCCGAATCCGGCAAGCCGGAAATCGACCACGGAAATTCCTTCGGATTGTTCCAGTAGGGAAGCGAGGACTGGATCAGAAATTGCGGCACTTTCTTGTCATTCAGATATTTCTGTACCGCTTTCGCGGTCGTGCCGCCCATCGGCGCGACAATGGCGAAGACCTGATCGCCCTCGACGAGCTTGCGCGTCTGCTCGACTGTTTTCGGCGGCGAGAAGGAATCGTCGACGCTGAGTAGTTCGATCTTGCGGCCGCCGATCCCGCCGTTCTGGTTGATCATGTCGTAGAAGGCGAGCGAAGCGCGGCTGAACGTCGCGTAAGCCGATACCGGGCCGCTCAACGGGATCGTCTGGCCAATTTTCACGCTTGTCGGCGTCACGCCCGGTTCGTCTGCCGACGCGAGAGATACGTGTGCAAGAGCAAGCGCGAGCGCAGGCGCGCAAGCGCGTGCAAACCGACGGAGAAACACGTCGTACGTTTTCATGGCGAACCGACTTATGCTTCGCGAATGTAATTGCCCGCTTCGAACGTCACGGGCGGCGCATGTTCGTCAAAGCTGACGCCGATCGGGTTTTCACCCCTGGCGACGGCTTCGATCTGTTCTTGAAGCATGCGCCTGATATGCACGACGCCGCGATCGGATTGCGCGAAATGCTCCTCCGAATGGATGGTGATGGCGCCCTGCCCGACCTGCGCTTCATAATCGCCGGGAAAGCGCTGGTGCTCTTCCTCGGTCAGATCCCACCAGAACTTGCCGTTCATCTTGGAACGCATGCGGCCGATGTCGCCCTGCTGCTTCACGCGGCCGGCGACATAGATGCGGAACGACGTATCGTCGATCGGCAGCACCCAGCCGATCGATTCGACGCGCGCGAATTGCGCGACTCGCGGGTTCGGGACGACGCGCAGCGTCGGCAGCGCGGCTTCCGTCACGCGGTAGAAGGTCTTGCCGTCGTCCATCTTGCGGGTCGAACGCACGGTTACGCCGCGCTCCGACCGCTCGAACTGAACGTTCGGAACCGAGGCCATCGCCATGGTGAATTGCGCGCCGGAGAACGAGCCGTGCAGTATCGGCACGTGGAACGGATCGACGACGTTCTCGTAGTGCTGCAGCCAGTTGCAGGGAATGATCGCCGGACCGCCGCCGCCGAGCGAAGTGTCGTCGGCTTCGACGAATTCGCCCTCGTCCATGTTTTCCAGGCATTCGTAGCGCGGCAGCATCGGCTTGCGGTCGGGCGGGCCCATATAGGCGAAGATCATCCCGTAGCGTTCCTCGACGGGATACCATGGCTGGCGCACAGCTTCCTTGAACAGGCCGCCCTCCGGCTCGCAGGGCTGTTCGAGACAATGGCCCTGCGTGTCGAACAGCCAGCCGTGATAGCAGCAGCGTATGCCGCGCGCCTCTACCTTGCCGTAATAGAGCGTCGTGCCACGATGGCAGCAGCGCGCGTGCACGAGGCCGGCCTTGTCGGCGCCGTCGCGGAAAAGAATGAGATCTTCGCCGAGCGCGCGCACCTTTTTCGGCGTCGCCCCAGCATCCGCCGTCAGCCCGACGGGATGCCAGTAGCGGCGCAGCAACTCGCCCATCGGCGTCCCGCGCGTGACTTCGACCAGCTCCGATTTGATGGCGGGCGCGCGCATTTCATAGGCGGTGCCCTCGTCGCGCGGACGATGGATGTTCATGCTTTCCTCCCCGCCCTTCAGGCGGCGAACGACGATCACGGGGAGCTTATGACTGTAGTTGCCCTTGTCAACTATTGCGTCAATGCGCGCGATCTGTTCGGCTCACGCCATGGCAAGACCAGACACGCGCGAAGCGGATGCGCTCATCTCCCGCCGCATCCTCATTCTTTCCAATCTGCTGCGCCGCGCCGCCGGCCTGCGCTATCGACGCCTGCTCGACATATCCGTCGGCGAATGGGGGGCGATCGCCGAACTCGGCGCGCGGCCACCCTGCTCGCTCAACGAACTCGCTGCGAGTCTTGCGCTCGACAAGACCCGGCTCAGCCGTACCGTCAGCGGGCTTGTGGCGCGCGGCCTTGTGGAACGGCGCGCCAACCCAGACGACAACAGGGAAAGCCGACTTTCACTAACAAAGACCGGTCGCAAGGCGCACGCCGAAATCATGAAATCGGCCCGCTCAGCCAATGAAGCCCTGCTGAATGGGCTCGATGCGGCCGCTCGCGAAGCCCTGTTCGTGGGCGTCGACGGCCTGATCGAGCGCGCGACGGTCGCGCTCAGGGCCGAGCAGGCGCGCGACGACGTCTGACCTGGTCGGATGCCGAGCTATCGCTCATCTGCGCGTGTTTCACATTATTACTTGTGAATATATTGGAGTTTATTTATACGAAGCGTTGCCTACCTCCAGCGGGCGCGTGGCGGCGCTCGTGATTCGGACACGAGACATGGCCGCGCCGGCATCGAAGAAGCAAGACCTCCACGACATCGACGCCATGATCGAAAAGGCGCGCGACGCGAGTGAGTTCCTGAAAGCGCTCTCGCACGAATCGCGGCTGATACTTCTGTGCATCCTGTCCGAGGGCGAACGTTCCGTCGGCGAGCTGGAAGAAATTCTCGGTGAACGGCAGTCCACTGTGTCGCAACAGCTCGCGCGCCTGCGGCTCGAAGGCCTCGTCTCGACGCGCCGCGACGGCAAGACGATCTTTTACTCGCTCGCCAGCGAGAATGTGCGCGTCATCCTCACCGCGCTCTATTCGGCTTTCTGCACGCCCGACGCGACGCCGAAGCGCGCGCGCAAATCCGCCTAGGCGAGGTCGCCGGCGAGCGAGGCGCGCACCGGTTCGGCAAGCGTCGTCTCGACCTTGTAGTTCTCATGGTCGATCCCGGCGCGGATGGCTGCGCCCCGCTTCGCCGCCGCCGCCATATCCTGCGTCAGCTCGAAGCGAAGGAAGTGCACCGCCGATGTCTTGTCGGTCGTCTCGCGGTCGAGGTCCTCGTTGGCGATCGGCGTCACTCGGGCGAAATCCGCAACCTGGACATAGACCGCCTTCTCGATGCCGATGAGCTTCGCGAGCGCCTGCCGGCGTTCCTCCACGTCGGGATATTCGACCATGAACGTCGCCTTCCAGTTACGCCCGTCCGGGATCAGCGGGTTGTAGACGTCGAGTTCTTCCTGGATCAGCTCGTGTTCGAAAATCCGCTCGAGCCGCAGCATTTCCTGCACTTGGTACTGCATCGTTAGGCGATCTTCGAAATGCAGCGAGGCATGATCGCCGAGCTGGACCAGCCGCAGCTTCTTGTGCGCCATCACCTTCGCGCGAAATGCGTTGCGCATCCGCGAATATTGTTCGAGCGTGTAGAGATTTTCGTGCGTCAGCATGTTCATACTCCATACGCCTTGCGCATCAGCGTGATTGGGTGCTCCGCGGCGCCGACGCCGCGCGCCTTCGCGATGTGGTGGCCGGCCATCGCGCAATCTGAGCCGTAGTGATCCGGCGAGGCCTGGTTCACGCGCGCGACCACGGGCTTCACGATCTTCATCGCGAATTCGTGAAATTCTGCTTTCACCGCATAGGTGCCGTCATGGCCCGAGCAGCGCTCGATCACGTCGACGCTGGTGTCGGGAATGAGCGAAAGCGCTTCCTTCGTCTTCGGACCGATATTCTGCACGCGCTGATGGCAGGCCGCATGATAGACGACCTTGCCGAGGCCATGCTTGAAATCGGTCTTCAGCGACCCTTCCTTGTGCCTGAGCATCAGATATTCGAACGGGTCGAAGAACGCCGCCTTCACCTTCTGCACGTCGGCGTCGTCGGGGAACATCAGCGGAATTTCCTGCTTGAACATCAACACGCAGGACGGCACGAGCGCGGTCAGATCCCAGCCCTGGTCGACCAGTTTCGCCAGCACGGGAATATTGGCTTCCTTCGCGCGCCGCACGGCCTCGAGATCGCCGAGTTCGAGCTTCGGCATGCCGCAGCATTGCTCCTGCTGGGCGAGCGTCACGGGAATGCCGTTGTGTTCGAACACCGCGACCAAATCCTCGCCCGGCGCCGGCTCGTTCGCATTCATGAAACAGGTCGCAAACAACGCGACCTTGCCCTTCGTTCGCCCGGCCGGCGCGCCCGCCGTGTCGGTGGGCAATACCGACAACCGCTTGCGCAGCGGTTTCGTAGTGAATTCCGGCAACCACGCCTCGGCGCTGACACCCGCGGCGTTTTGGAGCGCGCGGCGCAGCGTGGCGTTCTTGTTCGCCGCATTGACGATCGGCGCGGCGACCGGATTGGCGAGCGTCTTCCCCATCAGATCGGTCGCCGTCAACGCCTTGTCGCGCAACTTCGTTTCGCCCTTGCGGTGACGAAGGGATTTCGCGCGCAGCATCAAATGGGGAAAGTCCAGATTCCATTCGTGCGGCGGCACGTATGGGCATTTCGTCATGTAGCAGAGGTCGCACAGATAACACTGGTCGACCACCTTCCAGTAGTCGGCCTTTGCGACGCCGTCGACTTCCATCGTTTCGGATTCGTCGACGAGATCGAACAGCACGGGGAAGGACTGACAGAGACTCACGCAGCGGCGGCAGCCGTGGCAAATGTCGAACACACGCTCCATTTCCTTGAAAAGTGCGTCTTCGTCGTAGAATTGCGGATTTTGCCAATCCAGGGGATGGCGCGTCGGCGCCTCGAGATTGCCTTCGCGGGGACCAGCCACAGACCACTTCCTCAAATTGATCGGCCGGCGCATGGGGCGCCGGCCGATGTCGTTTCAGACCGTCGCGGCGATCAGCCGAGTTCGTTCAGCGCCTTCTGGTAGCGGTTGGCGTGCGAGCGCTCGGCCTTCGCGAGCGTCTCGAACCAGTCGGCGATTTCGTCGAAACCTTCCGAGCGGGCGTCCTTGGCCATGCCGGGATACATGTCGGTATATTCGTGGGTCTCGCCCGCGACTGCGGCGGCGAGGTTCAACTTCGTCTCGCCGATCGGCAGGCCCGTGGCGGGATCGCCGGCGGCTTCCAGATATTCGAGATGGCCGTGCGCATGGCCGGTCTCGCCTTCCGCCGTCGAGCGGAACAGCGTCGCGATATCAGGATGGCCTTCGATGTCGGCCTTGTTGGCGAAGTAGAGGTAGCGGCGGTTGGCCTGCGATTCGCCGGCGAAAGCATCCTTCAGATGCTGCTCGGTCTTGGAACCCTTGAGTTGCAAATACGCCTCCTGCTAAGGACTGTGGCCGCTCCTGATTGCTAGAGCATTGCCGTGCCGGCATCCTAAGCCGTCACAGTTTAGAATCAATCTAATTTTGTCGGAAAAGCGCGGAAAACCAGCCTGTTCAGGCAGCTTCCCGCGCGTCGTCGGGCTTTGATTTCCCTGAGAAGCCGGCCGAATGCGCCCCGATCCGCCGGACGGGTCCGGCCGGCGTGCGACGGAATGGCGCGCCTTTCAGCCACAGACGCAGCGCTTCCCAGTGGATCGCGGCGACGACCTTGAACGTAGCCAGGGGAATGCGCGCGAAAGCGGCGAGCAGCGCGCGATCGGTGAGTGCTTCGCGTTGCGCATGGAGTGCGGCAGACATCAGGACGCCTTCGGCATCGCGGTCTACAATGCCGATGACGAGGTCGTCGCCTCTCCGCGTCACGCGGAAGGAATAGTCGATGTCCATGCCGATGAACGGCGAAACGTGAAGCTGCTTGCGCGCATGCTGGCGAACGACGCCGTCGTCTGCGTCTTCGATCGCGATCACATAGGAATGCCGTTCGCCGAACGTGCTCGAAACTTCCCAGACGATCGCGCTCGGCGCGCCCTGTACGTCACTGCAAAAATAGATGCTGAGAGGGTTGAACACGTAGCCGAGCACGCGCGGCATGGCGAAGAGATGCAGCGGCCCGCGCGCGTCGAGCCCGGCCTGCGCGACGAGCGCGCGAATCTTGGTCGCGAGCGGGGTGTCTGCTCCGTCGGCGTGGTCGCGCGCAAAAAACGAAAAGAGATTGAAGCGGCCGATGGACAAAAGACGCAACCGCGCGGCGGTCGCCTCGAGCCGGTCGAGGTCGATCGCGAGCCAGAAGGCAGAATAGCGGAAATCGTGACGTCGCGGCCGTAAACGCCGGTGCATCACGTCGCCGCTATAGAGGCCAGGCTCGATCATCACGCAACCAGCGCAGGCACGGCGTCGGCGCGGCGGCGTCGGTCCGCCGGCAGGCGATCGTTCATGTCGGGCGTGCTCCACGGCCGCTGCACGCCGCCGATCTCCTCCGCGACCGCAAGTCCGGATTGCAGACCGTCTTCGTGAAAACCGTAACCGAACCAGGCGCCGCAATGCCAGAGGCCGCCGACACCCTGCAACGACCAGAGATTCTGTTGCGCGGCGAGCGTCTGCGCATTGAACAGAGGGTGTTCGTAGGAAACCGAGCGCAAGATTTTCGACGGCGCGATACCGGCGATCGGGTTGAGTGACACGAACACGGGCGCGCGGTCCTGAATGCCCTGCAGCCTGTTCATCCAGTAGGTGACCGAGAGCCGGCGGCCCTCGTCGGACCGCTCCGCCATATAGTTCCAGCTCGACCAGGCCGCGCGCCGCCGCGGCATGGCTGCAAGATCCGTGTGCAGCACGGCTTCGTTCGTCACATATCTGAAGGCGCCGAGCAGGTCTTTTTCGTCGCGCGTCGGCTGTTCGATCAGCCGCAGCGACTGATCCGCGTGTGTCGCCATGACCACCCGATCGAAGCGCGCCCCGGCGCCGGACTCGTCCGTCACCACAAGGCCGTCGGCTGTGCGACGCACGGACCGCACAGGGCGACCGCAAATCGCCGCGCCTCGAATCTCCTGCGCAAGACGCGCGACGTAGGCGCGCGAACCACCCTCGACCGTCCGCCATATCGGCCTGTTTTTCTCGAACAATTCGAGCAGACCGTGATTGAGGTTGAATCGAATGAAATTCTCGGCCGGATAGGCGCCGACGTCGAGCGCGGGCGTCGACCATATCGCTGCCGCCATTGGATAAAGATAATCGTCGCGGAACGCGCGTCCGTAGCCGCCGGCGTCGAGATATTCGTCGAGCGTGCCGAGCCCCGCGCGGCCGACGTCGCGCCGCGCCGCTCGAAAGAAGCGCACGAGGTCTTTCAGCATCGACCAGTAACGCGCGCGCACAAGATTCGAGGGTTGCGCGATCAGCCCTCGCGGACCGCCGCCGGAATATTCGAGCCGCCCGCGGTCGATCGAAACGGAGAACGACATGTCGCTCTTGCGCGTCGCGACGCCGAGCCGCGCGAACAGCGCCGTCAGGTTAGGATAGGTGCGCTCGTTGTAGACGATGAAGCCGCAATCGACCGGCGCGCCGTCCCAGTCGAACGTGTCGGAATGTCCGCCGAGGCGGTCCTGCGCCTCATACAATGTCACGTCGCAGGTCTGCGACAGCAGCCAGGCCGCGGAAAGCCCGGAAATCCCGGCGCCGACGACGGCGACCCTGAGGGGCCGCCCGGAGGAAGGTCTGGTCAAGCGCGGATCTCCTGCGACGGACTTGGTACGCCCCGCGCAGCCGTCCGGATCACTGATCCAGCCGCTAAGCGCGACCGTAAAAGCCGTGAACCGGAGATCAGGATTGAATCTCGCCCTTGCGCAGCCGATCCCCCTGCGGAATAGGACGGTGGCCATGACCGCCGCTCCCAGCGCAGACGACATGAAGCGATGGCTCGCCGCCGTCGCGCAGGATCAGGATCGGGCGGCCTTCGGCCGTCTGTTCCAGTTCTTTGCGCCGCGCGTGGCCGCATTCATGCAGCGCGCCGGGTTGAACGCCAGCGAGGCCGAGGACGTCGCGCAGGAAACGATGGTCGCCGTCTGGCGGAAGGCCGGCATGTACGATCCGGCGCAGGCGAACGTCAGCACCTGGGTTTTCACCATCGCCCGCAACTTGCGGATCGACGGCGCCCGCAAGTCGGCGCGCGCCGCCGCCGGCGTCGCCGTCCTGTCCTACGAGACGCCGGACGTCGAGAATTCGGCGGAAGAAGATACGCTGGCGAGCGAACGCGACGCGCGCGTAAGACGCGCGATGGCGACTCTTTCCCCAGCGCAGGCCAGCGTCCTGAAGCTGTCGTTCTTTTCGGAGAAGCCGCACGCGCAGATCGCGCGCGAACTCAACATCCCCCTGGGGACAGTAAAGTCCCGCGCGCGCCTCGCGATGGCGAAAATCCGCGCGATTCTGGAGCAGGAGCCGTGAACGCCCCGAACCATCATCCCGCTGACGAGACGCTCGGCCGCTTCGCCGCCGGCGCGATCGAAGCAGGCCCCCGTCTT
The DNA here is from genome assembly GCA_028868735.1 of Hyphomicrobiales bacterium. Lineage (GTDB taxonomy): Bacteria > Pseudomonadota > Alphaproteobacteria > Rhizobiales > Beijerinckiaceae > JAJXWB01. The sequence goes on along the minus strand of JAGWTW010000003.1, from coordinate 39,745 downwards.
GTCGTCGCCACCCACCTCGCGGGATGCCCGCAATGCCGCGCGCGCATTCGCTCGTTCGAATCCGCCGGCGGCGTGCTGCTCGACAGTATGGAGCCGGCGACGCTCCGGGCCGACGCCTTCGCGCGAACGCTGGCGCAGGTCGAAGCGCCGGCTCCGGCTACGATTGTCCCCGCGGCGCGCGACGCCGCCATGCCGGCGCCGCTGCGTTATTACGACCTGCCGAAATGGCGCGCCGTCGCGCCGGGCGTACGCTGGCGCAGGGTTGTCCTGCCGGAGGCGCCGGACGCCAACGTCATCATGCTGAAGGTCGGCGCCGGCCAGCGCATGCCGAACCATGGCCACACCGGCGTGGAATATACCCAGGTGATCGCCGGCGGTTACACCGACGCCTTCGGTCACTACGTCGCCGGCGATTGCATCGAGATGGACGAGGACGTCGAGCACATTCCGCTCGCCGACCGCGATGGCGATTGCGTCGTGCTGGCGGCGCTCGAAGGACCATTGCGTCTTCAAGGCTGGATAGCCAGGCTGTTCCAGCAGTTCATCGGGATATGAACGCCGGGCTTCTCGCGCTTTTTCTGGCCGCCTTCCTCTCGGCCGCCATGGCGATTGCCTGCCGGATCGCGCTGAAGACGAAGCAATCCGGCAAGATCGACGCGATCTGGACCTTTGCGACCGGAGCCGCGCTGATCGCCGCCGCGCTCGCGCCGTCGGCCAGTGCGCAGACGGCGCGGCAAATTCTCGTGGCGGCGATCGCGCTGGTCTGGTGCCTGCGGCTCGGGACTTACATGTGGCGCCGCGCCGCCAGCGGGCCGGATGATCCACGCTACGCCGCGCTGAAGCGCGAGTGGGGAGCCGCCGCGCCATCGAAACTTTTCTGGTTCCTGCAGGCGCAGGCCGCCTGCGCGCTGCCGCTTGCGCTCGCCGCCTGGCTCGCGGGGCACGCCACGCGTCCGCCGCTCGACGCCCGTGACCTTTTCGGCGCCGCGATCTTCGCAATTGCGATCGCCGGCGAATCCGCGGCCGACGCGCAGATGGCGGCGTTTCGCGCGAACCCTGAAAACCGCGGGCGGATTTGCGACAAGGGACTGTGGGCATGGTCGCGGCATCCCAACTATTTCTTCGAATGGCTGGGTTGGCTCGCCTATCCGGCCGTTGCGCTGCAAGTCGACGACTGGCGCGGCTGGCTCGCATTCGGCGCGCCGGCCCTGATGTATTGGCTGCTCGTGCACGTGTCCGGCGTACCGCCGCTCGAACAGGAATTGCAGCGCTCGCGCCCCGACGCTTTCAACCGCTACAAGGCCCGCGTGAACGCCTTCTGGCCAGCCCCGCCGCGGTCCGCCGCCTGACCTGCATTGGAAAATCGGGAGCAGGGCTGGGGTCTCGCGTTCTCCGCATGCGCTGCTAATATGCGCGTATGACCTTCGCCGCCCGCCTGCCTGTCGATCAGGTGCTGACGCCCGATCAGCTCGCCACCGTACGGGCGCGCCCGACCTGGCGCGGCCTGTGGATGATCGCGCACGCCTGGGCGACGATCGTCGCCGCGATCGCGCTCGTCGCCTGGCTGCCCAACCCCCTGGCCTTCGTCATAGCTGTGATGGTCATCGGTTCGCGCCAGCTCGGCCTCGGCATCCTCATGCACGAAGGCGCGCACGGGTGCCTGTCGCCCGACCACGATCTCAACGACCGCCTGTCGCAATGGCTGTGCGCCTATCCGATCTTCGCCGAGACGCGCGCCTATCGCCGCTATCACCTCAAACACCACAAGCGTACGCAGCAGTCCGACGATCCCGATCTCGTCCTGTCGGCGCCGTTTCCCATCACGGCGAAAAGCTACCGCCGCAAGTTTTTGCGCGACCTGCTCGGCAAGACCGGATATTCGCAGCGCAAGGCGCAAGTTCTGAATGCGCTCGGCGATCCCGCCTTGCCCTTGCCCGCGCGTCTCGCCCTCTTTCGCGAACGGCTCGGCAGGCAGATTCTCGTCAATGCGGTCATCTTCGCGTTGATGACGCTCTGCGGCGTTTGGTGGGCCTACCCGCTGTTATGGCTGCTGCCGCTCACGACCTGGTACATGGTGGTGACGCGCATCCGCAACATCGCCGAGCACGCGGTAGTACCCGATCACGACGATCCCCTGCGCAACACGCGCACGACGAAAGCAGGCCTGATCGAGCGTCTGTTCGTCGCGCCCTATTTCGTGAACTATCATCTCGAGCATCACCTGCTCTATTACGTGCCCTGCTACAATCTGCCGAAGGTCCACGCCATGCTGCGCGACAACGGGCTGCTCGCGCGCATGGAAGTCCAGCCGGACTATCGCGCCGTCATGCGCATGGCGACCGCAAAGCCAGCGAACGAGGACAGGCCCGGAGCCCTCGTCAACAATGCGCGGCGCATGCGCGCCGGCGCCAGGGTCGACAGCGACAATGCGGCGGCGGGATTCTGAGTCGCGCTTTACCGAGCGCCAGCGACTAAATCACAGATAGACCGCCTTCATGCCGCCTGCCGGATAGCGCGTGCCCGCCGCCGCGCCCGGCGGAATGGCGGCGGAAAGCGCCGCGACTTCCGCCGCGCTGAGCGTCACATCGAGCGCGCCGAGATTTTCGTCGAGCCGCGCCGCATAGCGCGTGCCGAAAATCGCGACGACATCCTCGCCTTGCGCGAGCACCCAGGCGAGCGCGATCTGCGAGGGAGTACATCCCTTCTCCGCAGCTTGCGCCTCGATCTTTTCGACCAACGCGCGATTGGCGGCAAAATTTTCCGGCTGGAAGCGCGGATGCTGCGCGCGCCGGCCGTCGATGTCATCCTGCGTCTTCAAGGCGCCAGTGAGAAAGCCGCGCCCGAGCGGCGAATAGGCGACGAAGGAAATTCCGAGCTTCTTGGTGATCGCGCGCGTCTCCTCAGCCTCCCGCCGGTAGAGCAGCGAATATTCCGTCTGCACGACAGCGAGCGGATGCGTCTTGTGCGCGCGCTCGATCGTCTCGGGCTTCGCCTCGGAGATGCCGAGCGCGCGCACCTTGCCGGCTTTCACGAGTTCCGCCATCGCGCCGAACGTTTCCTCGACCGGCGTTTTCGGATCGACGCGGTGCTGGTAGAACAGATCGATCACGTCGACGCCGAGCCGCTGCAGACAAGCGTCGCACGCCTCTTTCACATATTCCGGCCGACCGTCGACGCCGTTGACGCCGCCCTCGCCCTTAACCTGCCCGAACTTGGTCGCGAGCACGATCTCGTCGCGCCGTCCCTTGATCGCGCGGCCGACGATGCTCTCGCTGTGTCCCCAGCCGTACATGTCAGCGGTGTCGAGATGATTGACGCCGCAATCGATCGCATGATGAATCAGTTTTTCGGATTCCCTGTCGTCCGCTGCGCCATATACGCCTGCGAGCGACATGCAGCCTAGCCCGATCGGGGACACGCTGAGATCGCTCTGCCCGAGTTTTCGCCGCATCGTCGCCGGAACTTTCTTCATCGCAATTCCTCTCCTGAGGGGCCGCAGTAAATCTTCTCCACGCGGTCGAAATCAAGGCGCCTTGACAAGCAACCATTTGGTTGCATAATAGCGCCATGAACGACGACGCCGTGTTTCGTGCGCTGGCGGATGCGAGCCGCAGGTCTCTGCTCGACGCCCTGCATCGGAAGAACGGCCAGTCGCTCGGCGCGTTGTGCGGAGGACTGGACATGAGCCGGCAGGCCGTGACGAAGCACCTCGCGATTCTCGAGGAAGCCAACCTCGTCTCCACGCAATGGCGCGGGCGCGAGAAGCTTCATTTCATCAACCCGGTTCCGATCAACGCCATAGCCGAACGCTGGATCGCGAAATTCGAGCGCCCCCGCCTCGCGGCCTTGTCGGACCTCAAGCGAAAGCTCGAATACGATGAGTGAGTCCTCGTCCTTTGTGTATGTCGTCTACATTCGCACGACGCCCGAAAAGCTCTGGAGCGCGCTGACGGAGCCGGAATTCACGCGCAAATACTGGCTTGGCGCGACGTTCGAATGCGTGGTCGCCAAAGGCGCGGCATGGCGTCTTGTCTTCGACGACGGCCGCCTTGCCGACACTGGCGTCGTGCTGGAATGCGATCCGCCGCGCCGGCTTGTGCTCGAATGGACCAATCAATGGAACCCCGAGATGACGGCCGAAGGTCCCGCGCGTTGCCTTTACGAGATCGAGCAGGCTGGCGAAGCCGTGAAACTGACGGTCACGCATACGATGGACCGCCCGCATTCGAAACTGATCGGCGCGGTATCCGGCGGCTGGCCGAAGATCCTGTCCAATCTCAAATCGCTGCTGGAAACCGGGCAAGTCATGCTGAAGGACAAGGTTTGACCAGCGCGACGATCGTCCACGCGCGATCGACAACCGATATTGCGCAGGCGGCGATGCTTTTCGCCGCCTATGCGCGCAGCCTGCCGATCGATCTTGCCTACCAGAATTTCGATGAAGAATGCGCGAGCCTGCCAGGCGCCTACGCGCCGCCGCGCGGCGCCCTGCTGCTCGCTCGCGATACAGGCGGCGCCGCGATCGGCTGCGTCGCCCTGCGTCCTCTGCCGCCGGAAGGCATTTGCGAAATGAAACGGCTCTACGTCGCCCCGGCGGGCCGCGGCGCTGGCGCCGGCCGCGCGCTCGCCGAGAAAATCGTGAGCATCGCGCGCATAATCGGATATCGCGAAATGCGGCTCGACACCCTGCCGTCGATGCGCGCGGCGCTCGAACTCTATCGTTCGCTCGGCTTCGCAGAAATTGCGCCCTATTACGACACGCCGGTCGTCGGCACGATTTTCATGGCGCTCGACCTCGCCGCTCCCTGACGAATGGCGGCGCGCGCGGCGGCAGGCTATCGTTGGCGCGAATGAGCCGGCATGAGGGAGCGCAAGGGTGAAAACGGGTTTTATCGGCCTCGGCGCCATGGGGCTGCCGATGGCGAAAAATCTCCTGAAAAGGGGATTTTCGGTCAAGGGATTCGACCTTCGCGCGGCGGCGATGGAAGAACTCGCGCGCAATGGCGGGCGCGGAGCTGACAGCGTCGGGGATGCGCTTGCGGACGCCGACCTCGCCATTCTCATGGTCGTCAACGCTGGGCAGGCCGAGAGCGCATTGTTCGACGCCAACGCCATCGCGCGCCTCTCCCCCGGCGCCGTCGTCGCCGTCATGGCGACCTGTCCGCCGGCGAAAATGGCCGCCCTCGCGGCGCGCGTGAAGGCGGCGGGATTCGGCTTTGTCGACGCGCCGGTGTCCGGCGGCATGGTCGGCGCGCAGGCCGGCACGCTCACGATCATGGCGGCCGGCGCCGACGATGATATCGAGAAGGCGCAACCCGCCTTCGCCGCCATGGGCGGCAAGATCGTGCACATCGGCGCAAGGCCCGGCCAGGGCTCGACCGCCAAGGCCGTCAATCAATTGCTGTGCGGCGTGCATCTGGCGGCCGCGGCCGAAGCGCTCGCGCTGGCGGAGCGCCTCGGCGTGAACATGCCGGAAATGCTCGACATCGTTTCCGGCTCTTCGGCCTCGAGCTGGATGCTGCGCGACCGCGGCCCGCGCATCCTGCAGGATGCGCCGCCGATCACGAGCGCAGTGGACATATTTCTGAAGGACCTCGGCATCGTCGTGGAGACGGGCGACGGCGCCGCCGCCGAAATCCCGCTGGCGCGCGCCGCCTTCGCGAAATTCGCAGCCGCCTCGGCCGCCGGCTTCGGCGCGCTCGACGACAGCCAGGTCGTGCGCGCCTATCGCAACGCCGGAGCAGAGACGTCATGACCATCGAAGCAATGCTCAAAGATTTTTGCGCGGCGGTCGAACGGCGCGACGGAGCCGCGCTCTCGAACCTGTTCACGGAAGACGGCGTCTATCACGACGTGTTTTACGGCGTCTTCGAAGGGCGCGCGAAAATCGCCGAACTGATCGAGGATCATTTCTACCGGACGGCGCGCGACTTTCGGTGGGACATGCACGATCCTGTCAGCGACGGCCGCACGCTCTATGCGCGCTATACCTTCAGTTATGTCTCGACCCTGCCGGAGGCGAACGGCAAGCGCGTCGGCTTCGAGGGCGTCTCGATCATGCGGCTGCGCGACGGGCTGATCGCCAGCTATCGCGAAGTCGCCAATGTCGGACCGGCCTTCGTCGCGCTCAATTTCGCAGCAGAGCGCGTGTGCAGGATTCTTGCGAAGGAAGGCGCCGCCCTCGCCAAGGATCCAACCTATGCGCGTCATCTCGCCTGAGGGAAGGAATACGAAAATGCCGCATGTGCAAGCCGACGGCGCAAGACTCTATTACGAGGAGGCCGGCGCCGGCCATCCGATCGTGTTCGTCCACGAATTCGGCGCCGACCTGCGCGAATGGGAAATGCAGCTTCGCTTCTTCTCGCGCGCCTACCGCTGCATCGCCTACAACGCTCGCGGTTATCCGCCGAGCGACGTGCCGAACGATCTTTCCCTCTACGGCTGGGAGCACGCCTGCGAGGATATTGCCGCGATCATGCGCGGCTTGCAGATTTCGCGCGCACACGTCGTCGGGCTGAGCATGGGCGGCTATGCGGCGCTGCAATTCGGCCTGCGCCATCCGGACATGGCGTCGGCGATCGTCGCGGCCGGCGCCGGCACGGGCTCGGCGCCTTCGGTACGCGAAGCCTGGTTGAAGGAAGCGCCAAACCTCGCGCGCGGCTTCAAGGAGCGCGGCATGCCGGCGATGGCGGAGGAAATGGGCCACGCGCCGACCCGAATCCAGTTGAAACGCAAGGATCCGCGGGGCTGGGCCGAAACGATCGAGCGGCTGAAAAACCATTCGCCCGAGGGCATGTCTAACACGATGGCGCGCTATCAGGCGCAACGGCCTTCGTTGCATGATTTTCGCGACGCGTTCGCGGGCATGCGCACGCCCGTCCTGCTCGCGGTCGGCGACGAGGACGCGCCATGCCTGGAAACCAACATGATGTTGAAGGCGGCCATTCCATCGGCCGGTCTTTGGGTCTGCCCCAACACGGGCCACGCGATCAATCTGGAGGAGCCCGCGGCGTTCAATGCGCAGGTTCAGGACTTTTTCTCCGCCGCCGAGCGCGGGACCTGGCCGACGCGATCAGCCTAGGGCGGGGATGGCGAAACGCCTCCCGCCCCCGCGCCGACGTCAATGACGATGATGGCTGTGGCCCCAGCCGCGATGGTGGCCGTGACTCCAGCCGTAGTGGTGGCCGCGGCCCCAGCCGAGATGACGGCCTTGAGCTTCGGCCGCGGCCGGAACGAGGACAGCGGCAAGTACGAGGGCGGCGATGAGCCTGCGCATTCTGTGTTCCTCCGTATTGGACGACAACACGGCGAGTATGCGGAAGCCTGTCTGAAGCTCCGGTGAACCAAATGTGGCGACGCGGCCGACATGGGGATGGCCACGTCGTCGAGGAATTGCGGAACGATTGCTTCGGGTTGACCGGATCGGCCAGGGCGTGCCTCATTGCGCCGGGCGAAAGGTGAAGAAAGCAATGGCGGAGGAAACCGCTGATTTCGTCGTCGTCGGCGCGGGTTCGGCCGGCTGCGCGGTCGCCGCGCGGCTGTCGGAGAACGGACGCTACAGCGTCGCATTGCTCGAAGCGGGGCCTCCCGATCGCAGCCTGTGGATCCACCTGCCGATCGGCTACGGCAAGACCATGTGGGACAAGCGGCTGAACTGGGCGTTCCACACCGAGCCGGAACCGAACATGGACGGCCGCCGCATCTACTGGCCGCGCGGCAAGACGCTCGGCGGATCGAGCTCGATCAACGGCCTCATCGCCATTCGAGGCCAGCACGAGGATTACGACGCTTGGCAAGCGCTCGGATGCCGCGGTTGGAGCTGGAGCGACGTCTTCCCCTATTTCCGCAAGCTCGAAACGGCGCTCGCCCACCCGCATGATCAGTCGCATGGCGCGTCCGGCCCCTTGACGGTGAGTCCGATTCCGAAAAAGCATGAATTAATCGAAGCCGCGATCGACGCGGCGCAGAAACTCGGCGTGCCGCGCACTGCAGATTTCAACGGCGACCGTCAGGAAGGCGCGGGCTATTTCGAGCTGACGACGCGCAATGGCCTGCGAGTCAGCGCCGCGAAGGCTTATCTTGCGCCAGCGCGCGGTCGCGCCAATCTACGGATCATCGCCGATGCGCAAGCTGCGGGCGTCGATTTCGAAGGCCTTCGCGCCTGCGCCGTGCGCTACCGCCGCAGCGGCGCGGATTTCCGCATAAGCGCGCGGCGCGGAATCGTTCTTTCCGCAGGCGCGCTGCAATCGCCCCAGCTCCTCATGTTGTCCGGCATAGGTCCTGCGACGCATCTGAAAGAGAAGGGCGTTCCCGTCCTTCTCGATCGCGCCGGCGTCGGCGCGAACCTGCAGGACCATCTGCAATTCCGCCTCATCTATCGTTGCACGAAGCCCATCACCACGAACGACCAGCTCGCGACCTTTCTCGGACGCATGCGCATCGGCGCGCAATGGCTGTTCACGCGCGGCGGCCCGCTCGCCATCGGCATCAACCAGGGCGGCATTTTCGCACGTGTTCTGCCCGAATCGAACACGCCCGACATTCAGTTCCATATCGCCACGCTGAGCGCGGATATGGCAGGCGCAAAGCCGCATCCCTTCTCCGGCTTCACGCTGTCGGTCTGCCAACTTCGCCCGGAAAGCCGCGGCCATATCGAACTCGACTCGAACGATCCCTTCGCGGCGCCGAAGATGTTTGCGAATTATCTCGACGCGGCGATCGACCGTCGCTGCGCGGTGGCCGCCATTTCGTTCGCCCGCAAGCTGGCGCAAACGGCTCCATTGTCGGAGCTCGTCGCCGAGGAGATCAAGCCGGGTCCGCTGGCGAAAACCGACGCCGACCTTCTCGCCTTCGCCCGCGCGACCGGCGCCACGATCTTCCATCCTGCCGGAACATGCCGCATGGGCGATGACGCCGCCGCGGTCGTCGATCCGGATCTGCGCGTGCGCGGCGTCGACGGCCTGTGGATCGCCGATTGCTCGATCATGCCGCGCCTCGTGTCGGGGAACACCAACCTTCCGGCGATCATGATCGGCGAACGCGCGGCAGACAAGATTCTTGCGGAGGCCGCGGAACACTAAGCTGGACTAACAACAAGACGGAGGAAACAATGAAAGACGGGGTATCGGGCGGCGATGTCCGCCGCGTGGTCGCTGCATCTCTGATCGGCGCGACGATCGAATGGTACGATTTCTTTCTCTATGGCGCAGTCGCCGGCATCGTCTTCAACAAGTTGTTCTTCCCTGCGAACGACCCCTTCATCTCGATCCTGCTCGCCTATACGACCTTCGCGATCGGTTTCGTCGCGCGTCCGCTCGGAGGTCTTATCTTCGGTCACCTCGGCGACCGCATCGGCCGCAAGAGCGTACTCGTCGCCACGCTCCTCATCATGGGCGTGTCCACCGTCCTCATCGGATTGCTTCCGACGTTTCAGCAGATCGGCATGGCGGCGCCCATCATGCTCGTCATCCTGCGCGTCTTGCAGGGCATAGGCCTTGGCGGCGAATGGGGCGGCGCAGTGCTGATGGCCTACGAATACGCGCCGGACAACCAGCGTGGCTTCTATGCGAGCCTGCCGCAGATCGGACTTGCGATCGGGCTCTGCCTGTCGTCCGGCGTCGTCGCAATCCTCTCGGGCCTGCCAGACGCCGATTTTCTCTCCTGGGGCTGGCGTGTCGCGTTCATCGCCTCCTTTCTTCTCGTCGCGGTCGGCCTCTACATCCGTTTGCGCGTGATCGAGACGCCGGAATTCCAGCGGCTCAAGGAGGAGAACGCCGTCGCGAAAATGCCGTTTGTCGAAATGCTGCGCGATTATCCCGTTTCGATCCTGCTCGGCATGGGCGCACGCTACATCGACGGCGTCTTCTTCAACGTCTTCGCTGTATTCTCGATCGCCTATCTCACGCAGCTCGCGCCAATCAAGGTCTCTCGGCCCGTCGCGCTCTGGGCCGTTTCGGCGGCAGCGCTCGTCATGATCGTGACGATCCCGATCTTCGGAAAGCTCAGCGACCGGCTCGGCCGCCCGAAGACCTACGCGCTCGGCGCGCTGCTGCTCGCGATCTCCGCCTATCCCGCCTTCTGGCTGCTGGGCGGCGGTTCGCCGGTCGTCATCTTCCTCGCGATGATCATACCGTTCGGCGTGCTCTATGCGATCTGCTACGGCCCGGAAGCCGCGCTCTTCGCCGATCTGTTCGATCCCCGCGTGCGTTACAGCGGCATTTCCTTCGTTTACCAGTTCTCGGGCATATTCGCTTCGGGGATCACGCCGATCATCGCGACCTACCTGCTCCAGGCGAACAACAATCAGCCCTGGTATCTGGTCGGCTACGTTGTTTTCGCTTCCCTCGTCTCGATGGCGAGCGCGTTGGCGATCGCTGCGCGCCAAGGAAGACGTGGCTAGCTTGTGGTGCGCGCGCCGCCAGGCGACGCGCGCATTCCATTCCATCGGCTGCGCGTGTACGCCCGCCGAACATTTCGCTGGCTGAACCGTATACTTTGCTGCCGAAACCCTGTCGCCGCCGACGCAGCGGCAGCGGCCGAGCTGATCTCGACAAAATGAAATTGCCAGAACCCGGCAATTCCCTCGGCTCGCATCGATATGTTTAACGGTGCGACGTTTACTCTCTTTCTAGGGATTGCTTTGCAGGAATGACGCGCGAGCGTAAACCATACGCTTGCGGCGAGGATATGAACATGGACGTCCAGGCAATCGTCTTCGAAGAAATCGCGGAAGTCGCCGCGCGTCAAAAGAAGACGCTCCAACCTTTCAATGTCGACAGCCCGTTGCTCGGCATTGGGCTCGACTCTCTCTGCTTCGCCATTCTCGTGGCGCGTCTGGAAGAGCGCTTCGGCGTCGATCCTTTCGAAGACCCCGAAAATGACTCAATGCCGATGACGATCGGCGATCTCGTTAACATGTATGAACGCGTCGTCGCCTGACGGTCGAGCCCCGACGCCGCGCCTGCTCGATCTCGCGCGCGGCGCGCGCTTTTGCGATCGCGATCTCGATGTGCGGGCCGACGATCTGATCGCGGGCGCGGCGCTCGCCGACGAGGCGCCGCGCCTCGAAGGAAAATCCGTACTTCTGTCCGTCTCCACACAGGTTCATGCCGCTGTAGGCATGCTCGAACTGGACGGTCTCGTGTGTCGGCTGGTGGTCGCGCCGGCCGATCTCGCAAGGGATCACCTCGCCGCGGTGATCGACGACGCCGGCGTGGACTTCATCGTCACCGACACGCCGGAAAAATTCGAAGGCGCGCGAACGACGACGATCCGGCTGACCCTTCCTCTCGGAAAAACGGATGCGACTGTCCCACGCCGCCACGAGACGCAATGGACGTTGCTGACGTCGGGTACGTCGGGGCGGCCGAAGATGGTCGCGCATTCGCTCGCCGCGCTCGCCGGCGCCATTCCGCCGCGCACTAAAGCGGATGAAAGCGTCGTCTGGGCCACGTTTTACGACATCCGCCGCTACGGCGGGCTGCAGATGTTCCTGCGCGCCATGATCGGCGGAACGCCGATCGTTCTGACGAGCGTCGGCGAGAGCCTCGTCGATCATCTCCGCCGGCTCGGCGCCGCTGGCGTGACATCGATATCGGGCACGCCCTCGCATTGGCGACGTGTTCTGATGACAGCCGAGCGCGGCGCCTTCGCGCCGGCCTACGTGCGGCTTTCGGGAGAGATCGCCGACCAGAACGTGCTCGATGCATTGCGCGCGGCCTTTCCGAAAGCGAGCATCGGCCACGCCTATGCTTCAACCGAGGCGGGCGTCGCTTTTGCGGTCGACGACGGTCGCGAAGGCTTCCCGGTTTCGCTGGTCGAAACGCCACGAAACGAGGTTGTGCTGCGCATCGACGGCGGAACCCTGAAGATTCGCTCGCCGCGCACGGCCTCGCGATACATCGGCCCGGACGCGCCGCGCCTGTTCGATTCGGACGGATTCGTCGACACCGGCGATCTCGTCGAGCGGCGCGGCGATCGATTTGTCTTCGTCGGACGCCGCGGCGGCATCATCAACGTCGGCGGCCTCAAGGTGAACCCCGAGGAGGTCGAATCCGTCATCAACGCGCATCCCGCCGTGCGCATGTCGCTCGTGCGCGCTAAAAAAAATCCGGTGACAGGCGCCCTCGTCGCAGCGGACATCGTCCTCGAGAACGACGCGCGCGCGGAGACGGTCCGCGATTCGATTCTGGAGTTGTGCGCGAAAAAGCTCGAACGTCACAAGGCGCCGGCGATCCTGCGGTTCGTGCCGTCCCTGCCGCTGACGCCAGCCGGCAAGTTGCGCCGGGACATGACGCCCGCGCCAGAGGAAAGCGCCGATGCATAATATCCTCGTTACCGGAGGCAGCCGCGGCATCGGCCTCGCGATCGTGCGCGCGCTCGCCGCGAACGGTCATCGCGCAATCGCCATTGCGCGCAGCGAAACAGAAGCTCTCAAATCGACGGCCGCCGAAACGCGCGGGCCCGGCGAAGTCCGGTTCGAGCGTTTCGATCTCGGCGATTTCGACGCAATGCCCGAATTTGTTCGCGGCCTGCGCAAGCGGCACGGCCCGATCCGCGGACTCGTCAACAATGCGGGCGTCAGCGTCGAGGGCCTGCTGACGACCTTGCGCACGGACGACATCGAACGGCTCGTGCGCATCAACACGACGGCGCCGATCTTGCTCACACGGTTGGTCGCGCGCCAGATGCTGGCGGCAGGCGCCGGGCGCATCGTCAATGTTTCGTCGATCGTCGCTTCGACTGGCTATTCCGGATTGTCGGCTTATGCCGCGACAAAATCCTCCTTGATCGGATTCACGCGGTCGCTTGCGCGCGAGCTTGGTCCGCTCGACATCACGGTCAACGCCGTCGCGCCCGGCTTCGTCGAAACCGAGTTGACGTCGGAAATGTCGGTCGAGGATCGGGCGCGCGTCGCCCGTCGCGCCGCGTTGCGGCGACTTCCCGGCGCAGAAGATGTCGCAGCCGCCGTCGTCTATCTCATGGACGCGGCCGCCGCCAACGTCACGGGGACGGTGCTCACGATCGACGCCGGCGCAACCGCATGAACGCGCCGCCTGATCGTGCGGCGCCGCTTGCCGAATTCGACGAGGCCGCAGCGCGGAGACGCGCGAAAAAGGACTGGCTGCGCGCACTCGAGCGAACGAGCAACGTCACGTCGGAATCGAACCGCACACTTGCACGCATCGTCGACGAGAAGGCGCGCGAGACGCCTGAAGCGCCTGCCCTCGTCGGCGAGGAGACGTCTCTCACCTACCGCGCACTCGCAACGCGGATCGAGGAGGTTGCGGGCTGGGCCGAAGCGCGCGGTCTCGCCAAAGGCGATTGCGTCGCCCTTCACATGACGAATTCTCCGGAATATGCGGCGATCTGGCTCGGCCTGTCGCGCGTCGGCGTCGTCGTCGCCCTCGTCAACACGCAATTGCGCGGCGCAAGCCTTGCAGGCGTTATCGATGCCTGCGCGCCGAAATTCGTCGTCGCCGATCACGAAGGGACGATCGCCCTGCGCGAAGCCGGGCTTGATCGTCTGGAGACAACCGAACCGAACGAAATCGCTTGTTGCATTGGCGCGGCGCAGAACGTCGTCTCTTCCCACGTCACGCTTTCTGATGTCGCGCTGCTGGTCTTCACGTCGGGCACGACCGGCCTGCCTAAGGCTGCGCGCGTAAGCCATTATCGGATCGTAATGTGGGCCGAATGGTTCGCCGGCCTGATGGACGCGCGCGCGCATGATCGGCTCTACAATTGCCTGCCCATGTATCACAGCGTCGGCGGCGTCGTGGCCGTCGGAGCCATGCTCGCCTCGGGCGGCGCGACGATTGTGCGCCGGGCATTTTCAGCGCGAATGTTCTGGACCGACATTGCGCAATCCGGCGCCACTCTCTTTCAATACATAGGCGAATTGTGTCGCTATTTGCTGGCTCGAGCGCCGGACAATCCGCCGCAACACAACCTCCGGCTCATCTGCGGCAACGGATTGCGCGGCGATGTCTGGGAGGCCTTTCAGACGCGTTTCGCCATTCCTCGCATTCTCGAATTCTATGCCGCCACCGAGGGCACATTTTCTCTTTTCAACGTGGAAGGCAAACCGGGCGCGATCGGCCGCACGCCGCCGTTCATCGCGCATCGCTCGCCGACCGCCATCGTCCGGTTTGACATTGAAACGCAAGCGCCGCAACGCGCTGGCGACGGCTTCTGCCTGCGATGTATGGTTGGAGAAACAGGCGAAGCCATCGGCCGCATCGACGGCGCCCGCCAGGGCCTTTCATCGCGGTTCGAAGGTTATACGAACGCCGGCGAAAGCGAGCGAAAAATCCTGCGCAACGTGTTCGAGCCAGGCGACGCCTGGTTTCGAACCGGCGATCTCATGCGGCAGGATTCGCAAGGCTATTACATTTTCGTCGATCGCATCGGCGATACTTTTCGCTGGAAAGGCGAGAATGTTTCGACATCCGAGATCGCCGCGCTGGTCTGCGCCATTCCCGGTGTGGCTGATGCGGCCGTTTATGGCGTGGCGGCGCCCGGCGCAGACGGGCGAGCCGGCATGGTTTCGCTCGTCGTCGGCGACGATTTCGATCTCGAAGTCTTCGCGCGTGTGACAGCACGCGACATGCCCGCCTATGCGCGCCCGATCTTCCTGCGGCTCTGCAAGGGGCTGCCGACGACGGGAACATTCCGTCTGCAGAAGAGCGAACTCCAGGCCGACGGCTTCGATCCCACGCGCATCACGGATGAGCTTTTCGTGCTCGAGTCGGCGAGCAACGGATACCGAAATCTGGACGCGCCGACGTACGATCGTATCATGTCCGGCGCCATGCGCCTGTAACTTCAGGTCATCCGCCGTGATCGCCGCGCACGAAGCGGCACATGGCGAGTTGCGTATAGGCGAGATCGCCCTGCCGCGGCTGCCGGCCTTTGCAGAAGCGTTGATCCTTGCCGGGGATATAGCGACCGGGCAGACCCACGATCGCTGCATTTGCATCGACGCTCATGACCAACGCGCCGCGCCTCAGAAGCGCGCGCGCGAGCGGTCCTGCGAATTGGGCGAAGCTGTCGATGTCACGGCTATAGACAAGCTGGGCGCCGGGTATGAGATTGCGATAGAGCCGTCGATGAAAAACGAAAGGAAACATGGCGTCGGACGTCTGAACCCAGAGCGAAACGCAGCCGAAACCCTCGTGCTCGTCAAGCAATTTGCGTTCAACCGGGTCGATACTCGCCGCCCTGGATGCGTCAGCCGTTTTCAGGACTCGCCCAGCCTCCCGCCGTAGCGCGGCGAGCGGCGTCTTGACGTAGAACTGCCCATTGGAATATCGGCGGAACCCCTGACTTTCTATGATCGGGCGCGTCCATGCGCCGGCAGAGACATTGATGTAATCGACATTCGGGAAGCGCAGACCGCGAGCAAAAAAAAGCGCCGCGACGGCGCGATATTCCTGCTCGACGCACCAGCTCGTCACATGGCAGCGAATGAAGTCCGCGCCGTTCTCCCGCATGCGCGTGAAGATCAGAAAGATCGAACCGACGATGCGTCCGCCCGCGCGTATCGCGTAGCCGAAGCGAGGATAGCCTTCCGGCGCGTCTCGCCGCGCGAGTTTGTCGAACAGCTCTTCGTAGAACGATACCGGATAATGGAAGCCGCGCGCGAGAAATGCGCAGATCTCGTGGCGGTCAGCCTCCGTGATCTCTCTTGTCGTCGCTCGTTCCGGTCGATTGTCTGGCACCGGCGCCGCCTTCTGTCGCCGGCCGATGCGCCGGCGGGCCTTCGTTTCAAGGGTCCACGCCGAACCGCCCGTCGCCGCCCGACCGTCCGATCCTGTCGGCAAAAGCCTAACGATGCGTTGAGGCGGACCGATCGCGGGTTCAATCGATGATCGCCACCGCGCGCGTCCAGCCGGCCGAGGCTTTTTCGATCTTCACGGGGAAGCAGCACACCATGAATCCGGTCGACGGCAGCGTCTCGAGATTGTGGAGCTTCTCGATGTGGCAATAGCCGATATGTCGGCTCGCCTTGTGCCCCTCCCAGATGAGACTTGCATCGTGCGTTTGCGCATACTTCCTCGCCGTGTGCACGAATGGCGCATCCCAGCTCCAGCCGTCGATTCCGGTGAGCCGCACGCCACGTTCGGTCAGATACATCGTGGCTTCGTAGCCCATGCCGCAGCCCGAGGTTACATAGTCCGGTCGTCCGTATTTCGCGCCGGCGCTGGTGTTGACGACGACGATGTCGAGCGGGCGCAGTTCGTGGCCGATGCGTTTCAGTTCGTCCTCCACGTCTTTTGCGCTGGCCACGTAACCGTCGGGCAATTGTCGGAAGTCGAGCTTGACGCCCGGCTGGAAGCACCATTCGAGCGGCACCTCGTCGATGGTCCATGCCCGCTCGCCGCGGTTCATCGTCGGATGATAGTGCCAGGGCGCATCGAGATGCGTGCCGTTGTGCGTCGAAAGCTGCACGCGTTCGACCGCCCACCCCTGCCCTTCCGGCAAATCTTCCGCCTTCAGACCCGGGAAAAACGGCAGGATCTGCGGCAGGCTCTGCTGATGGTCGATATATTCAATGGTCGGATGCAGGCCCGGCGGATCGGCCGGCACGTCGTTCTGCAAGGGCACGGAAAGATCGATGATCTGCCTGGGCATTGCGGGCTCCGTCAGGCGCGTCGGCGCGTTTCGGCGCAATGCTAGTACACATCCGCCTGATATCGCCAGATGCGCGTATCGCACCGGCTGATTCGCAATTCGACCGGGCGCCCGTTCACGTCGTGCGCGACGCGTGAAATTTCGAGCAGGGGCGCGCCTGCGTCGAGGCCGAGGGCGCGCGCTTCGGCTGTCGTCGCGATCGTCGCACGCAACATTTCCGCCGCACGCGCGATCAATATTCCGTATCGCTCCTGATAAATGACATACATTTCCTCTTCCATCTCGCCATTTCTGGGCAGCGCGAGCGAGGGAACGAGCGCGACGGGCGTGAAGATCCTTTCGTAGATTGCGGGTCGGCGCTCTATCGAACGCAGCCGCAGGATCTCGTGCAGCCGCGCGCCCGGCCTCACGGCAAGCTGGCGCGCCTGCTCGCGGGTCGCCGCAACGACGCCCTGACGCAGCAATCGGCTGCGCGGCGTCACGCGCGTTCCATCGGCCCGCGTCATGCGGAAGAAATGAAACAGCGCGGCGCCGCTCTCGTGTCGCGCGACGAATGTGCCGACGCCTTGCCGGCGCACGATCAGCTTGTCCGCCTCGAGCGCGATCAACGCCTTGCGGACCGTGCCCTGGCTGACGCCGAATTCCGCCGCGAGTTCGAATTCGGTCGGCAGAAGTTCGCCGGGCCTCCACACGCCCTCGCCGATCCGCCGCGTCATCTGCGCCTCGATCTGCGCATAGAGAGGCCGGAACTCGGCTTTTTCGGCGCCGCTCGTATCCGGTTCGCTCATTTCGCCCGCCTTTCGCGGCGTTGACGGCATTCACAGTCTTATATAAGACATAGACCCATCTGGAAAGACGCCAAAACCGGAGGACGCTGATCCATGAGCGCAGCGCACAAGGGCGCGCCCCATTTGCTCGCGCACAATCCCAGGGACAATGTGGCGGTCGCCGTGGTCGAAGGACTGAAGGCAGGCACGCGCGCGTTCGGCGTCGTTACGGAAACTGACCAGCCCTTCGAAATCGACGTGCACGACGATATTCCCATCGGGCACAAGGTCGCGTTGCAAGACCTTGGCGATGGCGACACAGTGATAAAATACGGCGAGGACGTCGGGCGGATGGTCGCGCGCGCCGCGAAAGGGCGCCATGTCCACACGCAGAACATGAAGACGAAGCGCTGGTGAGGACGAAATGACGCTCGCAGCAAACATTCCGCATATGGCGTCGCCCTTCGTCGGCGGCGCGCCCGATCAAATGTTCACCCCGGCCCTGCCCGCGGTCCGCGCATCGCTGCGCGTCGAAGCGACGAAGGTCTGGGGCTGGCGGCGCGAGAACGGACGCGTGGGCGTCCGAAATCATGTCGTGATCCTGCCGCTCGACGATCTGTCGAATTCCGCCTGCGAGGCCGTCGCCAACAACGTGAAAGGTACGCTCGCGCTGCCGCACGCCTACGGACGCCTGCAGTTCGGCGAGGATCTCGACCTCTATTTTCGCACGCTGATCGGCACGGGATCGAATCCGAATGTCGCCGCCGTCGTCGTCATCGGCATCGAAGAAGGATGGACGAGCCGCATCGTCGAGGGCATCGCGAAGACCGGCAAGCCCGTGGTCGGTTTCGGCATCGAGGGCCACGGCGACATCGCGACCGTGGCGCGCGCGAGCTATCAGGCGAAGAAATTCGTGCAGTGGGCGAGTGAACTGCCGCGCGAAGAATGCCCGATCACGGATCTCTGGATCTCGACGAAATGCGGCGAGTCGGACACGACGACCGGCCTCTCGTCGTGCCCGACCGTCGGCAATATGTACGACAAGCTCATCCCGCGCGGAATCTACGGCGTTTTCGGCGAAACGTCGGAAATCACCGGCGGCGAACATCTCTGCAAGGCGCGCGCGGCGAGCACGGAGATCGGCGAGAAATTCTACCGGACATGGAAAGCCTATCAGGACGACGTGATCGAGGCGCACAAGACAGACGATCTCTCCGACTCCCAGCCGACGAAGGGCAACATCGCCGGTGGACTGACGACCATCGAGGAAAAGGCGCTCGGCAATCTCGAAAAGATCGGCCGCAAGTGCCGTTACATCGACGTGCTGGAGCCCGCCGAGGCGCCGGCGCGCGGACCGGGCCTCTATTACATGGACACGTCCTCGGCCGCCGCCGAATGCGTGACGCTGATGGCGGCCGCGGGCTACGTCATCCACACCTTCCCGACCGGCCAGGGCAATGTGATCGGCAATCCCATCATTCCCGTCATCAAGATATCAGGCAATCCAAAGACGATCCGCACCATGGGCGAACATATCGACGTCGACGTTTCCGGCGTACTCCGACGCGAGATGACGCTCGATCAGGCGGGCGACGCGTTGATCGACATGATCGTGCGCACCGGCAACGGACGCCTGACCGCGGCCGAAGCGCTCGGCCATCGCGAATTCGTGATCACCAAGCTGTATCGCAGCGCGTAGGCGCCGGCCTGCGCGCCGGACGCCGCGCGCTGTCGCGGCTCTTCATCACGCGCGAAAAAAATCGAGCAGCGCAAGACGTTGCACCTTGCCGGACGGCCCTTTCGGCAATTCGTCGAGCACACGCCACTGACGCGGCGTCTTGTAGCGGCCGAGTTCGTTTTCACACCAGCCGACAAGCGCCTGTTCATCGAATATTGCGCCGGGGCGCAGCACGAGGCCGACGGCGATGTCCTGCCCGTAGGCTTTGTCCGGCACGCCGACGGCGGCGGCTTCCAGCACGGCGGGATGTTTCAGAAGCGCCTCGTCGATCTCGCGCGGCGCGATGTTCTCGCCGCCCTTGATGATGAGCTCCTTCAACCGTCCTGTGATGAAATAAAAACCGTCCGCATCGCGCAGCCCGAGATCGCCAGTGCGCAGCCAGCCGTCGCCGTCGATCGCTTCGGTAGTCTTGTCCGGCGCCTTGAAATAGCCGGCCATCACGTTCGGTCCGCGCAACACGATCTCGCCGGTCTCGTTCGCCCCGAGCCGCGCGCCGTCGGCGCCGACGATTCCCGCCTCGACCCCGCAGGGAAGGCCCGGACTGCCGTAGCGGCGGCGATCGTCGTGCGGATTGCAGAAGACGATCGAGGCGCATTCCGTCATGCCCATCGCCTCGATGACGGAAACGCCAAATCGTTCCTCGAACGCTTTGTGTTGATCCGGCGGCAGCGGCGCGGAGGCCGAGCGCCCGAATCTCACATGCGGGAATTTCCGCGTCTCGTCGCCCGCTAGCAGATAGGCGATGATCGTCGGCACCATGTTGATCCAGGTGCAACGATAGCGGTCGACGAAATCCCACCATTGGCTCGCGGAAAAGCGATGCGGCGCGACGATGGAGCCGCCGCTGAGAAACGGCGCGAGCGTGCCGATCACCTGTCCGTTGATGTGGTAGAGCGGCAGCGAAGAAAGAACGCGATCGCTTTCGCCGAGCCCGTGCCAGCCGGCGACCGCGGAAGCGCCGGCCAGAAGATTGGCGTGGCTGAGCTGCACGCCCTTCGGCATCCCCGTCGTGCCCGACGTGTACATGAGCAGCGCGATGTCCGTCGGCGCGATCGCAATCCGGGGCGCGGAGGCTTCCGGAAAAAGCGTCGCCGCATCGATGTCGATGATGACCGCCTCGGGCGCGTTCGCAATCTGGGCAAGCGCCTTGCGCAGCAGGTCTTCATACTCGCGGCAACCGAAGACGAGCCGCGCCTCGCTGTGGGCGATCACCTGCGAAAGCTGGCCGGCCTGCGACAGGAGATTGAGCGGCGCGACCGTGTAGCCTGCCGCCATCAGCCCGACGAACAGCGCAGCCGTCTGGTAGCCGTTGTGCAGGTGGAGCGCGACCGTCGATCCCGGCGCAAAGTCGCGCGCGCGCAAATAGGCCGCCAGCCGGTTCGTCTGCGCCGCAAGATCGCCATAGGTCAATGTGCGCTGCGGCTCGGGCGCGAGCAGGAAAGGCGCATCCGGCCGCGCCTGCGCATGGCGATCGAGCACGTCGCGGATCGTGAGCGACGAAAACGCGCTCACTTGCCGAATTTCGCGATATAGCCGCCGAGCACGTCCTCCATGCTCGGTACGCGTTCGGGAATCGGGCGGCTGATGCGCGTTATGTTGAGGTAATGCCGGTAATTCATGTTCTCCGAGAAGCTGTTGCCGCCCCAGGTGCCGCAACCCATAGACAGCGAGAACGGGAGGCCGTTGTCGAAGCTGCCCCCGGTTGCGATCGCATGCGCCTGGTTGACGATCACGCGACAGACTTTCAGCTCCGTTCCGAGCCGTAGCGCCTGATCGGCGTTCCGCGAATGCAGGCTGACCGAATGGCCGGCGCCCTGGTAGTCGTAGATCTTGCCGACAATGCGGACAGCATCGTCGAAATCCCTGGCCTTGTAGACAGTCAACACCGGCGACAGCTTCTCGCCGGAAAACAGACAGGATGGGCCGAACCCGTCTTCCTCCACCATCAGGAAATCGGCTTTGCGCGTCTCGGACTTTTGTAACGCCGCCGCCTCGGCGATGACGGGCGCGGCCTGCGCGATCAGCGTGCCGGAAAGCTTGCCGTTCGGCCAAAGCGCCTGTTGCAGCCGCGCCTTGTCGGCGGCATCGAGCAGCACGCCGCCGACGCGCGCAAGCGCGGCAAGCATGGCGTCGTAGACTGCGGCGTCGACCACCACGCTGTTTTCCGACGAGCAGCTCGTGGCGTTGTCGAACGTCTTCGACCGCGCAATCTTCGCCGCGGCGTCGTCGAGATCGGCGCTGGAATCGATGATGCTCGCGACATTGCCTGCGCCCACGCCGAACGCCGGCGTGCCGCTCGAATAAGCCGAGCGAATATTGGCCTGCGAGCCGGTCGCGACGATCAGATCGGCCTGCCGCATCAATTCCTGCGTCGTATCCTTCGTCACCGGCGTCGGCAGCATTTGAACGAGATCGCGCGGCGCGCCGATCTTGTCGAACTCGGCGTGGATGAAGTCGAGCAGCATCGCGCAGGTGCTCGCGCCCTTCGGGCTCGGCGCGAGAATGACGGCGTTGCGCCCCTTGAGCGCGTTGATGATCTTGTTGGCGGGCGTCGCGCCGGGATTGGTCGAAGGCGTGATCGCCGCGACGACGCCGGCCGGCCGTGCGATCTCCACGATGCCGCTCGCCGCGTCCTCGGCGATCACGCCGACGCTTTTCGCCTCTTTCAGATCGCGCAGCAGGCCCAGCGTCTTGCGGTGGTTCTTCGCTATCTTGTCGGGAACGTTGCCGAGGCCCGTATCGGCCACCGCGCGTTCGGCGAGGCGCCGGTTGCGGTCCGGCTCCATGATCGCCCAGCCCGCCGCGCTCACCATGAGATCGGTCTCTTGCTGCGTGTAGCTTTCGACCTTGGCCTGCGCCGCGCGGGCGCGCGCGATCAGGACCGAAACGATCGCCGCCGCCGGCGTGCCGGCGTTCGAGACTTTTGCAACGCCCATCGCGCTTCCCGTGTCCTCGAGCATGGATTCAAATTCTACCCGCGCGCCACGCCAGCCGCCACGGAGGTTTCGGCATGGAACCGTTCTCCGGGCCGCATGAAGAACGCGAATACAGCGCCGGCGAGCAATAGCCCGAGCGAGGCGATGAACGGATAGTCCCATCTGCCTGTCGCGTCGATGATCCAGCCGAAGACGACCGGCGAGACCATGCCGGCGACGCCGAAGCCGAAATTCATGAAGCCCGACGCCGTTCCGGAATATTCCGGCGCGATGTCCATTGGCACGGCCCAGATCGGCGCAACGATGAGTTCGGCGAAGAAAAAGGCGCCCGACAGGCAGAGCGACACGGTAAAGAGATCGCGTGTCAAAAGCACGGGCGCGGTGCAGACGAACGCGCCGACAAAGCCGAGCACGATGACGCTGACGCGCGCTTTCGCCAGACTTCCCGTGGCGCGCAGGATCGCGTCCGAGAGAACGCCGCCGACCGTATCGCCGACGACGCCGGCGAACAGGACCGCGGAGGAAAGAATGGCGGCTTTCTTCAGGTCGATATTGTACTCGTGCAGGAAGAAGGACGGCATCCAGCTGATGTAGACCCACAGCGTCCAGCCGTAGCAGAAATCGGTGAGCGTGACCGGCATGATGCGCTTCAGGAGCGGCAGCCACGGCGTCTGCGCGCCGGAAAGCCGCGGCTTCACGTCCGGCAGAGCGGCGAGATCTTCCGCCTGCATCCCCGTATGTTCGCGTGGATCGTCCCGGAAGTACCACCACCAGACTACGACCCACGCCGCGCTCGCTATGCCCGCGATCACGAAAGCCGCGCGCCACGAATAGGCGGCGATGAGCGCCGCGAAGATCGGCGGGGTGATGGCGTTGCCGAAGCGCGCGAAGGCATGGGTGATGCCCTGCGCAAAGCCGCGGCGGGCCGTCGGCGTCCACGCCGCGAGCGCGCGCGTCGCGGTCGGAAAGGCCGCCCCCTCGCCGAAGCCCAACAGGACGCGCGCTGCGAACAGGCTCGCGAAGCCTTCGACATAGCCGATCAGGACCGTCGCGGCCGACCAGATCGCGCCACACAGAACCAGGGTCCAGCGCGCGCCGAGAAAATCGCCGAGCCAGCCGCCGGCGATCTGAAAGAAGGCGTAAGGATAGGCGAAGGCGGAAATCGCGAAGCCGAACTCTTTATGCGAAAGCCCGAGCTCCTTTTGCATCGCGGGCCCGCTCGTCGCGATGTTGACCCGGTCCATGTAGGTGATGAGGTACATCAGGCAGACAATCAGCAGAACGACGTTCCGCGGATTGAGGATCCGGCGTCCAGACATGAGCGCGCCTCCACGCTGTTCATTTTTTTCACAGCATGATGGCGTTTGCGTCCGTTGGCAACAGCAGTGGTCGGCTGCGCGGCTAGACGGTTATGAGATAGCCCCCGTCGACCGGCACATGCTGGCCCGTAATGTAGGAAGCCGCGTCCGACAGGAGGAAGCAGATCGGCTTCACGACCTCGTCGGTCTGCGCCCAGCGGCCCATCGGAATGCGCGACAGCACGCCATCGCGGAACTTCTCGCCGCGGATCGTTTCCGTCATCGGGGTCTCGACCACGCCGAAACAGACCGAATTCGCGCGAATGTTGTAGCGCGCCCACTCCTTGGCGATCGACATGGTCATGCCGAGCAGTCCGGCCTTGGCCGCGGCGTAATTGATCTGGCCGATCGAACCGCCGCGTCCTGCGACCGACGATATGTTGATGATCGATCCGCCCGCAAATCCGCCGGCGTTCGCGGCCTCGATCATGCGGCGACCGACGGCCTGCGTCCACAGGAAGGCGCCGGTGAGGTGAACCGCGATCACCTCGTTCCATTGCTGCAACGTCATTTTTTCGATCATCGCCGGACGGATGATGCCGGCGTTATTGACGAGCCCGTGCACGACGCCGAAGCGGGTCGACACGTCGTCGATCGCGCCTTGCACGAATTTCGGATCCGATACGTCGCCGGCGTAGGTCGCGACATTCTTGCCGAGCGCTTGCGCAAGCGCGTCGAGCCCGGCCTGGTTGAGATCGACCGCGACCACGCGGGCGCCGAGCGCAACGGCGAGCTCGCTGGTCGCCTTGCCGATGCCCTGCGCCGCGCCCGTGACGACGATTGTCCTGCCTTCGAGCGAAACCATGTTCTGCACAGACGCGTCTCCCCTGTCTCCGGCGAATAGTGTCGCCTACTTGGGCCAGTCGCGACGGGCGTCCGTCGCGACTGCGAATCTCAGATCGTGCGGCCGCCGTCGACGGGGAATTCCACGCCCGTGATGAAATTCGCCTCATCCGAGCCGAGATAAAGCGCGGCGTTGGCGATATCTTCGGGCGTCGACATCCGGCCGAGCGGGATCGTCGCCAGGAATTTCGCGCGGTTTTCCGGCGTATCCGGCACGCCCATGAATGCTTCGAGCAGTCCCGTCTCGCCGATGACGGGGCAGATTACGTTGACGCGAATCTTCCACGGCGCGAGTTCGACGGCGAGCGATTTGGAGACGAGATTCACCGCGCCCTTCGTCGCATTGTACCAGGTCAGACCCGGGCGCGGGCGAATGCCGGCAGTCGATCCGACATTGAGGATGACGCCGCCGCCATGGTCGCGCATGACGGGCGCGACCGCGCGCACGAACAGAAAGATGGACTTCACGTTGATACGGAACATGCGGTCGAATTCCGCCTCGTCCACTTCGAGGATCGGTCGGTTTCTGTGGGTGACGCCGGCGTTGTTGACGAGAATGTCGACCGGGCCGAGCTTCGCGCCCGTCTCCTTCACGACGCGCGCGACGTCGTCGGACGAACTCACGTCGGCCGTGATCGCAATCGCGCCATTGCCGATTTCGCGCGCGACGCGTTCGGCTTCCGCGCCGCGAATGTCGACGACCGCGACCTTCGCGCCTTCGGCCGCATAGAGCTTGGCGACGCCCTCGCCGAATCCGCCGCCGGCGCCGGTGACGATCGCGACCTTGTTTCTCAGTCTCATCTGTGTTTCCCCTCCATGAACCGTCACGCGAATTCCGCGCGAATTTTCGCGCTGTGCTGGCCGATCGCCGGCACGGCGCCGAGATGCGGCGCTGCGCCGTCGCGAATGGTCGGCGGCGCGACGATGGAGGCGAGGCCCGTCTCCGTTTCGACGTCGATGCGCCTGCGCGCCGGATGGTCGGCGAAGTCCGCGACGCCATTGACGAAGCCATAGGCCGTGCCCGCCGCGCGCAGTTTCGCCGCCGCCTCGTCGCGCGTCATCGTCGCGAACTTGTCCTGCACGTGCCTCGCGCGAAATCGCCTTCGGCGCGCTCGATCTTGATGACGCGCGCGCCAGCGTCCGCGAGGCGCGACGAGCAATAGGGCGCCGCGACCGCCTGTTCCAGCGAGACGACGAGCAGGCCTTCCAGCGGCCTGCGCTTAGCATCAGACGCCATGCTTGATCGTCACCGTCTTCATCGTGCCGAAACCGTAGAGCGCCTCGAAGCCTTTCTCGCGGCCATGGCCGGAACCCTTCATGCCGCCGAACGGCAGTTCGACGCCGCCGCCTGCGCCGTAATTGTTGACGAACACCTGGCCAGAGCGAACCTTCTTCGACAGACGCAACGCCCGGCCGATATCCGACGTCCATACGCCTGCCGCCAAACCGTACTGCGTGTCATTGGCGATGCGCGCCGCCTCGTCCTCGTCCTTCACGCGAATGGCGACCAGCACGGGTCCGAAGATTTCCTCCTGCGCGAGCCGATGATGCGGCGGCACGTCGCCTATCAGCGTCGGCTTCACGTAGAAGCCCTCATGCGGCAGGTTCGTGCCGAATTCGCCTTCGGCGAGAATTTTCAGCCCGTCCTTGCGCGCCAGATCGAGATAGCCCTCGATCCGCTTCTTCTGCGCCGCGTTGACGACGGGGCCGAGATCGAGATCCTGGCTCGCCGATCCGACGCGCGTCGCCTTGAAGCGCCTCGCGAGATCGTTGGCGAAATCGTCGTAGATGCGATCCTCGATCAGCACGCGCGAACCGGCCGAACACGTCTGTCCGGCGTTCTGCGTGATGCCGCGCACGATTGTCGCGCCGGCGTCGGACAGATCGGCGTCCGAAAACACGATCTGCGGCGACTTGCCGCCGAGTTCGAGCGTCACGGGAATGACGTTCTTCGCCGCCGCCGCCTGGACGAGTTGGCCGACTTCGCGCGATCCGGTGAAGCTGATGTGGCCGATCCCGGGATGCGCGGTCAGCGCGGCGCCGGCTTCCTCGCCGAGGCCGGTGACGACATTGAACGCGCCTTTCGGGAAACCCGCCTCGTGCGCGAGTTCGGCGAGCGCGAGCGCGGTCATGGACGTATCCTCGGCCGGCTTCAGCACGATGGAATTGCCCATGGCGAGCGCGGGCGCGACCGAACGGCCCATCATCTGCAACGGATAGTTCCACGGCACGATATGGCCGGTCACGCCGTGCGGCTCCCAGCTCGTCGTCACGAGAAATCCGTTCTGGAAAGGAATCGTCTCGCCATGCACCTTGTCGGCCGCGCCTCCGTAATATTCGAAATAGCGCGCGCAGACAGTCGCGTCGGCTTTCGCCTGCGTCAGCGGTTTGCCGACATCTTCGCTCTCGAGCCTGGCGAGCCTGTCGGCGTCGCGGCGGATGAGTTCGGCCAGGCGCGTCAGCAGGCGCCCGCGCGCCACCGCGTCGAGCTTGCCCCATTCGCCATCGAGCGCCGCGTGGCCGGCGCGCACCGCCGCGTCGATCTCCGCAGCGCCGCCCCGGCCGATCTGTCCGATCGTCTGCCCGTCCGAAGGATTGACGATCGGCAGGGTCGCCTGCGCGGCGATCCATTCGCCGCCGATGTAGTGCGAAGGGGTTTTCATGGTTTTCGCTCCCCGGGGCCGCGTCTGTGGCGCCCTTCGAAATTCGTCGAGCAGATATCCGCCGATAGGGCTGCTTCGGCAAGCCTTCCCGCGCATTGCCGCAATGCGCCGGGCGACGCGCGCTAACGCCGCACCGTACGGAACACGACCGGCACCGTGAAGGTCAGCCCCTCGTCGGCGACGCGCGGCGGCGGCGCCGGCACCAGATCGGAGCGGCGCATCATATCGAGCGCAGCCTCGTCGAAGGCTGCCGATCCCGACGAGCGCGCGACGGTCGACGACAGGATTCGGCCCGCCCTGTCGATGGTGAAGCGTACGTCGACCTCGGCATTGCTGCGCACAGCGCGCGGGGGATAGCGCTTGTGCCGGTCGAGATGGGCGACCAGCGTGCGCTGCCAACGGACGCGGACGCGCGCTTCGCTTTCGGCAAGGCCGATCGCCGGCGCCTTGGCGACCGGACCGGCCGGGGCCGCCTCGATCGTCGCCGGCGCAGCCGCCTCCGACGCGGCGGCCGCGATCGATGGCGGCGCCGTCTCCGCGCGCGGCTTGTCGGGCGCGTGCTTCGGTTCGGGCGTCGCCGGCGCAGCGTCGGGCGCATCCGCCAGCCGCTCGACCGGCGCGCGCTCGGCCGTTTCGTCCTTCGCCCGCGCAGCGCTGTCCGGCGCGGCGCTCGAAGCGTCGGCGGCCTCGCCGACCGGGGCTTGCGACGGCTCGACCTCGGGCGCGGCGATCACCATGTCGATCTCGATCGCCGGCGCGCCGTCGTCCACGTCGGCGACGGGCGCATGCGCACGGACGAACAGCGCCGCGGCCAGCGACGCATGGAGCGCAAGCGCGACGCCGAGCGCGCGCCACGGCTTGCGCGCCGTCTCTTGCGTCGCGGTCTCGCGCGGCGGCAGCGCAAGCGCGTTCATGCGCCGCGCGCCTTGAAGATGCCGATCTCGTCGAATGTGCTCGGTCCGAGTTTGACCTTGCCCGACATCGTGAAGGTGCGCTGCGGGAACGGGTGGAACTCGAAATATTTGTAATTGCCGACATTGTCGACGCCGAAGGCGAATTCGGCCTTGTCGTTCAGCTTGTATTGAACTTTCGCATCCATCACGAAGAAGCGGTCGAACGACTGGTAGACGCCGTGGACGATGTCGTTGTTCGATAGCGTCGACCACATCCGGTCCTGCCAGCGCGCCGCGGCCGTGAACGACCAGTGGTCATCCGGCCTGTATGTGCCGACCAGCGTCCATCGCCATTTCGGCACGTAATTCGCGTTCTTGCCGACAGGCGAGAGATTCCAAAGATCGGCGCCGCCGGCCGTTCCGCCGGACCACGACGAATCCGCAAGCACGCGCGAGTCGACATAGGTCGCGCTCCCCTGCAATTCGAAGCCCTCGATGAGAAGATTGTTCCTGTCGAAGGCGAATTCGACGCCGCGATTTCGAACTCTGTCGACGTTGGCGACACTGCTGATCGCCGTATTCGTTCCTGCGATGTAGGTATTTTGCGAGATGATGGCGTCGCGCACGTCCTCGTTGAAAAAGGAGAGTCGCACGAAACCGTCTTTGTCGAAGGCGCGTTTGATCGCAATCTCCTCCGTCAACGCCGCTTCAGGCCGCAGGTTCGGATTCGGATTGACGACCAGACCCGTCGTCGTCGTGAGATTGTAAAGCTCCTTTACCGTCGGGAAGCGGTTCGCCATGCCGACGGCGCCCGACACCGTCCACATGTCGTCCGGCTTCCATTCGAGCGCGCCTTTCGGCGAGAAGCGCGCATGATGCAGGTCCGGCTGAAAGATCGGGGCGCTCGATGCCATGTTGGCGAGCGTCGGCGCCCACCCGTTGCCGAGCGCGTTTACGCCGCCGAGCGTCTGGTTGTAGCCGCCCGAGGCGCGCCACTCCTCCCACCGGCCGCCGAGCGTGAGCTTGAAATCCGGGTGAAATTTCCAGGCGTCCTGACCCCACAGGGCTTGTGTCTTCGTCGTGCCTTGCGAGATCGAGGAGGCGATCACGGCGCTCGCAACGCCGGACGTCCAGTCGCCCGTAAGATAAGTCGGACTGTTCAAATGGAATTCGTCGCCGTGCCAGCCGAAACTGACCTCGTGCTTGCCGTATAAATCGGGACGCCAGACGCCTTTGGCGTCGGCGAGATTCCAGTATGTGCCGCCGTAGCGCGTGACAAGGCCGTTCGGCGAATAGCCCCACGGCGGCAATGCGGTGAAGGGGCTGATCTGATCGGACTTGAGATAGCTGAAATTCGCCGCGGAGAAATCGAAATCGAACAGACCGCCCGTATTCGATTTCAGCGAGGCCGCATTGGTCAGCATCTGTTCCTGCACGCGGTAATTCGCCTTGCCGAAGCTCTGGAGAACCGACGCGCCGAGGCTAGTCGCGCCTGAAACCGCACCGAAGCCGCCGATGAAATTATCCGGCTGCGTCGAGGAATCGTTCGACCAGAAGCCGGTCTGCCACGTCGCGCGAATATAGGGCGTGAAGTCCCATGCGAATTTCGCCTTGGCGTTCACCTGCGCCTGATCGAGCGCGCCGGCGTCGCCGAGCACGTTGCCGGTCGCGCCGACTTTGGTCGCGGCGGGAACCATGCCGGGCCAGACGCAATTGCTGGTCGTGGTGACATAGGTCAGCGGCTGCGTGCGATTGGTCGAGATATTGCCCGACAGAAAGTAGGAAAACTGATTGGTCCTGTCGCCGACCGAAGCGGCGGTGACATTCGTCAGATAGGTCTTGTTCATTCCCCAAAGATTGAAGGTCTGCACGGACTCGGTCTGCTTGGCATTGATCTCGAGCTTCTCCGGCATGCGCGTCGTGATCTGAAGGACGCCGCCCATGGAATTGCCGGGATATTGCGCCGAGAACGGCCCCCAGACGTAGTCGATGCGGTCGATCTCCTCCGGCGCGACAAGGCCCCAGCGCGGCGCGCCGATCGAATTGTCGTTGCCGATGAGCGCGCTCAGCAGAAGGTCGTCGGCATAGACAAGCGACCGCGCGGACGAGTTGACGCCCCAGGTGCGCGTCTGGATGACGGCTTGCGTGTCGCCGTCGTTGCGCTTGCGCACGAAGACGCTCGGGAAATATTTGATCGCGTCTTCGGTGTCGATGATGTTCACCTTCTCGTCGATCTGCTTTTTCGTGATCGAAGAGACGGTCGGGTTCGGCAACTGGAAGCGCTGCACGAAGGCAGGCCCGCCGGACGCGGTGGTCGGCGACCAGACCGACAGGATCGGCGGCGGCGCAGCGTGGACGACATGCGTCTGCCGTGCGGCGCGCACGCGCCGCGCGGCGGCGGCGCGTACGGCGACGGGCTTGCGGGCGACGGGCTTCGGCTTTGCGGCCTCGCGCGGCGCGGTTACGACGACGGGCGGCAGCGCCGTCTGTGCAGCGGCGCATTGCGAATATATCGCGAGCGCAGCGCCTGCGAGGATCGCCGCATGTGATGCTTCGCGCAAAAATACGGAACGAAACATTTCAATCTCCTGCCATCGGCTCGGCCGATGCTGACGACGGCGCGGCTTCGCCGCGGTTTCCGGTCGGTCAGGAGAAGACGGGCGGACCGCGCGCGACATAGGCGAGCGCCGGCGCAGGCGGCGGCGCGGAGGCGCGCGCAGAATTCCATGGCAGGACATAAGCGACGATGACCGGCGCCGAAGAGGCGACGGAATCCGTCGCCGCGACGAAGACCTGGCAACACGCATACGCGCAATGCTGGTCCTGCGCCAGCGGAACCCCGCCGTCGCGCGGCGCGTCGTGAGCGCCGTCGCCTTGCGAACAGATCGGCGCGGCGGCGAGCGGATCGAATCCGAGCTGCATCATCGCGAACGGCGTTATCGCCCGGCTCGTCAAGGCGAGCAGGAACAGCAACAGTCCGAACGATGAGCGGCGCAGACTCACGTGAGCGCCCCCTGCTCCGCCTGCGACAGGCGCGCGCCCGCCGCCTCCGGCGCGCGCGCCGTTCTTCGCGCCGCACGCTGGCGCAGCCACATGATAAGGCCCGTCGCGAAAAATCCGAGCGGTCCAATGCCTGTCAGAAGGACGAGGATCGCCCAGACCGGACCGCCGACGCGCCCTTCGTGAACGGCGGCGATCCATTGCGCGGCGCGCTCGCCCGCGGGCGGCGGCGGCAGGACGCGTGCGTCGCCGCTCCGATCGTCCACAGTGATCGTGACTTCGCTTCCCGTCGCCGGTCGCAGAAGCCTTATGCGCCAGACCGGCGCGTCATGATCGTGAGCGTCGTTCGAGGCGACAGGCGCCGACACCGCGCGCAATTGCGATTCCGGCGCCAGTTCCAGCGCCAGCTCCAAAGCGCCGTCGGCGTCGAGCCGCGTCTGCGCCGCAGGCATTGCGCCATAGCCGTGCTGCATCGGCGCGCCGACCTCCGCGACCGACGACATGACGGCGTGCGCCTGCCGCGGGAACGCGAGATAGATTCCGGTGAGCGAGACGATCGCGAGCGGCAGCGACAGCCAGAAGCCGAAGAGGTGATGCAGGTTGGCGATCGTCGTCGGCGCGCGCCGCCAGCGCAGGCCGCGCACGAAGCCGCCATTGCGCGGGAGCCACATGTAGAGGCCGGAGAGCGACAGGACGAGCAGCGCGATCCCGATCCAGCCGACGATCTGCCGCCCGCTGATCTGCGGCGCGCTCAGCATGTGGTGGAAATTGTGGAGGACGCCGACGAACGTGTCGCTGCGGCCCGCGACGCCGAGCACCGCGCCGGTCGACGGATCGAGCGTGACGACGCGCGCGGCAGCCGGCTTTCCGTTTGCGCCTGGGCCGCGCGTCGTCACGCGCACAGGCCAGCCCGGCGCGTCCGGATAGACCGCCTCGACCGCGCGCTGGCCAGCGCCAGCCGCCGCGGCCGCCGCAGCCATATAGGCCGACGGCGTCCGGTCGGCGCGCACGCCGGTCACGGCGTAGCGCGCGGGGTTGAGCGCGCGATCGACATTGTCGCGCCACACCAGCGGCGCGCCCGCAAGCGCGACGGCGACGATGACGACGCCGAGGCCGAGCGACAGCCACAGGTGCAGCGTTCGAACTATGCTTCGAAGATCGCGCGCAACGCCCATCAGTGCTTCATGCCGGACATGCCGCCGCTCATGCCGCCGCCGCTGCCGGCGCCCATCGCCTCGACCTTGAATTCGACGGGCACCTGCCCCGCCCTCTCGAAGGTCAGCGAACCCTTGATCGTTTCGCCGACCTTCAGCGGCTGCTTCAATTGCTGGAACATGATGTGATAGCCGCCGGGCTTCAGCTCGACGCTCTTGCCGGCCGGAATCTCGACGCCCGCGACCGGCCGCATCTTCATCACGCCGTTGTCCATCGACATTTCGTGGATCTCCGTTTTGCCGGCGACGTCGGAGGCGACGGAGAGAAGCTTGTCGGGCGCGCCGCCCGTATTCTTGATCGTCACATAGCCGGCGCCGACCTGCGCGCCGGCAGGCGTCGCGCGCGACCAGGGATGATCGACCGTTATGTCGGCGGCGAACGCCGCCGCCGAGACGAGCGACAGCGCCGCGGCCATGGCGAGAGCGGAAAATTTCTTCATGGGCGTTCTCCTTGTGTGAATTCGGCCGGCCGCCGCGCTTCATGCACGCAGAGCGACGAAGGCGCTCGGGCGCCGGCGGATCTCGAAAATGATCGAAAGGCGCGGGCGGCTCGCTCGCGCGCCGAAAGGCGGCGCCACAGAAGCGGCGCGGGCCTTACGTCCGGGCCGAGGGAGGCCCGCGCGACGTCGGCGCGGGCAGGACGGCAGGCGCGAATTGCGCCTGCGCCGTGCGCGCATGGGCGAGCACAACGAATTCCGCCGCGTGGAAAACCGCCGGCGGCGCGCAGATCAGCCCGGCCGCGGCGGTGAGGGCGCAGGCCTCGCAGGGATGCGAGACGCCATGGCGCGCGCCGTGGTCCACGCCGCCGAGCTCGCTGCAGAGGATGGGCGCGGTGCCGTCCGGCAGCACATAGGCGGAAAGGTCGGGCCCGACGGCCTGCGCCGCCGCAACCGGCTGATGCGCAAAGCCGAGCATGATCGTCGCGAACGCGTAGAGCGCCGCGAGGACAGGCATCGCTCGGGTCTGGCGGAACCGCCTCAACATGGCCGGCACGCAATCAGAGCTCTGCCGCCATGTCAACGCCGGCGAAGGGCCCGGTTCGCACTGCGCGCGCTGAAAGCTGTGTGCGCGCGCGGACGGGCATTGTGGCCGGCGCTCCGAATCGGATTAGATGATTTTTACCAGATTTGTCCGTGGGTTGTTGCGCGCCAGCGTCTCCAGACGCGCGCCTTTGACAAATTTGGCCCCTCGCTCCGGGCCGCAGGAGGCGGGAGCGCAAGTTTCGAGAAGCGCTGAAGTCCGATGCTTGAACGAATCGACGGTCTCCCGGGAGCAATCCGATGACGGAGCGCAGCGAAAGACGCAATCAGCTCTGGACGCGCGCCGATCAGATCAACGAACTGATCAGCGCCATCGTGGAATTGCGCGGCGGCCTGCCCGCCGGCGACGATCGGTGGCGCGGCCTGATCGCCAGGCAGGAAGGTCTGATCGAGGAATCCGACCGCGTCCTCGGCGAGTTGTACGCCCTCTACGCCGGGGCCTAGGCCCCGGCGCCCTCCGTCGGCGCCGGCAGATCGAGATCGAGCAGCAGCGAACTCAGGCTCTTGCCGTGCGCGTCCTGCGCCAGCGAGCGCGTGACGCCGCCCGCCAGCGCGTCCTCGATGACGAAATTGAGCGCCGCGACATTGGGCATTTCGTAGCGGGTCACTTTTCCCCGCGCGATCGGCGCAAACAGCGCGGCGACGCGCTCGACGGTCACGTGCGCGCGCATATGCGCATAGTCCGCCTCGTCGAAGGCGATCACGGAAATGTTGGAAATATTGCCCTTGTCGCCGGTGCGGGAATGGGCGATCTCGCGCAGCTTCATCGTTTCAATCCGCGAACGAGACGGACGGGCGCGCTGCGCCTTCCGGCGTGAGCGTCGAGGCGACGGCGACGATTTCTCGCGCCGATTTCCAGGCGCCGCCGCCGCCTGCGGGCCCGTTCGTGTAGAGCGTCTCCACCTCGTTGCCGATGCGCGCCGCCTCCTCGAGCGTCTCCGTGCGGCCCGCGACGCGAACGCGCACTTCGTAAGGGTCTCTTGCGATCGACGCAGCGCCGTGAAGGGAATCGACGCCGATCAGTTCGTAACGCGTCTCGCTCGCGCGCACGCCGGTGAGAGCCAGACGTTCGCGCACGATCTCCAGCGCGAGCTTTCCGCGCGCGACCGCGTTGGGGCCGGCGTAGGAAATCTGCCCCTCGCCGATGAAACTGTCGACGTAACCGACCGACGTTTTCAGGAGACCCGTCTTCGGCGCGCCCGCGCCGCCGGTCACCCGCACGCGGTCTGGTCCGATTTCCTCCACGCGAACCTGCGAGAAATCGGCGACGACGTCGGGTTGGTAATAGAGTTTCGGATCGTGAATCTCGTAGAGAAGCTGCTCTTTCACGGTCCGGCTCGTGACGCTGCCGCCCGAGCCCGCCACTTTCGTCACGACCAATTGCCCATCCTCGCGCACTTCGCCGATCGGAAAGCCGAGGCGCGCCAGATCGGGAATGTCCTTCACGCCGGGATCGGCGAAATAGCCGCCGGTAATCTGTCCGGCGCATTCCAGGAGGTGGCCGACGACCGTGCCTTTGCCGAGCATGGTCCAGTCGTCCATCGCCCAGCCGAATTCATGGATGAGCGGCCCGAGAAACAGCGCCGGATCGGCCGCGCGCCCGGTGATGACGACATCTGCGCCGGCGGCCAGCGCATCGGCGATCGGCTTCGCGCCGATATAGGCGTTGGCGGAGACGATGCGGTTGCCGAGCGTCGAAATCCTTCCGCCGTTGTCGAGCGCCGCGTCGCTCGCGCGCAGTTGCGCGAGCACGTCGTCGCCGGTCACGGCCGCGACGCGCAGGTTCGCGAGGCCGACCTCCCGCGCAAGCGTCCGAGTCGCGCGCGCGGCGGCTGCGGGATTCGCCGCGCCCATATTCGTGACGACCTTCACGCCGTTGCGCGCGCAGATCGGCAGCACCGCGCGCATGCGCGCGGCGAGCAGCGGATCAAAGCCGGATGCTGGATCCTTCAGCCGCGCCTGCTGCGCGAGCGCGATCGTGCGTTCGGCGAGACATTCGAACACAAGATAGTCGAGCGCGCCCTTCTCGGCGAGTTCGATCGCCGGTTCGATCCTGTCGCCGGAATAGCCGGCGCCCGCGCCGAGCCTGATGGTGCGCATTGACAATCATCCTAGAGGCGGCGCGCGCATCGCCAAAAATGCGCGCCCCGCGACAATACAGAAGCGCTCACGCCGCGCCGATCTTTTCGCGGGCGATGCGTATGCCGGCCTTTTCGCGGTCCCATGTGTCGGCCGTGACGCCGGCGTTGCGCAACAGATATTTCTCGACCTTCTGCGTCGGCGTGCGCGGCAGCGTTTCGATGATACGGACGTAGCGCGGGATCATGAAATGCGCCATGCGCGGGGCGAGATAACGAATGAGCTCCGCCGGATCGAGCGTCTTGCCCTCGACCAGCGAGAGGACCGCGAGCACCTCGTCCTCCGAATATTCGTTCGGGACGGCGACCGCCGCGGCCTCGCGCACGAGAGGATGCGAACAGATTTCCGCCTCCACCTCGAACGAGGAGATATTTTCGCCGCGCCGGCGGATCGCGTCCTTCATGCGGTCGACGAAGAAGAAATTTCCGTCCTCGTCGCGACGGAATGCGTCGCCTGTGTGGAACCAGCCGTTGCGCCAGGCGCGCGCCGTCGCTTCGGGATTGCGGTTGTACCCGTGATTCATCGCCCAGGGGCGTGCGGTGCGCAGCACGAGTTCGCCGATCGCATTGACAGGAACTTCCAGATCGTTCTCGTCGACGAGCCGCGCCTCGACGCCGGCCCGCAGCCGTCCGCATGTGCCGGTCAGCCGCGGATTGGCGCCCGTTATCAGCGGCATCGAAATCTCGGTCATGTTGAACGCGCTGTAGATGGCGACGCCGAAGCGCTGCGAGAATTCGCTCGGGTCTTCCGACAGCGGTATCATCAGCGCCGTCCGCAGCCCATGGTCGCGATCGCCCGCGCTCGCCGGCTCCTTCAAGAGAAAAGGCGCCATGACGCCGAGAAGCGTGGCCGTCGTCACCTTCGTCTCGCGCACGACATTCCAGAAGGAGCGCGTGTCGAAGGCGTCGACGATCGCCGCCGACGCGCCGCGGATCAGCATGCCGTAGAGCAGGCTCGCGCCGCCGACATGGAACATCGGCAGCGTGATGAGGTCGCGATCGTCCTCGCCGATGTAATAGAGCGCCTGCGTCATCGCATGGGTATGGACGTAGGAGGTCAGCACGCCCTTCGACGGTCCCGTCGTGCCGGACGTGTAGATGATCATCTGCGTGTCCCACGGCTTTACCTCGACGCGCCGCAGCGTCGAGACGTCGCCGTCGAGCGCGGCAGGACCGAGCTTCATCACGTCAGGCCGCAGCGGCGCATCCCCGCCGATGACGATCACGGTCTTCACCTTGTGCAGATCGATCCCGTCGAGACGCGCGACGAGATCGCGATGGACGACCATGATCGCGGCGTCCGAATTTTCGATCACATGTTCGAGCAGACGGCCCTTGTAAGCCAGATTGATCGGCGTGAAGACGGCGCCGATGTAGTTGAGGCCGAACCAGACGCGCGCCTGATCGGATCCGTTCGGCAGCCACGCCAGAACGCGCGCGCCATGCTCGACGCCGAGCTTTTGAAACCCTGCGGCCGCCGTGCGCGTCTGCGCCAGCAAATGGTCGTAGCTCCATTCACGGCCGTCCTGGAAGCGCACCGCGATCTTGGCGCCGCGCTCGCGCGCATGGCGCTCGAGCATCGGCCCGAGGACGCACTGGTCGGCGTCGGGAATTCTGGAAAGGTCCGGCTCCATGACGGCGTCTCCCGCACAGCGTTCTTGCGCCTTGTCTTTCGGTAAAGCCTAGGATTTGGCCGGGAGAGCGTCAACGCAGGTCGGACAGGATGCGCCGCCGGGAATGCAGGCGGCCAAGGGCCGAACTCCGCAGGCTTCGGCGCTCCGCCCGCACCCATTCACGCCGCGAGCCGCGCAAAGCGCAACAGCAAAGCGCGGCAATAGATCGGGATGACAGAGGCAGCTCCCTGCCCCTCTTTCTCGCCGTCATGTCCGCTTCCGCCGCGCAGGACCGGAACTCAAATTGCCGCATCGAGCGCCTCGGCGGCGGCGCACGATCGCTTATCCGTCTCCCGGGGCTCGGCCCGCGGCAAGCGTCGCAAGTGAAAACGGCCGCGCAGGGGCGACCGCTTTCCTCACATCCATCGCCTGGAATCAGGCGGCCTTGGCCGCGAACACCGCATCGATCTTGGCTTTCAACGTGGCCGCGTTGAAGGGCTTGACGATGTAGCTCGACACGCCGGCCTTGCGCGCGGCGATGACGTTGTCGGTTTTGGATTCGGCCGTCACCATGATGAACGGCGTCGCCGCATGATCCGGATCGGCGCGCAGCTTCTGCAACAGCTCGAAACCCGTCGTCGGCTGCATGTTCCAGTCGGAGATGATGAGGCCGTATTTCTTGGCCTTGATCATCTCGAACGCCTGGGAGCCGTTGCTGGCCTGATCGACGTTCTCGTAGCCGATCTGCTTGAGCAGGTTGCAAATGATGCGGACCATCGTCTGGTAATCGTCGATGACGAGGATGGGCATCGCGGTATCGGCGTTCATATCTGTCTCCACGGACCCGACCCGCCCGGCGTAGGGCGCCCCCTTTGGGTCCTTGCCGCCCCAGTTAAGGCCCAAGGGCTTTCGGCGAGGTAAACGGCCGGCGAGGACGATCCCCCGCAAACCGGCGTTTTTTGCGTTTCCCGGGGCAATTTCTTTGATACAGGGTTGCCAAATGGTTCGCGCCGGCGGACCGGGAGCCTGCTTCATGTCCGCACCGTACAAAACCCACTATTTTGAAGACCTTACGGTCGGCCAGCGCGAAACGCTGATGAAAACGGTCATGGACGACGACGTGATCGCCTTCGCCGACCTGTCCGGCGACCGCAATCCCGTGCATCTGTCCGACCATTTCGCGCGCAAGACCCGGTTCGGCGAGCGGATCGTCCACGGGCTCTACACGGCGAGCCTGATTTCCACGGTCATCGGCATGTATCTGCCCGGCCCCGGCGCCGTCTATCTCTCGCAGACCCTCAATTTCCGCGGCCCGGTCAAGATCGGCGACGTCATCACGGTGGTGGTCGAGGTGCAGGAGCTGACCGAAAAGGGCCGCCGCGTGAAGCTGCATTGCGAATGCCTGGTCGACGGCAAGGTGGTGCTGGACGGCGAGGCGCATGTGATGGCGCCGACGCGCGTCGCGACGCCGCGCGCGACAACCGCCTGACCGGACGCGCCATGCCCGGTTTCGTCGACGTCGCAGATCCGGCCGCGCCGCCGGCCGGCCTCGCGGGCGCGGTCGTCGCCCTCGGCAATTTCGACGGGCTGCACCGCGGCCACCGCGGCGTGATCGCCCGCGCCAAGGCGCTCGCCGCGCGGCTCGGCAAGCCGGCGGCCGTGGTCACCTTCGAGCCGCATCCCGCCGATTTCTTCGCCGGCAAGAGCGTCATCTTCCGGCTGACCCCGCACGAGGCGAAGGCCGCCTTCCTGAAGAGCCTCGGCCTCGACGGCATGATTACGCTCACCTTCGACCGCGCGCTCGCCGCGCTGTCGGCGCAGGAGTTCATCGACGAGGTGCTGATCCGCCGGCTCGGCGTGTCCGGCGTCGTGGCCGGCTACGACTTCCATTTCGGCGCGAAGCGCCAGGGCACGCCCGACTTCCTCGAGAGCGAAGGCGCGCGCAAAGGGCTCGCGGTCGAGATCGTCGAGCGGATCGCGCAGGACGAGGAGGGATCGCTCGACGCCGTCTCCTCCACCGCCACCCGCGCGGCCCTGCAGCGCGGCGACGTGGCCCTCGCCGCCCGCCTGCTCGGCCATCCCTGGTTCGTGGAAGGCGAGGTGCTGCACGGGCGCAAGGTCGGCCGGCAGATCGGCTTTCCGACCGCCAATATCGCGCTCGACCCGTCCTGCCGGCTGATGCACGGCATTTATGCGGTGACGCTGAAGGCCGACGGCCGGACGTATGGCGGCGCCGCCAATTTCGGGACGCGCCCGACCTTCGACGACGGCCCGCCGCTGCTCGAGGTCTACGTGCTCGATTTCGACGGCGACCTCTACGGCAAGCAGGTCGAGGTCGCCTTCATCGGCTTCATCCGCACTGAAGCGAAATTCGACTCGGTGGACGCGCTGGTCGCGCGCATGAAGCTCGATGTGGAGCAGGCGCGGTTATTGCTGGCCGGGCGGTGAGCCGGGGCGAGGCGGCGTCGCTGCAACCTGCGCGCCGTGGAGCAAAAGCCTGACCGGCCAGGCCCACGGTTCAGCGAAAAGGCTCCGGTCCATGGCACCAAAAAACCAAGCTCCAGCGCTCGCCTGATTTGATTTCTGCGGCACGATGCATGACGAATGACGGAAATATAATGACATCGCCGCAGCTTATTCTTGAGTGAGTATTATCTCCTTCGTTATAAAAAATTTCTATATTGCCACCCTCGTATGAATTCGGGAGACTTAGCTCCACGACAACAGTTAATTTGCGCGTGCTTGACCGATCTTTACCGAGATCCATGTGCCAATCATATTTTTCCTCGATTCCGTATCTAGTTAATTGTGCCGTGTTGACATTTTCATAAATATCGAATTTGTAATTCTCGTTATATTGTTTAATTAAACGGTCAATTCGATCAAAAATCCATGCATTGTTTTTGT